>CADAEJ010000070.1 GCA_902786965.1 uncultured Ruminococcus sp. | reverse complement strand
CTTGTATCCGATCATTTTGTACCTCCTGTCAGACTCGTGTTGTTTTCTTCTGTCATAATCATAGCACGGGCGATGTACCAAAAATGGGATGTCGGAACACACTTGATTTTATGTACCAAATATGGTACAATGGGTGCAGTATAATATGATCGGAGGGTAAAAGGATATGACCAGCGTTGAACCAAAAAAGCTCGCTCTTTTGCGAATATTGCAGATATTTCACAAATACAGTGACGAACAGCATCTGCTGACGTATGAGGATATTGCAAAGACGCTCAAAAACGAATACGAGATCGAGATCGAACGAAAGGCAGTGAGGCGGAATATCTCTTTGCTGAAAGAGGCTGGCTATGAGATCGTATCCACTCGTGTCGGCAGCTACCTTGCCGAGCGTGAGTTCACCGATGCGGAGCTGCGGCTGCTTATTGACGGTGTGCTTTCAAGCAGGCACATTTCCGCAAAATACTCAAAGGATCTGATCGAAAAGCTGTGCGGCCTGTCGAACAAATACTTTCGCTCAAAGTCGAACAAATACTTTCGCTCAAACGTCAAGTACATACACTCTGTCGGTGAATGGAACAAGACAAAAAACAAGCAGCTGTTTTACAACATTGAGCTTATTGACGACGCTATCAGAAACAAAAAGCAGGTTCAGTTTGACTACAACAAGTACGGTGCGGACAAAAAGCTGCACAAGACAAAGACGCACACCGTCAGCCCGTATCAGCTCGTTGTTCACAACCAGCGCTATTATCTTATGGCACGCAGCGAGCAGTGGAAGAACATGGGTACTACCGTCTTGACAGGATAACCAATATGCAGATCACGCAGGAGAAGCTCGTGCCGATAACGACTATCGAGGGCTTTGAGAAGGGCATAAACTACAAGGAGCTTTCGACTGCGATGCCGTATATGTACACCGACAAGCCCAAGTATGTGGAGTTTATCGCAGACGAGGGAATAATCGACCAGGTCATCGACTGGTTCGGTGAGGATATAATCATAAGGAAGCAGGGCGAGCAGCTTGCGGTAACGGTAAAGTCAAGTCCGAATGCGATGCTGCTGTGGGCATTGCAGTATGCGCAGTTTGTGAGAGTTACCAAGCCGCAGAAACTTGTGGACAAAATAAAAGCCGCACTAAAAAGTGCGGCGGAGAGGTATGAAAGGTAGGTAAGAATTATGGAAAAAGGTAAAACCATTCTCATTAACAAAATGTATAACAATAATTCAACTGCATATTCGCAAAAAGGAGATAATATAGTTCACGAAGCAATTAATCTTATTACAGCTGATAATGGAGGAAACTATATATACATAATTCCAAACGGAACTATTGGTGAAAAGAATAGAGTTAATATTGGCTGTGTTCTTTTGGTAAGAAAAGCTTCATTCAAAAATACTGTAGAATTAGTAGCTAAAGCTGAAGAACTGACATACATTGGTAAAACAGATACTTCAATTGAGTATAACGGGCTATCAATAATCGAGTATTTTAAATACAATACTTACAAAGGCGAAAAGGATCTAAACACGATAAATATTACATTTAAAGCAGAAAAAATGTTTACCTTAAAAAAAGAGATACATATATATATCACAAATGATGACTCTCTTAACAATACTAATTCAAATTCAAATACCAGATTCATTTTCATTGGGAATAAACGATTGCTAAACCAATCACAAAGAGTTTATGCAACAAACAATGATAATGATATAAAATACAAAGAACTAGTTGACCTCGTGAATGATGAAGATATATGGGAGTCTGCCAATTTGCCAAAACTTAGCGAGTTAAAACCAGAAACATCAAATAAAGGATTCATATATGCCATTGGTCAACAGTATAATGAACTAGCATATTCAAATCTTTTTGCAACTATTTTTTCAGAATGTCCTGAAGCGTTCTGTGATTTCTGCAAGAAAAAGGATATTACGCTGTCTGCGGATTTTTCTGTAATTCGTGAATACAAAAATATCGATTTACTCATACAAGACGATAACAATTATATTGTTATAGAGAATAAAATTCATTCTGGAATAAATGGTATAGATAGCAACATCAGCACCGAACAAGAGGAAAGGCACTCACAGTTAAGCAAGTATTATAACATAGCTGATTCAGAGGTAGGTGATAAAAAAGAAAAGAATTACTTTATTTTTGCTCCCGAATATGAAACTAATACACTTAAAGAAATAATCAATAATATGAGATTAAAAAATGGCTCAGATTACACAATCGTATCATACAAAGAAATATATGAATTCTACAAGGACCTTAATATAAATCACCCATATTTTAAAGAATTCCTGATGGCATTAAAGCATCATATTAAGAGTTCGGACAATGATGTAGAAGAACAGATGATTTATCGCATGCTAAAGATAAGAGAAAGCATATCTGATTAATCTATTATTTGAACCGCCTTGTGCGGTTCTTTTTTTGGGGTTGGGTCAGGGTGGTGACATCCCATATTTGGTACATCGGGTGTGGTATGATACAGACAGAAAAGGAGGAGTGAACTATGGCAAAAGAGTTCAGACAACCCGAGAAACTGACCACAGAGCGTCTTGTACTGCGTAAGTCTGTTGACGAGCGTGACCTTGACAGATACCTTACAGACCTCAAAAAGACCGATGAATTCTATTTTCAGTTTGGTATGGAACGTTCAGAAGAGCTTATTGAAGAGATCAGCCTTGAGTTCGAGCAGGTGATCTATGAAAGACACCGACATCATGGTCGGCTATGTCGGCATCACACCGCAGTCGGGTTTTGCGGAGGGTGAGATCGAGGGCTACATTTTCGAGAAGTTCCGCCGTAACCACTATGCGTCCGAGGCGTTCAATGCGCTGATCGAATGGTACAGCGGTATTCAAAGCGATACGAATAAACCAAAGAATATTTACGGCAGGGTCATTCCCGAAAACGAGCCATGCAATCAGCTTATGCTGAAGCTCGGTTTCAGCAAGGCGGCAACGGGGTTCTGCTTTGGTTCTTTCTGCGTTATACTTTACGAGCTTAACAAGGGGCAATTCTGGCAGGAAGATGAACCCGAAAGCTCTGTCATTATCGAAACTGTACCTGCTGAACAGCTGCAGTGTGTAAATGAATAGGATATACCACAAAGGGACTTGACATCTCGGGTTTTGTGGTATAAAATGTAATGCTAACCAAAACACAAAGGAGATGAAACAGATGCTTCTGACAATAACATACGAAGGACACAACACGCAGGAGCTGGGTTTCCTGCTGCACAAGCACCCTGACAGGGCACAGAAATTCGAGCTGTCTTACGGCAAGGCTTATGTTTTCTACCCAGAGGTCAGTGATGAACGAACGACGGCGGCTCTGCTTCTGGACATAGACCCGCTCAACCTGGCAAGAGGAAAGGTCGGCAGCAGAGACGGCGGTCTGTTTGACTATGTCAACGACAGACCTTACGCCTGCACATCGTTTATGAGCACGGCTATCGCCCGTGTTTTCGGAACGGCGATGACGGGCAGATGTGACAAGATGCAGCAGCTTGCAGACACGCCGCTGAAACTGACGGCAACGCTTTATTCGCTCAAGGACAAGGGCTTTGACGAGCTTTCGCAAATGATATTCGAGCCGCTCGGCTACACGGTACAGACGCACAGGACAAAGCTTGACGAGAAGTTTCCCGAGTGGGACATCTCGCCGTACATCGACCTGACGATAAGCAGCACGATCAAGCTGTCGGAACTGCTCAACCACCTGTATGTGCTGATACCCGTTTTTGACAGGCAGAAGCACTATTTCACCGCAGAGGACGAGATACAGAAACTGCTCGACCACGGTGAAGGCTGGCTGGCGGATCACCCTAACAAAGAGAAGATAACACGCAGATATTTCACTGCAAAAAAGAGCTATGCGAGAAAGGCGCTTGACATACTGCTTGCAGATGAGCAGACAGAGGAAGATGCGGCTGAAAACGCTGAGGCAGAAGAAGCGGCAGAGGAAAAGCAGGCACGCACTCCGCTGAACACACAGAGGCTCGAGGCGGTCAAAAACGCTGTGCTTGAAAGCGGAGCGGCGAGCGTTATCGACCTCGGCTGCGGCGAATGCAGACTGACAGCTTTGCTGTTGAAACAGCCGCAGATAAAGAAGATAGCAGCCTGTGATGTCTGCGTCAGCGTGCTGGAAAAGGCTGCACAGAGACTGCACATCGACAATATGAACACATACCTGCGTGACAAGCTCACGCTTATGCAGGCATCGCTCACCTACCGTGACAAGCGGTTCGAGGGTTATGACTGTGCCTGTGTGGTCGAGGTGATCGAGCATATCGAGCCGATGAGGATACCTGCGTTTGAACGCTCGGTATTTGAATTTGCTGCTCCGAAAACAGTCATCCTGACCACGCCGAACAGAGAATACAATGCAAACTACGAGCATATGCAGGACAATGAACTGCGTCACGGCGACCACCGCTTTGAATGGACAAGGCAGGAGTTCAAAGAGTGGACAGATCATATCTGCGAAACGTTCGGTTACGAATGCCGTATCAGCGGCATAGGTGACGATGACGAAAAGCTCGGCACACCAACACAGATGGGGGTGTTTACTAAGAATGGATAAGTTTAAAATAGAGCTGCCCGAGTTCTGCCTTGTGGCAATGATCGGTGCGACCTCATCTGGCAAATCCAGCTTTGCAAAAAAGTATTTCAAGCCGACCGAGGTGCTGTCATCTGACTTTTTCAGAGGAATGGTCAGCGATGACGAGAACGATCAGACAGTTTCCTCGGAGGCTTTCGATCTGCTGTTCTATGCGGCGAACAAGCGCCTTGACAACATGAAGCTGACGGTCATCGACGCAACGAATATCCAGCCGAATGCAAGAAAGCAGATATTGCAGCTTGCAAAAGCGCAGAACGTTCATGCGGCGGCTATCGTGCTGGATATGCCGAAGGATATGCTTTTGGAAAGGAACGCTCGGCGTGCGGACAGGAACCTGCCCGAACGAGTGATAAACAGGCACTACACCGATGTGAAGCGCTGCATAAAGGGCTTAAGGCGTGAGGGTTTCAGATATGTTTATGTTATCGACTCCCCCGAGATGCTCGACAACATCGAGATAATTCGCACAAAGCTGTGGAACAACAAAAAGGACGAGCACGGACCCTTTGACATCATCGGTGATATCCACGGGTGCGGCGACGAGCTGGAGATGCTGCTCGGAAAGCTGGGTTACACAAAAACGGACGGCGTTTACGCTCACCCCGAGGGCAGAAAGGCTGCTTTTGTCGGCGACTTCTGCGACAGAGGAAACAGGAATGCTGATGTACTTCGCATCGTTATGGACATGGTCAAAGCAGGCAGTGCGATAGCTGTACCGGGCAACCACGATGTCAAGCTGCTGAAATATCTGAACGGAAAGAAAGTCAATGAAACTCACGGTCTTGACAAGACTATCGCAGAGCTTGAAGAAAAGGGCGAGGATTTCAAAGCCGAGGTCAAAGGATTCATCGACGGACTTATCAGCCACTATGTACTTGATGACGGCAAGCTTGTTATTGCACACGCAGGACTTAAACAGCAGTACATCGGGCGTGGCTCTCAGGCTGTAAGGGAGTTCTGTCTTTACGGCGAGAGAACGGGAGAATTTGACGAATACGGTCTGCCCGTGCGTCTTGACTGGGCAGACGATTACAGGGGAAATGCGCTCGTCGTTTACGGTCACATCGCAGGCAGAGAGGTCAGGGTGCAGAGCAACACATACTGCATCGACACTGGCTGTGTTTTCGGCGGCAAGCTGACAGCACTGCGTTACCCCGAAAAAGAGATAGTCAGCGTGAACGCTTTGCAACAGTATTATGAGCCTGTAAAGCCGCTTGACGACCCTGTTGATACGAACATGGGCGATATGCTGACGGTGGGCGACTTCAACAAGAAGCTGCACATACAGACATATCTTATGCCCTCGATAGACATTCACGAAAACAATGCGGCAGCGGCGCTTGAGATAATGTCAAGATTCTCTGCCGACCCGCACTGGCTCATTTATCTGCCGCCAACTATGTCGCCGTGCGAGACGAGCGAGCTTGACGGCTATCTCGAACACCCGCTGCAAGCGTTTGCGTATTACAAGAACAGAGGCGTGCAGAATGTTGTGTGCGAGAAAAAGCACATGGGTTCAAGGGCGGTCATTGTGCTTTGCAGAGATTCCGAGACTGCGCTCAGGCGCTTTGGCATCACTGACGGCACAAGAGGAATAATCTACACCCGAACGGGCAGGCGTTTCTTTGACGGCGGACAGGCAGAGACAGAGCTTCTTGACAGGCTTGACAAGGTGCTTACGCAGACGAATTTCTGGGACGATTTCAAGACCGACTGGGTGTGCCTTGACACAGAGCTTATGCCGTGGTCGGAAAAGGCACAGGGACTTATCCGAACGCAGTACGCACCGACAGGCAACGCAGGCAGAGGCAGTTTAGCGGCGGCTGTAAAGGCTCTTGAACAGGTATGCAAAAGGCAGAACAAAGCACATGAAGTCGAATCTACGACCTCGGGACAGAATGTAGATCCGCAGATGCTGCTTGAAAAGTACAAGGGCAAATATGATGACCTTGAAAAGTACACAGATGCTTACCGTGAATACTGCTGGACGGTGAAGAGCGTTGACGATTACCGCATCGCACCGTTCCACATTCTTGCCTGCGAAGGCAGGGTGTTCTCGGGCGAAAAGCATGTATGGCACATGGAGAACATCAGAAAATACATCACGGGCATTGACCCTGTGTTTATGCAGACGCCGTACCTGTGCGTTGACACGAGCGACGAACAGAGCGTGCAGGCAGGCGTTGACTGGTGGCTTGAATTGACGGCAGGCGGCAGTGAGGGCATGGTAGTAAAGCCGGAAACATTCACCGCAATGCCCGAGGGCAAGCTTCTCCAGCCGGCTGTCAAGTGCAGAGGCAGGGAGTATCTGCGCATCATCTACGGTGCTGAATATCTTCAGCCAAAGCACCTCAAACGCCTTAAAGTGCGTTCGCTCAACCGCAAGAGAAATCTTGCGCTCAAAGAGTTCTCGCTCGGCATGGAGTCACTGTCACGGTTCGTAAACAACGACCCACTTTACAAGGTTCACGAGTGCTCATTCGCAGTGCTCGCACTTGAAAGCGAACCTGTCGACCCAAGGCTGTAAGACATAAAAACAGGGGTTGGTGCAGCTATGCATTGACCCCTGTTTCCCATTTTTTTCAGATGAGAAAGCATACTCGTGAGAATTTGTTGTTCAATGTTGACAAATTTTCAGTTTGGTGGTATAATAATTTGTATAATCTAATGTTGGAGGTGTCGTATGATTAATCAAAATATCTACAACGAACTTAAAAAACGGTATGGGAAAGTTTCAAGTTGGACAATATGGTCACAACCAATTGATAACCGACCTAAATCAAATATGGGAAGTCTAGATGTATTTGATGATCCCGATTTAATGAATAAGCTCAATACCAGATTTGTATTTGTTGGCTTAAATGGTTCAGGAAAACATGATGAATTTTATGATCCAAACAAGCCGTGGCATAATTTTCATAGTGATAACCCACGGGGCAACGATTTCAAATTGAGGTATGCTCTTAATGCAACACCATTTTGGGGGAGCTACATCACCGATATAATTAAGGATTATGAAGAGGTAGATTCCGGTAAAGTCGTCAAGTATACTAAAGAACATCCGGAAATAATGAGAAAGAATATTCAAACGTTTAAAGATGAACTCAGACTTCTTGGTGGGAAACCGGTAATTATTGCGCTCGGAAATGCTTCATTTAAGTTGTTAAAAAAACATTTAGTCGGAGATTATAACATATACAAAATTAAGCACTATGCCGCTTATATTGGTAAAGAAAACTATCGTAAAGAATTACTCGAAACACTATCAATATATCTGTGAATACTCTGACTTGCAATCTCACAGCCATAAGTTGTTAATTGCTATAGTACAAAGAAAAGGTTAACCGCAAATCCTATCTTCACTACGAAAAGAGGTTGATAATATGTCAAATATCACAGATCTGAGCAAATCGAGATACTGCAAGGGCATACAGTGTCCGAAGATGCTGTGGCTCGATGCTTACAAGCCGCAAGAGGCTGAGGATATACTGCCCGAGTCGGTGCTGGAAAACGGCACACTTGTAGGCGATCTTGCACGCAGTTATTTCGGCGGATACTCGCTTGTGGGTTTCTCTTTCAACAAATCCGAAATGGTGAACAAGACAAATGAGATTATGCAGACGGGTGCGGAAAACATTGCTGAGGCGGCATTTGAGCACGACGGGCTTTACTGCGCTGTGGACATTCTCCACAGAAACGGCGACGGCTGGGACATCGTTGAGGTAAAGAGTTCGACCGAGATACAGCCGATATATATAGAAGACATGGCGTTCCAGTATTATCTTCTGACGCTTTGCGGACTGGACATCAAAAATGTTTACAACATGCACCTGAACAATTCGTATGTTCGTCACGGCGAGCTTGAACTGCAAAAGCTTTTTGCGCTTGAGGACTGCACTGAAAAGGTAAGGGAGAAATTCAATGAAGTAGAAAGCAACATTTCTGCGATACGTAGTTATGTCAGCGTTCCCTACGAACCGCCAAGGGACATCGACACCTATTGCGTCAAGCCGTACAAATGTGCTTACCGCAAATACTGCGGCAGGCATCTGCCGGAGCATAGCATATTCGACCTTGCGGGCATTCAGGCACGAACTGCATACAAACGCTATCACAGCGGGATAATATCCTATGAAGATGTTCTTGCCAATGCAAAGGAGCTTAAACTGAGCGACAAACACAGTAGGCAGATAGAGTTCACCCTGAATGATTTGCCGGACGAGGTAAACGCAGAGAAGATAAGGGCGTTTCTTGGCACGCTGACCTACCCTGTTTACCATCTCGATTTTGAAACTTACCAGCAGCCCGTTCCGCAGTTCGATGATGTGAGTCCTTTCCAGCAGATACCGTTCCAGTATTCGCTGCATATCGAGCAGCAGGACGGAAGTCTTGAGCACAAAGAGTTCCTCGGCAAAGAAGGCACAGACCCGAGGCGTGCGCTTGCAGAGCAGCTTGTCCGGGACATACCGACTGGTGCCTGCTCGCTTGCGTTCAATATGAGTTTTGAGCGGACAGTCATCAAAAATCTTGCGGAGCTGTTCCCCGACCTGTCAGAGCAGCTTTTGGATATTCGTGAAAACATGCACGACCTGATGATACCATTCAAGGATCAGGATTACTACTCAAAGGCGATGCAGGGTTCGTATTCTATCAAGTATGTTCTGCCTGCGCTGTACCCGAACGACCCAGAGCTTGATTATCACAATCTTGACGGTGTCCACAACGGCTCTGAGGCGTCTGCCGCCTTTGCAGAAATGCCGTCGCACACTCCCGAGGAGATAGCAGAGATAAGAAAAAATCTTCTGAAATACTGCGGTCTTGATACTTATGCAATGGTCAAGGTACTGCGCTAGCTGAGAGAAGCGGTCGGAGATTGATATATACAACACACTTTTTGAGCAGTTCAATAAGGAGATGACGATCATGCCGGAAACAGACAAATTTGAGATAAGGCTTATACCTACCACTCTGACATGGGATCAGACGGTATCGTATCCCGGCGTGGAGTATTATATCAACGGTGTCCCGCTGCTTGATATGATCCGCAAGATCGAAAAGCCGTACTGTGAGAAAGAGGGCTCGCCCGAATTGGTTGGCGGTTACCTGCTTAATCCTAAAGAGGTCATGCGCAGACAGTTTGCTCGTGCTCTTGAACCGCCGAGATATGAAGACGCAGATGTAGTCGAGCTTTACTGCTGCGCAGATTGCGGCATCAGCGATTGCTGGTCGGTCTGCTGCCGATTACAGGAGGACGGCGAATATATCCTGATGAAGGAATTTTTCCATAATCATCGGGATTGGGAATATCCGTTTGAGTTCAGATTTACAAAGGAAAACTGGCACAATGAGATCGCAAAGCTCGGAGAATAGGGTATAATTAGAAAAAACGATGAACTCAGCATAACAAGATTGAAAAACTTCGGCTGACGGCAGTGAACGCACAGAAGAGTTTTTCTGAATAATGATGATCCCACTTTCTCGTTTGAGAAGGTGGGATTTTTGCAGATATGTACACGGAATTAAAATGCCAAAAACAAGAAGTAACTAAAAACCAAGCTAAAACAGCAAAAGAAACAACAGAATAATTTAATCCAATATGTATATGAACCTAATGGCAGCATAACTACATTGGTATAAATTATTCGCCGTGGCTCTGCGAAAAAAACTCTGTAAATTCAAAAACTGTGATAAAAAACGTTATTGCTGGAGCGGCTTAAAAAGTCGCTCCGATTTTTTTACAGTATAAT
>CADAEJ010000069.1 GCA_902786965.1 uncultured Ruminococcus sp. | reverse complement strand
AGGACGGTAGCCGTGCGGATATTGACGAGCTTACCGGGGACCTTGATAAAACAAAGCCCGTTTTCGTTATAGCGCACGAGCCTGATGAATTGCAGGAAACTGCCGATGCGGGCGCAGATATTGATTTCAGCGGACACACTCACGACGGACAGCTTTTCCCGCTGACCGTTATAGTGCGCACGATATGGGAAAATCCCTGCGGAGTGCTGAAAAAGGATAATATGACAAGTGTTGTAACATCGGGCGTGGGCGTTTACGGCCCGTTTATGCGGGTAGGCACGCGCGCCGAGATATGCAGGGTAAAGGTGAAATTCAACGGCTGATACGGGGTGAGATGAAATGAGGACCAAAGACGCAAAGGCTGTCAGCATGGTGGCGGCGGCAAGGCGCAGAACAGGCATCGCAAGCGGGATAATCATCTGTGCGGCGTTTATCATAACTTCGTTTGTGGGCGCATTCCTGATACTTGACCAGAATACGAAAATGAGCCGTGAGAATGTTTTCACGATGAACTCACAGCTTGCGCGCGGTGCAGAGGCAAGGCTTAATAAGCTCGAAAGCATCTCTTCAAGAGTTTTTCAGAACAAACAGTTTATCGAGTACGATGCATCAGTCTACAGCCATACCGAAGAATATGAAGTGCTGAGGATAGAAAATGAGATAAACGAGTTCCTGAATACGATGAGTATGATGGATAATTACAGCGACTTTTTCTTCCTTTACGCCAACAACCATACGGTAGGCAAGGTCTCCAAAGCCGCTAATGAGGCTTTCGGAAAGGATATGTACCAAAAGGTGCGCTCGAATCTGAAAAACAAAAACAGCGCATGGGTCACAGGTCTTAACGGCGATTATGACAGGCTGTATTTTGTGCGCAATATCAATCAGGGCACAGTTTTTGTAAGCTCGATGTTTACAAACGATATGAAAACTATCTTCCCCGAGGGCTCGGCAGAGCATCTCAGCTTTGCGCTGACTGACGACAACGGAAACATTATCTTCTCGGTCAACAGAAATAAAGTCACCGATGAGGCGGTGAAAAAACTCAAAAACGAGTGGGGCGACGGCGAACCTATCGCGGTGGATTCGCTTAAATATGCGGCAAGCTCCGATGTTTGCGGCGACACCTGGCACGTTGTTTCGGTAACTGATTTTTCAAGCCGCAATTCAAGATATACCCGCATACTTTTCTACTGTGCAGTTATTATGGCGGGCGCGGTGATAGTAGTTTTCTTTGTGGGGTACCTTTTCTCGTCATCCAGAACGCCCAATAACCTTATCTACCGCGGCGACTATACAAACAACAACGTCGATAGGCTTACGGGTCTTATCATGAACGAGGCACTTGAAAATGTCATCATCGGCAAGATAGACAGATGTATCAACGGTACAACAATGGTGCTTTTGCTTGTCAAGATAAAGAATTATGAGCTTATCAGCGAAAACTACGGCGAAAGTGCGGTAGACGAGGCACTGCTGAAAACCGCGGAAGTGCTGCGCGATTTCTACGGCAAGAACAATACGGTCGGCAAGACGGGCGACAACGAGTTCGCTGTGCTTGCAGACTTTACCGACTTCAACCTCTTCAAAGCACATGACAGAATGAAAGCAAACATCAGACAGCTTGAAGAGGAGCTCGAAAAGCTTGAGCTTGAAAACGAAAGAGGAATGATACGCTGCGCCGTGGGTGCATCTGTATACCCCGATGACAGCGATGATTATGATACCCTTTACGAAAACGCAAAGGCAGCGCTTGAGGACAGCGCACAGATACGCGCCTGCAAGTGCAGATATTTCAGCGATCTGGATAAGGGTAAGAGCAAACAGTGATAAAAGGAGGTCAGAGCTGTGAAAAAACTGATATGCGTAATCATAGCCGCAGTTATGGCTCTGACACTCGCATCGTGTGAACTGTCCGAGCAGATGAATGTTCAGAAAAGAACGAGAAGTACGGTTATCACATTCGCCTGGTGGGGAAATGAACAGCGCAGCAGATATACTCTTGAGGGGCTTGAAGAATTTGAAAAGCAAAAGGGTATCACCGTTTCCCCCAGATACAGCGAGCTTACAGGCTTCAAAGACAGGCTCGATATGGATAAGAATGCAGACACTATGTGCGATGCCTTTCAGATGCAGTACAGCTGGCTCAACGAGTATGCATCGCAAGGGTACGAGTTTTACGATATGTACAAGCTGAAAAATGTCATAAAGCTCGGCAATTTCTCCGAAGAACAGCTCAAACTCGGTGAGGTGGACGGCAAGCTCGTAGGCATACCGACCTCGCTCAATTCGATCAATTTCTTCTATAATTCAAGTACATTGAGAAGATACGGCTTCAGCCCCCCCGAAACGTGGGATGAGCTTTTCAGACTTGGCGAGCGCCTTAAAGGCGAGGGCATCTATGCTGCCGAGATGAGCGAGAAATCGTTGTGGTTCTCCTGCGTGGCATATACCGAGCAGGCAACGGGCAAGCCGATGATGGACAAAAACGGGAAGATGCAGTATACTGCCGATGATTTTAAAGTTATGCTGGAGTTCTACAAAAAGCTTATCGACTCCAACGTGACCGCGCGCCCGAGTGAGTTCAACCATACGGATTTTTACAACAGCAAAGCCGCAGGTATCGCCTGCTGGATATCCGAGACGGAAAGCTACTTTGCGAGCAACCGCGGAGTTGATGCCAACAAGGTCGATATCTCTCTGGGATATCAGCCCGTTATAAACGCCGATAAACGCAGCGGCTGGTATAAAAAACCGATGGCGCTTTACTGCATAAAGGGTGATACGCGCGAGCCTGAAAAAACAGCGCAGCTTGTGGACTTCCTGCTCAACAGCGAAACAATGGCAGTCCTGCAGGGGACCGAGAAAGGCATACCGCTGAGCCGTTCCGCACTGGAGGTGCTGGAATCAAGAGATATGCTCAGCGACCTTCAGGCTGTTGCTACAAAACGTATGGAGGAGGATAAGTCCATCGGGCTTATGGACCCCGCGCTTGAAAATGACGCAATACGAGCATTGTTTTTTGCTAAAGCTGATGAGGTCACATATAACAATGCCGATGCCTACCAAAAGGGCACAGAGGTCTGCGAGGCGGCTAAAAAGATAGGCAGACAGTAAAGTCTTGATGATTTTGCGCAAAACAGCATACTTGCGCTTGACAATTCTGCGCGGCGGTGCTATAATCTAATTACTGATGTAAGGAAACATCGGATATATTTTAAAACGACGAAGACGGAAAAGGTGTGAGGGCGCTTGCCTTGCAGAGAGTAGCGGGTCGGTGCAACGCTATAAGGACAGCCTTTGCAGGATCATTCCCGAGTCGGTCCGCCGAAGAATGGCAGTAAGCGGGCACGGTCGCTCACCGTTAACGAGCTTGAGAGGTACAGGTCTTTCAGCAGGCTTGTGCAATCAGAGTGGTAACACGGAGTAGTTTTATCTTCGCCTCTGCTTACAGGGGCGGAGTTTTTTGTTTTAAGACAGCTATTGCAAGATAAAATAAATCTGAAAAAGAGGTTGAAAGGTATGCTGACATTAGACAAGGTATATGACGCATCAAGGGTGCTCAAAGAGGTGGTAAGACCGACAGCGTGCATCTATGCGCCAAAGGTGAATGAGGGAGTTAATACATACCTCAAAACAGAAAACCTGCAGGTAACGGGTTCGTTCAAGGTAAGAGGAGCTTACTATAAGATCTCACAGCTCTCCGATGAAGAAAAGAGCCACGGCGTTATTGCCTGCTCGGCAGGAAATCACGCGCAGGGTGTTGCACTCGCGGCACAGAAAAGCGGCATAAAGGCTGTTATCTGCCTGCCTGACGGCGCACCTATCTCCAAGGTCGAGGCGACAAGAAGCTACGGCGCGGAGATATGCCTTGTGCCGGGTGTCTACGATGATGCCTATGCCGAGGCTATCAGACAGCGCGACGAAAAGGGCTATACGTTTGTTCACCCGTTTGATGATGAAAATGTCATCGCAGGTCAGGGCACTATCGGTCTTGAGATCTACAACGAGCTTCAGGACGTTGACGTTGTGGTAGTTCCTGTCGGCGGCGGCGGACTTATCTCGGGCGTGGCTTTCGCAATAAAGCAGTTAAAGCCGTCTGTAAGAGTTTACGGCGTTCAGGCAGAGGGCGCACCGTCTATGAAGAACAGTCTTGCGCAGGATGAGATACTTTGCCTTGACAACGTCCATACTATCGCCGACGGTATCCAGGTAAAAGAGCCGGGCGAGAATACCTTTGAATACTGCAAAAAGTACGTTGACGGCATCGTTACCGTTTCCGATGACGAGATCTCGTCCGCGATACTGCACCTGATAGAAAAGCAGAAGCTCATCGCAGAGGGCGCAGGCGCTACACCTGTTGCCGCAGTTATGTTTGATAAGATTCCCGACATCAAGGGCAAGAACGTTGTATGCGTAGTTTCGGGCGGAAATATCGACGTTACTATCCTTTCAAGAGTTATCAAGAGAGGTCTGCTCAAATCAGGCAGATCCGATACGCTCACCATTCAGCTTGAGGATAAGCCCGGTCAGCTCAAGGGCGTTTCGGCTATCATCTCTGACCTCGGCGGAAACGTTGTTTCTATCCACCACGAAAGAGCGAGCGAGGACAGCGACATCACCGAGTGCCTGCTTCGTCTGGTGCTTGAAACGAGAAACTACGATCACATCAAGCAGATAAGAAAAGCACTTGCCGACAAGGGCTTCAAGATAGTCAACAAGTGATGACAATACGCCTTACAGATATTGAAGATCCGTTTGTGACAGCAGGGACGGTCTTCACCTTTACGGGTGAGCATCCATTTGACAAAGAACCTGTTGACTTTATGCTGTGTGAGTATCATTCGGGCAAAGCGGACCGCTGTGAGTTCGCATTTTACTGCGTTTCGGGCTACCATTCGGGAAGCCTTGAATATGTGCTTCCCATTGAGGCAAAAGCAGAGGGTGCGGTGTCCGCAGTGAGTACGCAGTGGCTCAAAGATCATTGGAAAAGCCATGTCTGCGGAGGGTGCGAGGCTTGTGATGTTATGCTCACCAACTGGATCTGGGATCAGAATGAAAAATAAAAATCAAATACAAAGGAGTAATGTAAAATGGCTGAAACAATTTACACAAAAAATGCGCCCGACGCTATCGGACCTTATTCACAGGCAAAGGTAGTCGGAAACCTCGTTTTCACATCGGGACAGATAGCTATCAACCCCGCAACGGGAAATGTTGAGGCAACCACTATCGAGGAGCAGACACATCAGGTCTGCAATAACCTCAAAAATCTGCTCGAGGCAGCAGGCAGCGACATCAGCAAGGCTGTCAAGACAGTATGCTTCCTCAAGAATATGTCCGACTTTGCAGCGTTCAACAGCGTATACGGCGAGTACTTCACCTCAAAGCCTGCACGCAGCTGCGTGGCAGTAAAGGAGCTTCCAAAGGACGTTCTTGTTGAGGTCGAGGTTATTGCAGAGATCTGACAAAATGAAAAAATCCCTTTCACCGTGAAAAACAGTGACGGGGATTTGTTTTAACACAAGGAGAATATCATGGAGAACAACGAAACTTCTGCAAAAAAGCCGCGCCTGAAACTGCGCATTATCATAATCGCAGTGTCGGTCGTTATTGTGGCGCTGCTGATTTTTGTCTATCTGCGTGTAAACCCGAAATGGAAAGCCGCCAAGCTGACAGTAAAGCAATCGGGCAAATCTTATGGCATAGAGAATATCGACCCCGAGGGTATGACGCTGCAGACGAGGATAAAAACTCCGGACGGATATAAGCGCATAGAGGTCGGGCAAGGCAGCTTCGGCGAATATCTGCGTGATTACAAACTGCTGCCTGACGGCTCGGAGCTGCCCGTTTACGACGGTACAACGATGAGCGCAGCAGGTGCGGCGGCGATATTTGATATAAGCCTCGGCGATGACGGCTACCAGCAGTGTGCGGACAGCATCATTCGCCTTTACAGCGACTACTTCTATGAAAAAGGGGAGTACGACAAGATCTCTTTTATGTTCTCAAACGGCGACGTGTGCGACTATAACCGCTGGCGCAAAGGAAAGAGAATGCTCGTTTTCGGCGATCATTCCTTTGAGATACCCGCTGCGTTGTCAGATGACAGCGAGCAGCAGTACCGAAATTATCTCAAAGAGGTTATGAACTACGCAGGCACGCTTTCGCTGCAAAAGGAATCACAGGTCATAGACTCTGACGAGCTTAAAATCGGCGACATCATCTGCAATGACAGTCACGTGGTAATGATAGTCGATATAGCGGTAAACGAAAAGGGTGAAAAATGCTATCTGATCGGGCAGAGCTTTATCCCTGCGGTCTGCTTCCATGTTATCGTCGACAGAGACGGCAGACAGGCTTCACCGTGGTTTACGCAGGAAAGGCTCGGCAGAGATTCTTTCAAGCTGGGCGACTATACGTTTAAGAAAGAAAATATCCGCCGATGGAAAGACGGGTTCTGACGGCGCAAAAAAACAGACAGTGCTTTTGGGTAAGCATTGTCTGTTTGCTTTTTGGTATTACAGTCTTGCGTTTGCGAGCATAAGCTTTATGCGGTTTTCCTGGTTGACCTTTGTTGCACCCGGGTCATAGTCGATAGCGACGATGTTCGCGTTCGGGTACGCCTTCTTGATTACACGCGCACTGCCCTTTGCAACGATGTGGTTCGGCAGGCAGCCAAACGGCTGTGTGCAGATGATGTTCTCTGTGCCCGTTTCGGCAAGCGCAGCCATTTCCGCGGTGATAAGCCAGCCCTCGCCCATTTTTACGCCCTGGTGGATGTACTTGTCGGCGCACTTGCGAAGATGCTCAAAATCGTGCGGCGGCTGGAAAACTCCGTGCTCCTCAATGACCTTTATCTGCTGCTTCTGGAACTTGTAAAGGATATCGTAGCCGATAGTGTACAGCACGGTCGATTTGTCAAAGATGCCGTACAGCAGGCGGTCGTTTATCGGGTCTGATGCGCAGTAAAGCACAAAGTCAAGCAGCCCGGGGACGTTCGGCTCGCAGCCCTCCTCAAGCAAAAACTCGTTGAGGTGGTTGTTTGCAAGGGGCGAATATTTTACATATATCTCGCCGACTATACCGACCTTTGGCTTTTTCTCGCTTGTTCTTTCAAGCGCCGCAAAGTCACGCAGCATAGCCTTGTAGATGCGCTTTGTGTGGGTGTAGCCTGTCTTGGTGTCAAACAGCTTGCCCATTCTGTGCTGCCAGCGTGCGAGCAGCTTGTCAGTCGCACCCTTGACGACCTCGTAGGGCTTGCACTGGTTGTAAAGTAGCATCAGCATATCGCCGTAAAGCACCGCGTAGATGAGCCGCAGCGCAATAGCGGGCGTCATCGGGAAGGCAGGGTTCTTTTCAAGTCCGCTGAAGTTGAGCGACAGCACAGGCACCTGCGGGAACTGACTTGAAACAGCCTTTCTGATAAGGTGGATGTAGTTCGATGCACGGCAGCCGCCGCCCGTCTGTGACATTATCAGCGCCACCTTGTCAATGTCGTACTTGCCGCTTTTGAGCGCGTCCATAAACTGTCCTATAACGATAAGAGCAGGGTAGCAGGTATCGTTGTGAGTATTTTTCAGACCCTCGTCGATCACATTGCGCGAGGAATTTGTCAGCAGTTCCATTTTGTAGCCGTACTTTTCATATATCTTTATGATAAGCTTGAAATGTATCGGCAGCATATCGGGAACGAGAATGGTGTAGTCCTTTTTCATATCCTCGGTGAAAAAGGTCTTGTGAACTCTTGTTGAAGGCTCTTTTGGAGCGAGCTTGGTTATCTCGTCTATCTTCAGCTGAGTGTACAGCTTGCCCTTTTCTTCAAGTATCGCCCTGACCTCATCGGTGGTGACCGCATCTATGCCGCAGCCGAACGATACCAGCTGAACGAGCTGCATATCGGGATTTTTGCAAACGTACTCCGCAGCCCTGTAAAGCCTTGAATGATAAGTCCACTGGTTGAGAACGTCAACAGACGGAGTGTGAACAAGTCCCGAAACGCTGTCCTCGGTAACTACAGCAAAGCCGAGCGATGCGATAAGCTTGTGTATGCCGTGGTTTATCTCGGGGTCGATGTGATAAGGTCTGCCCGCAACAACGATTATCTTCTGTCCCTTGCTGCGTGCGTCCGCGATTATCTCGCGCGCCTTTTTCTCTATGTTCCTGCGGTAGCGCAGCTGTGCGGTGTATGCCATATTCAGCACGCCAAGCACCTGCTTTTCGGTGATGTGATACCTTGCAAGGCACTTTGCTACAACGTGTGCAACGTGCTTTTTCATATTGATGTCAAGATACGGCGATATGAAGTTCTTGTCGGTGAGCTTGTCGTTATTTGCTTTTAAAAGCTCGGGGTAGTACGCAACGACAGGGCAGTTGTAGTGGTTGTCCGAGTCGCCCTCGTCGATGTTGTAGCTCATGCAGGGGTAGAAGATGAAATCAACGCCCTTGTCAAGCAGACTTTCTATGTGACCGTGGCAGAGTTTAGCAGGGTAGCATACCGTGTCCGAGGCGATAGTCTGCTGTCCCTTGTAGTAGGTGTCCCTTGTCGATTCCTCCGACAGTACGACCTCAAAGCCAAGCTCTGTAAACAGCGTGTGGAAGTATGGCATAAGGTCGTAGAACGACAGCGCCAGCGGGAATCCGACTCTCGCCTTTGGCTTGCCCTTTGGCTTTGTAAGCTCGTAGTCCCTGATAAGCTTGTATTTGTACTCTATCATATTTTCTGCCCTGTCGGCAACTTTTATACCCGCGCCCTTTTCGCAGCGGTTGCCCGATACAAAGCGGTGCCCGTCATTGAACTTGATTATCGTAAGATTGCAGTGTGCGCCGCAGCCCTTGCACTGTACGGCGGTGGAGTTGTATGCAAACTCCTTGAGCTGCTCAAGGGTAAGTATCTTTGAGGTGCAGTCCTGATTTTTCGTTTTCTCCATAGCGAACAGCGCGCAGCCGAAAGCACCCATAAGTCCCGCGATAGCAGGTCTTATAACGTTTCTGCCAAGCTCTATCTCAAACGAGCGCAGCACCGCATCATTGAGGAACGTTCCGCCCTGAACGACGATATTTTTGCCAAGCTCCTCGATAGTCTTTGCCCTGATGACCTTGTAGACCGCGTTCTTGATGATAGACGATGACAGACCTGCGGAGATGTCCTCAACAGTTGCGCCGTCCTTCTGCGCCTGCTTAACGGACGAGTTCATAAACACCGTGCAGCGCGAGCCAAGCTCAACGGGAGCCTTTGCGAAAAGCCCCAGCCTTGCAAATTCTGCAATATCATAGCCCATAGCCTGCGCAAAGGTCTGTATGAACGAGCCGCAGCCCGACGAGCA
>CADAEJ010000068.1 GCA_902786965.1 uncultured Ruminococcus sp. | reverse complement strand
GCGAAAAAGCAATAAAAGGTTTCTGAGGGGGGTACGGGGGGAACTCTTCTCCAAAAGAGTTCCAGCCCGATTATTCACCGAACATTCCCCGACAAATACCGATTTGTATAGTAAAAAGGCGAGGGACAAGTCCTCGCCGAAAGTCAGTGTATTTTCTTTTTAATGCCCGATTTATCCAGCGTTGCGCTCAAAGCGATATACACCGCGGCGCTTGCGGCTGTTTGGAACAGATTGGCGGGCGCGTCGACAAAGCCAGCTGGCAGCGAGCCGTAGATGACAAGTCCGCTGTAAAGTCCGTAGCCGCCCACGCAAAGCACGAGTGCGGGTACAAGCGCGGTGAAATTGCGCGCGCAGAGCATTTTCGGCTTTTTAGATGTGAACGCAAGTGCTGTGAGCGCTTTGATGACAAACGTTGCGGGGACCCATATCCAATAGCCCGACAGCGCGTCGGAGAGTGATGCGCCGATAGCCGCAGATGCCATAGCATAAGGCTTTGGCAGCAGGCTCGCCGCTATGAAGATAACAGCGTCGCCGATATGGATATAGCCCTTTGCGGTGGGTATATGCAAAAATGCGGTCAGGGCATATGTCATTGCGGCAAACACGGCAGAGAGCGTAATAAGCCGCGTATTTACGCTGATTTTTGTTTTTTCTTTGTTTACGGTAGTCATTATTACCGCCTCCGTTGTAATGAATTACCTACTTATAAAGTATGTTTTGATTATATATCTGCTTTCAGCATATGTCAAGTGCTTTCACAATATGTTAAGAATTAGCCTTGAATATGCGGTAGAAGATAACGAATATCAGCACGCAGAAATAGATGAGCAGGACGGGGTTCGTAAGCACCTTTTTAAAGGCAGCCTTTTTCTCCTCGGTCTGCGGGGTATCGTCATATCTGAAGATGAATTTGTAGTCGGTGAACCAGACGAAAAAGCCGAACAGGGCGACACATATCTCAATTATGCTGATGGCGGTATGGTAGTTTTTGAAGCCAAGCGCGCCAAGAAGCTCGGGGGAGTTGACGATGAGGTTGTTGAAGCTGTGGATAAGGACTGTCGGGACGATGGAGCCGCACCGCAGGGCGATAATGGCATAGATGAGTCCTGTTGCGAAGGCTGATGCAGCCTGCGGGATATTGCCGTGCATAAGTCCGAAGGCGAGTGCGGATACAAGCACTGCGGCGCTTTTGCTGCGAGCCGAGAGCAGCTTTATGATAAGTCCGCGGTAGACTATCTCCTCAAAAAGCGGTGCGAGTACCGCAACGTATGCAAACTGCATAAATACGGCAAATGTTGATGGCTGCTTTATTGAAAAATCCGCAGTGGGAACAGACACGCCCACGCTGTTTAAAAAGCTGGTGAAAAAGGAAATGACGGTCGATGCGAGCATATTGAACACAAAGCAGGGACCGAGCCACTTGAAGCCGACCTTTGTGCGCGCTTTATCGGGCTTGAGATAGCTCCACACGGTAGTTTTGAAGGCAAGGCGCGCGACAAGCAGGGTCACGGTGATGGCGGTCAGGGTTATGCTTATGTCTGCCGTCATCTGAAAGACGGTGGAGTTCACAACGTCCTTGTTTTCGGTGAAATACTCTCTTAACACCGAGTATTGCAGGGTGATCTTACCCGTCATAACAAAGTAGCAGAGGTAAAAGTATATCTCCGACAGAAATCTGCTCGTGCAGTAATATATCAGCAACAGTATGCCGAGTACGGTCGCGCTGCTTACACGCTTGCTGCTGTTTTTATAAAAGGTCTGCTGAATCTCCAATGCACACACCCTCCCAAAGTTCAGATACATTAAAATATATTATATCATAACTGGTGGGGTAATTGCAAGCAGAAAATAAAGATTAACACAATGTAAATAAAATTAGCGTATTTTGTTGCAAGGCTTGATTTTTCTTGCGGGTGAGTTATAATAGATTTAGCACTCAAAGGCAGCGAGTGCTAAATATGATAAGTCTGTAATTATTTTAACGGAAAGGTGATATAAAAATGGAGACAAAGCAGTTCAAGGCGGAGTCGAAAAGGCTTCTGGATATGATGATAAACTCTATCTACACGCACAAGGAGATATTTCTGCGTGAGGTGATATCCAACGCGAGCGACGCTATCGACAAGCTGTATTTCAAGTCGCTGACGGATACGACGGTAGGTATGAACAAGTCGGACTTTGCGATAAATCTGTCTGTTGACAAGGAAAAGCGCACGCTGACTATCTCGGACAACGGTATCGGCATGACAGAGGAGGATCTGGAGAACAACCTGGGAACTATCGCTAATTCGGGCTCGTTTGCCTTTAAAAAGGAAAATGAGCTGGGTGACGATGTTGATATCATCGGTCAGTTCGGCGTTGGATTTTACTCGACATTCATGGTCGCAAAGCAGGTCAGCGTTGTAACAAAGGCTTACGGCAGCGAGCAGGCTTACGAGTGGAAGTCAAACGGTGTTGACGGCTACACGATAGAGCCGTGCGAAAAGCCAGACGGCGTGGGCACGACTATCACTCTGCTGCTGAAGGACGATACGGACGATGACAAGTATTCGACATACCTTGACGAGCATCAGATACAGTCGCTGGTAAAGAAGTATTCGGATTACATCAGGTTCCCTATCAGGATGGAGATGGAGCATACACACTACCACGAGGGCAGCGATGAGCCTGAGGTACACAAGGCTGTCGAAACGCTCAACTCGATGACACCTATATGGAAAAAGAACAAGAACGAGCTTAAAGAGGAGGACTACAACAACTTCTACGTTGAAAAGTTCTTCGACTACGAGCCGCCTATCACGCACATACATTCAAAGAACGAGGGCATTTGCACATACGATGCGCTGCTGTATATCCCTTCAAGAGCGCCGTTTGACTACTACTCAAAGGACTACGAAAAGGGCTTGCAGCTGTACTCGAGCGGCGTTATGATAATGGAAAAGTGCGCAGACCTGCTGCCTGATTATTTCAGCTTTGTAAAGGGTGTTGTGGACAGCGAGGACCTTTCGCTGAACATCTCGCGTGAGCTTTTGCAGCACGACAGACAGCTCAAGATGATAGAGAAAAATCTTGAAAAGGCTATCAAGAACGAGCTGAAAAAGCTGATGAAGAACGATAGGGAGAAGTACGAGAAGTTCTTCAAGGTGTTCGGCTTGCAGTTCAAGTTCGGCATTTACCAGTCCTACGGCGCAGCTAACGAGATGCTTCAGGATCTGCTGATGTTCCCGTCATCATTCGAGGGAAAGAACGTTACGCTTGACGAGTACGTTGAGAGAATGAAGGAGGATCAGAAGAACATCTACTACGCTTGCGGCGAGAGCAAGGAGCGTATCGAGATGCTGCCGCAGCTTGAAAAGGTGAAGGAAAAGGGCTACGAGGTGCTTTACTGCACGCAGGATATAGACGAGTTTGCGCTGAAGGTGCTGATGAAGTACAAGGACAAGCAGTTCAAGTCGATCTCGGACGCGGATCTTGATCTTGACACCGAGGAGGAGAAGGAGCAGGCTAAAAAGCTGGACGAGGAAAACAAGGATTTGTTCGAGTTTATGCAGAAGGCTATCGCGGACAAGGTAAAGACGGTAAGGCTCTCAAAGAAGCTCAAGAGCCACCCTGTATGCTTGTCATCAGACGGCGGCCCGATCACTATCGAGATGGAAAAGGTTCTCAACGCTATGCCGCAGAACAACGGCGAGAAGGTCAAGGCGGAAAAGGCGCTGGAGATAAACCCCGAGCATCCTATCTTTGCAAAGCTGAAAGAGCTGTTTGAAAGCGACAAGGACAAGCTGGGCGATTACACCAAGCTGCTTTACGATCAGGCTCTGCTTATCGAGGGCATGAGCATTGACGATCCTGTTGAGTTCGCAAACCTTGTATGCTCGCTTATGTGCTGACATAGAAAAGATGATCAGAGGCGGGAGATATTCTCCTGCCTCTTTTTGTGCAAAGCGGATGGTTGACATTATATCAGCATTGTGATATAGTTATATATGTTAAAAATCTGTATACTTCAAAAATGGGAAATCGGGGGTTGTAATAATGGGAAGTGTCAGGACAAGGACTGTTTCGCTTGCAGCGGCTGCGGTGCTGATGTTCGGTTCGGCTGCGGCTTTACCGCAAAATGCGTTCTTTGACGGCGTAAGCATTACGGCAAGCGCTGCGATGAAGGACGGCACTGAGGGCAAGTGCGGCGCGAATGTCAGGTGGACGTTTGCGGACGGGGTGCTGACTTTAAGCGGCAGCGGCGCGATGTATGACTACGAAAACAGTGAAGCCTCGCCGTTTGCGCAAAGGCAGGACGTTAAGAAGATAGTGATAAACAGCGGTGTTACACGCATCGGCAATTACGCATTTTCTAATATGCATAAGATCGAGTCTGTTTCGCTGCCGTCAACGCTGACCGAGATAGGCGACTATGCATTTAACTGGTGCCGCAACTTTAAATCGCTGACATTGCCCAGCAGCATAAAAAAGATCGGTTCATACGCTTTTTCTATGTGCAGCGAATTTGAAAGCATCAATTTCCCCGAGGGGCTTGGGGTGATAAAGGATCACGCTTTCAACTATACGTCACTGACCTCGCTGAAGCTGCCAAGTACATTGACAGATCTGGGGGAGTTCGCTTTCAACTACTGCACGGACATCAAGGGTACGGTAACTATCCCCGGCAGCGTCAAGACTGTTTCGGAAGATGCATTTTGGAACTGCACGGGTATAGAGAAGGTGGTGCTTGAAAACGGCGTGAAAAGGATACTCGGCGGTGCTTTCAACGGGTGCAGAGCCCTTTCGTCTGTTTCGATACCGAGCAGCGTCACTACTATCGGCAGCGGTGCGTTTATGGACTGCAAAAAGCTCACGAGCGTGAGCCTGCCGAGCAGCATCAAAACTCTCGGCAGCGGCGCGTTCAGAAATACAGGGCTGCAGAGCATAACTGTCCCGAGCAGCGTCACGCAGATGGGCAGCGATGTGTTTGAAAACTGTGCATCGCTCAAAAAGGCATCCTTGCCGGACAGCATTACGCAGATCGGTGACGCGAAGATGGGCGACAGTATGTTTGAAAACTGCAAGGCGCTTGTCGATGTAAAGCTGCCTGCAAAGCTTACGGCTCTGCCCGATGAGACCTTCAAGGGCTGCAGTGAGCTGACGGGGGTGAATCTGCCAAACACACTTACGAGCATAGGCGGCAGTGCTTTTTACTCCTGCACAAAGCTTGCGTCTGTGATTATCCCGGACGGCGTGAAAACGATAGGCGGTTATGCTTTCTCGGATTGCAGCGCTTTGCGCCGCGTCTATATGCCAAAAAATCTTACATTGGTAAGAGCGTGCACGTTCAGGGATTGCAGATCGCTTTTGTATGTCAATGTCCCCGAGGGCGTAACAGAGGTGATGCAGTCTGCGTTTGAAAGCTGTACGAGCCTTAAAAGCGTGCTGCTGCCGCAAAGCCTGAAAACTATCGGCAGCGATGCGTTTGTGAACTGCACGAGCCTTAAAGAGATTCAGGTGCCTGCAGCTGCGACAAACCTTGCCGAATATTCGATGGGCTATCATTATGAAAACTTCAAGCCTGTGAAAAACAGCGGCTTTCTGATGAGCTGTGTCAAGGACAGCTTTGCGCAGGATCACGCAAAGAGTTATGGGCTTGGTTATGAAACTGTCCCTGCGAGGACTATCCGCCTTGCAGGCAGCAACAGATATTCGACTGCGGTGGAGATATCGCGCGCGGGCATAAAGCGAAACGGCGCGGTCGTGCTTGCATCTGGCAGGGACTATGCTGACGCACTTGCGGGCGTTCCTTTCGCACGCAGCATCGGTGCGCCGATACTGCTGACCGACAAGGACACGCTGCCTGCGGATACGCTTGAGGAGATAAAGCGTCTTGGAGCAGGAAAGGTGTATATCCTCGGCGGAACGAGCGCAGTGAGCACAAATGTCGAAAATGCGGTAAAAAATGCGGGATGCACTGTCGAGAGGATAAGCGGCAGTTCGCGCTTTGGAACGGCGGCGAGGGCGGCTGAAAAGCTCGGTGCGCCGAAAGAGATATTCTTTGTGTGCTACAATAATTTCGCAGATGCGCTTTCCGTCAGTGCGGCGGCTGCTCTGAAAAAAGCGCCGATAATCTATCTGAAAAAGGACGGCGCGCTTGATGCGGAAACGGCAGCTTATCTTAAAAGCGTAAAGGGCAAGGTCGCAAATGCTTATGTCATCGGCGGAGGAAGCGTTGTTTCAGATGCGATGATGAAAAACGCGGCTGATGCGCTCGGTCTTACTGTCGGCAAAACGATGAACAGGATCGCAGGACAGAACAGGTACAAGACCTGCATTGAGGTCAACAAGAGATTTGCGTCTGTCTTTACGGGTAAGAATGTGTGCATCGCAACGGGTGCGGATTTCCCTGATGCGCTCGCAGGAGGTGCGTTTGCGGCGCTTGACGGTTCGCCCTTGCTGCTGGCAAAGGACGTTCTTGCGTCTGAACAGACGGCGTATCTCAAGACGCTGAAGCCGCAGAACAAGTATGTGTTAGGCGGCAGGGCGGCGGTGCCTAATGCCATTGTTGAAAAGGTTGCAGCCGCAGGCAAATAAAACTCAAAGCAGCATTCTGCAAAAGGGTGCTGCTTTTTTGTATGCTTTGAGGATATAAAAGTGATATAAAGGACATCATTTTGATATAAATGTATGTGCGTTTTATGTTAAAATATCCATAACAAATTACAGGAGGGCGGAGTATGAGAAAGTTTGAAGGATATGTTCACGGAATTGACCTTGGAGGCTGGCTGTCACAGTGCGACTATTCGCAGGACAGGCTGGACAATTTCATAAAGAAAAGCGACATCGAAAAGATAAAAAGCTGGGGGCTTGACCATGTGAGAGTCCCTGTTGACTATAATATTTTCCAGAGCGACGACGGAAAGCTTATCGAAAGGGGCTTTGAGTGCGTTCAGAGGTGCATAGACTGGTGCGGTGAAGTGGGTCTGAATATGATACTTGACCTGCACAAGACAAGGGGATTTTCCTTTGACAAGGGCGAGGGCGAGAAGAATTTCTTTGATGACGGGCAGCTTCAGCAGGCTTTCTATGACCTGTGGGAAGAGTTCTCAAGGCGCTATGTAAAGTATGCTGACAGGCTCGCTTTCGAGCTGCTCAACGAGGTCACCGACCAGAGCTACATCGACTCGTGGAACCGCATCTCGGGCGAGGCAATAAAGGTCATCAGAAAGTACAGCAGGGACGTAAAGATAATCGTGGGCAGCTACTGGAACAACTCGCTTGACGCGATGAAAGACCTTGCACCGCCTGCTGATGAGAATATCGTTTATACTTTCCACTGCTACGATCCGCTGATATTTACCCATCAGGGCGCTTACTGGGTAGATGAGATGCCAAGGGATTTCAGGCTCGAATATCCATCGACGGTGGCGAACTACGAGCAGAAATACACGCAGATAGGGCTTGACAAGCTGTGCGATTTCGCGCATATCTCGGTAAGCGAATTCAGCGAGAAATACTTTGAGGAGCGCTTTGACGAGGCAAAGAGAGTCGCGCAGGAGAGAAACGTGCCCGTTTACTGCGGTGAGTACGGCGTTATCAACCTCGCAGACCCGCAGGACGCGCTCAACTGGTACAAGGATATCTGCACGGCTTTTGACAAGTTCGGCTTCGGCAGGGCAGCGTGGAGCTACAAGGAAATGGACTACGGCATCAGCGACGCACATATGGACGGCGTTCGCGACGAGCTGCTGAAATATCTGTAAAATGCAAAAGAACGCATCGCAGGGTGCGTTCTTTTTTTGTACGGAAAATTGTACTGATAAAATCAACTGTCCAGAAAATTTCCCCACAAATCCAAAATTGTATGCTACAATACAAAAAACGACACAAGGGGGATCTTATTATGAACAATTCTTTTTATAACAACTGCGCCAACAGCTCGGGCGAGTGCGGCTCACGGCGCACTGCTGCGGCACGCAGAACCAAAGGTTGCCTCGCTCTCGCACCGGGCGGCGAAAAACTCGTGGCGGCGGTGTCCGTCATCGGTTGGCTCACCTTTATTATCAAGTTCGCCGTAGTGTGACAAATCGGTATTTGTGGGGCTGCGCTACCTATAAGGGCTTGCCAAAGACAAGACAGGTTTTTCGGTCCAGCCTTTTCTCGTAAAAAAGGCTGGCGGGTCAAGGGCAGAGCCCTTGACGCCGTCCGCAGACGGCGGAATACCCTGACGCTTCGCGCGCTCGGCAAGGGGTGAATTTCAAAC
>CADAEJ010000067.1 GCA_902786965.1 uncultured Ruminococcus sp. | reverse complement strand
CTCGGGGGGATAACGGAGTAACCGTTACCACGGTTACTCCCAAGAGAACGGCTTTGCCGTTCTCGACCTTCGTCCAAAAGGGTTTCCCCCAGCTGCTCGGCACGCATACCCTGGCAAACTCTGCTTTGTCTTGCTAATTACACAAAAACGGGCTGTAAGTTTACAGTCCGTTTTTTTGTACTAATATTTCTTATACACCACACACGATATCGCAGGGCAGCATACGCTTCCGCTCACCTGCTCATCGCGCGAGCCGCCGTCCTCGTCACAGCAAAGCTGCCAGCTGCCGTGCGGCAGATTGAAATGTCTGTCCTCGTCATAAGGGTTTAGCGCCACAACAAAGCTGTCCGACTGGTCAAACAGGCTGAAAATGATAAAATTATCATCGTTCTTTCGCCAGAACGACAGCTTCTGCTCGACCTCCCACTTCATCGACATCCTGAAAAGCGTGCTTGACTTTCGCAGCGCGATAAGCGCCTTGTAGTAGCGAAACACCTCAAAATACTTCGCCTTTCTGTCCCAGTGTATCGCGTTTGTGTAGTCAGGCGAGTTGTAGCTGTTCTCCTCGAAGATGTTCACATCATCAGGCTCTTCGCCCTCTTTGAGTATCCTCGGCTTTGTGCGCAGAAAATCCTGTCCCAGCTGCAAAAACGGCACCCCTTGCGACAGAATAACTATCGCCGCAGAAAGCTTGTCCATCTTTATCCGCGTCTGCTCGCTGTCATTTTTTGCAGATATGCACAGCTTGTCCCAGAGCGTGTTGTTGTCGTGCGCCTCGCAGTAGTTTATCGTCTGCGTCGGCTCAAAAGCCCAGCAAGCCTCGCGCGCATCGTGCAGCTCGTGGTGGGGCACCGAGCCCGCAATACCACGCTTCAGCGTAGCCACAGCGTTTCTGTTGCCGCTGACGAATCCCTTGTCATAGGGATTGAACGTACCGCCCTTTACCGAATCGCGAATGTTGTCGTTAAAAAGTCCCACCCTGCCGAATTGGTAGGAGTTCCACTTGTACGCCAGCTTGTCCGCGTGCATAGGCGATTCGCCGCCCGTCCAGCCCTCGCCGTACATCAGCAGCTGCGGGTCGAGCTTATCGAGCTCATCGCGTATAGCGTTGACCGTCTCGATATCGTGCAGCGCCATAAGGTCGAACCTGAATCCGTCGATATGATATTCCCTGACCCAGAATTTCAGCGAGTCGATAATGAACTTTCGCATCATCGCCCTCTCCGAAGCCGTCTCGTTGCCGCACCCCGAGCCGTTTGTGAACTTGCCGTTGCGGTGCCTGTGATAGTAGTACGGGAAAGAGCGCTCAAACGCCGATTTCTCCGTGTAATATGTATGATTGTACACAACGTCCATTATCACGCCGATACCGTTTTTGTGCAGCGCCATGACCATCTGCTTGAACTCTCTCACGCGGCACTTGGGGTCAGTCGGGTCGGTCGAGTACGAGCCCTCAAGGCAGTTGTAATTCTTCGGGTCATATCCCCAGTTGTACTGTGCCTTTTCGGGATGCGCCTCGTCAACAGTCGCATAGTCCTCAACAGGCAGAAGCTGAACGTGCGTTATGCCCAGCTCCTTCAGGTGTTCAAGGCAGGTGCCTACGCCCTCGCACTTTGTATTCGGTCTGCACATCGCAAGGAACTTGCCTCTGTGCTGCGGCGCAACTCCCGATGACTTGTCTATCGAAAGATCCCTGATGTGACACTCGTATATCACCGCATCGCACGCATTCGTGCAAACAGGTCTTTTGTCGTTCTCCCAGCCCTTTGGGTCGGTTGTCGAAAAGTCCACCACCGCGCCCCTGTCGCCGTTCACACCGCACGATTTTGCATAAATGTCGATCGTCTCGGGCAGCCTCTTGTGATTGTACTCAAACGAGAAGGTGTAAAATTCACCGTCGCAGTTCCTGAAAAGCTCAACGTACCATACGCCCTTGTCAAGCTTCTCCATCGGCAGCGTCTCAATGAGGTTGTCCCCCTGCCCGTCAAGGTACAGGTTCAGATAAACGCAGCTTGCCATAGGAGCCCACGCCTTGAAAACCGTGCTGTCCTCGTGTATCACAGCACCGAGGTCATCGCCGTCGTAAAAATACTGCTGGTCTATCCAATTGTAATTAAGTTTATACAACAGCGTTTCCCTCCTTTACAGTCAATTGAGGGTGAACCTTGCAGTCCCCCTCAATAAATCGCGTATTTACGTTACTTCGTATGTCCGATAGCCTCGCCCTGCTTGAGTTTTGTCTCAAAGCCCTCACGGGTGTTGTGCAAAAGGTCGCCGCACAGTTCGACCTTGTCCCTTTCAAGCAGCATCACGATAGTTGAGCCGCCGAACTCGAAGTACCCCTTTTCCTCACCGCGCAGAACTGTCCTCCTGCCGTAAGGGTGAGCGTTTGTTATCCTGCCCACAAGCAGCGCACCGACCTCCATCTGAATGATGTCGCCAAACTGCTGTGTTCTGATAAGGCAGTATTTTCTCGAATTTTCCTTGTAAACAGGCACATACTCGTTCACCACAGGGTTGACAGTGCTGAGCACGCCCTTTATCGACCTGTCGTGGCTCTTAACGCCCGTAGCCGCGTAGCAGTATCTGTGGTAATCATCGGGCGAGAGCCTTATTATCACCGCATAGCCGTTTTCAAAGCGCTTTGCGAGCTTTTTGTCACGCAAAAGGCTGCGCACGCTGTATACCGAGTTTTTGATAACAAAGCCGTTCACCTTATCTATCTCGTAAGCCGTCACCTTTCCGTCAGACGGCGAGATCAGCACGTTCTTATCCTTCGGCAGTGGTCTGCCGTCCTTTTTCACCTTCCTTGTGAAAAAGTCATTGAACGAGCCGTATGCCTTTGGCTCGTAGTCCGAAAGGTCTATATCGTTTTTCTCAACAAAGTCCGAAACAAAGCTTGCCGAAAGCTTTGAATCCATTACTGCACCCGCTATCTTTGAAAACACGGGGATACCCAGCACCCGCAGAAAAGCCCTGCAAAAGTAGCTGTCATACATTCTTTGCAGCAGCCTGTCCTGCGAGGTAGTCTGCTCAAATTCTTCTCCCTGTCTGTTGCGGTATTTCATAGACCTCTCCCCCTTAAACTCGATTTAGTGTGACGGTGCGAACTTCCAAAGTCCCAGTATTACCAGCGCCGCGAGCGTGAACATCAGGAAAATGCTCTTTGCCGACAGCTTCTTTACCTTTATGTCAAGCACGAAAAGCAGCGCAAGTGCGAGCATAAATCCCTGGAACACATACGGATACGCCTCATCGGGAATATTCTTCTTTGCAAGGAACAAAAGCGGCAGAATGATAGATGATGTGGTTATCGGCAGACCCTGATACTCTTTTCTGTTCTCCGCCGTGGTTTTCTGCCTTTCCTCCTCCATAACGTTGAAATAGCCGAGCCTGATAAGACCGCACAGCACTATAAGCACCGCCGAAACAAGACCAAGCCCGTAGTTGAAGCCCATCTTGTAGCCGATGCACGCAGGCAGCACGCCGAATGCCACAAGGTCGCACAGCGAGTCTATCTGTATGCCGAACAGCTTTTCCTGATCCGTCCTGTCCTTTTTATGCCTTGCCACCTTGCCGTCAAACAGGTCACAAATGCCCGATATAAGCAGGCAGAGTATAGCGATGCGCTCGCGTCCTTCAAACGTCTGCGTAATACCCACCACAGCCGAGCATAAGCTCAAATATGTAAGTATTACCGTGTAGTTGTAAAAACCTATCATTTCCTCACCTTATTCCCTTGTTTCATTTATCCTTATCCGACTTTGGTATCTGCGCGACAGTTGCCTCTTCAAGCTCCTGCGTCTGCTTTTCCTTGTCGGTATCCTTGCCGTACTTTTTGATGTTCAGAAGGTGCGTGAAAAGTGTAACAAGACCGCCGATGATTATCACCGCATAGAAGCTCAGTCCTCTGTTGAGCAGTATCGCAGGGCTTATAAGCTCGATAGCGAAGATCCCCTCAAAGAACTTGATGAAGCAAGCCTCCGTGATGCCCGCCGCACCCGGCAAAGGCAGCATCTCAACAGCTATGCCTATTATCACCTGCAAAGCGACTATCTGCATAAAGCTGTGCCCGTGCAGACCGTATGCCTTGTAGACGATCCACGTCAGCATAAACAGGGCAAGCCTTTGCAGCACCGTAAAAAACGTTATCGTAAACAGCGATCTGAGGTTGTCCCTTATGTACGTTGATGCCTTAACGTAGTTGTCAAATATCCTTGTCAGCCTTGCTATCATCTTCTCTGATTTATTTGCGTGTATGATGTGCAGGCGCACCAGCAGGTTTATCGCCTTTATGCCCATCTTCCTTGACCACAGCGGTTTAAGGCATACCACCAGCAAAAGTGCGATGTAGGCGATATTCAGCACAAAGCCGAGGTACACCAGCCATATGTAATCTCCAACGTGGCGCACCACGAAGCCGTGGTAGAAGATGTAGAAGAAAAGCCCCATCAGCACAAGTACCGCCTTGTACACCACCGCTATGACCAGCATTATCAGCGACGAGTAGCCGTAGTAGATGCCGTCCTTTTTCATATATATCATCTGCGCAGGCTGTCCGCCCGATGATGACGGCGTTATGTACGAGTAGAAAAATCCGATGAACGAGTATTTCAAGCACCGCAGGAACGGCACCTTTTCCTTGAACAGCCACAGCATATACTTGATTATGACCGACTCGCCCGCAATAAAACAGAATACCGCCAAAGCACCGAATGCCAGCCACACCTTGTCTGCCCGGTGAAGTTCCTTCAATATGTCCGATATCTCACGGTTCTGAAACAGTATCCTGAAAGTTAGATATCCCACAACGGCAATAAACAGCACGTTTATGGTATATTTGACCTTTTTGTTTATATCAATCACTCCGTAAAAGTTTATAAGGCGCGAACACTAATTGCATATCATGTAGTAGCATATGCAGATGATTATCTGCACTATCGAAAATCTTGTGACCACCTGCGTGTCCGACCAGCCCTTGTTTTTTCTCACATGGTCGTGAATAGGGGTGCGTATATTCTTCATAAAGCCCTTGATCTTAAGGAAGCGTATGAACGATACCTTGATAAGTCCCATACCGCCGTCAACAATAAGCATGAACGCAAACGGTATAAATATCAGCGGCGAACCTGTTTTGAGGCACATCAGCGCCAGCAGAACGCCCAGCGCGCGCGAACCTGCATCGCCCATAAGTATCGTGCTCGGCGAGCAGTTGTACCACAGATAAGCGCCCAGCACCGAGAGCATTATCATACCCATGCTCATCATGTGCGTGTCCACAAGCATCCTGTTGATAAAGAATATCGAGATCATGCACAGTATCGTGCAAAGCCCGTCAACACCGTCAGCACAATTGGTAACGTTTATAGATGCCCATACAAGTATAGTCGCAAGAATAATAAATACCACAGGCGGAACGGTGAACCACTTTTCGATCACCGCAATAAAAATCCTGCTGGAATTGTAGTAGTAGTAAACGCCCGCTATACCGCCCGAGACCACAAGATCAATAAGACCCTTTTTGAGATTTCCCCACGGCTCGTCAGATGCGTCATCAAAGTATCCGCTGAGCATCGCTATGTAGATAAGCACCAGATACAGCACTATCTCCAGAGAAAGCGGAATAAACAGCGCCGTAAGGAAAACAAAGCAGGTAACGAAGATAATACCCGCGCCCCTTGCCTTTCCCTCGGAAAGCGAGCCGTTCACCGCGAACTCACGTCCCTGGTCTTTTGGAAGCACCCGCCTGAACACCTTCAGGCATATCACCACCAGCACAAAGCTTGCCAGAAACATTATCGCCGTGGATAAGCCCTTCATTTTCAAGCTGTTTCCCAGGTCATCAAGTATATTGTAAAGCATCCGTTCTCACCTTTTCGCCTATTATCAATAAATAAAACACCCGCGCGTCTGCCGCAGTGTCATCTGCGCATAACAAGATCCAGCCTGTATACACACATTACTATTATACATCATATATGCGAAAAAAGCAAACATTATCTCAAATAAAATTGCACAAATTTAGGGAAATCCAACCGTTATTTTTTAGAAAAAAACCTTTTTGGCGTAACAAATAAGATGTAAACGGCAAAATACGCAAAAAAAAGAGACAAGATTTTTCTCTTGCCTCTTGCTTTCTGCCTCTTTTACTGCATATCCTTGTTTCTGTTTTTCAGGAGCTTCTTGGTCTTGCGGTCGTGCTTCCACATTACCAGCTTTTCGCACAGATCAACGATCTTCTTCATAAACGGCTTGAATACATAGAAAAACTCGCCCGCGTAGGTGACTACCTCACCGTTGAAGCCCTTCTTGAACTTGTAAACGCCGTAGTTGGGGTGTTCGGGGTCTTTGTAGAACGGTATCCCCTGAAAATCGTAGATATAATTCTTTCCATCTATCGCCCAGTTTATCATCGTCCACTGCATAAGATAGTTCGGGTAAAGATTTCTGTGATGATTAGCCGATGCGCCGTAAACATAGCAGGTCTTGCCCGCGTACTGCGTAGTCACCGCACCCGAGAGCGGTATCTGCTTGCCGTCCTCCTCAACATAGCACATAAACAAACGGCAGTGCTTCTCACCCAGACCGTTTATCATCTTGACAAAATACTCCTTTGAGCGTATCGAGAAGCCGTCGCGTATGCCCGTTGCCTGCATCAGCGGATAGAAATCATCAAGCGCCTCAACACCGCACGCCTTGCATACAACGCCCTTCCTGCCGGCTTTTCTTATCCTGTTTCTCCAGTCAGGCTGGAAAGACATCATCACCTCGTCAGCAGTCTTGCCCTCGATGTTTCGCAGCATATAGTTGTTGCGCGCCTGTATAGTAGTAAGCTCTGGCGCATCATAGGTGTGCTTGAAGCCCATACCTATTATCATTTCCGAAATATCCCTGTCCTTTTCCTCAAAGCAGGGGTCCCACATGAACTGGTAGCACTTGTACTTCTTTGCAAGTACCTTTATGCCCTCGAATAAGTCCTGCATAGTTTCCTTGTCGCGCCAGTCGCAAACAGGGCCGTGCGGCGCGTAAAGAAACGTGCAGCCAAATATCGGTATCTTTTTAATGATAACAAGACAGGTGCCCTTTATCCTGCCGTCACTGTCCCTTGAAATTACCGCGTCCCAGCCCCAGTTGTCCTTTACCTTGGGCCACAGTATCGACTGCATAAAGTTGCCGTATCTGCTCGTGCTTGCGAACTGCTCAAACTCCTTGAGCATCTGCTTGTCGTCCTTCTTTATTAACTCCATAACTCTGCCTTCCCACCATTTCATTTACTCAATTAAAGATATTATACACTTATTCCCCCAAAATTGCAATACATTTTCGGAATTTTAACACTTCGTATCAACTTTTTTAGAATATGTGTTCTTTAAATGCTTGATTTATTTAATGTGATGTGCTATAATGTGTTTAATTATTGATAATTGTTATCGCTTATCAGCTATCAAAAACGGGGAGCATCAAAATGAACGAATATGAAATTAAAAGCAGCGATATAGAAACAGACAGCGCTGCCGATATAAACGAGCATATCGTGCAAAAGCCTGCCGAAGAAGCAGCCGCCCCGCACGTGCCTGACCGCATTCACCAAAGATCGTTTATGCAGCGCAATAAATACAGGATAAGACAGATCTGCGGCATAGTCGTGCTTGCAGGCATCATCACCGCATCAGCGCTCGTGCTTACCAAGTGCGGCTCTGATATAGACGAAGCAAGCAGCGCGGTCGATGCAAACGTGCCGTTTACCGATGATTCAAGCAGCGAAAGCGAATCGCAGAGCGAAACCACAACTTCCTCGCAAACGACAACCACGAGCAGCACCACGACCACCACGCAGACGACTACCGAAACGACTACCGAATCTGCCACCGAAACAACTACGCAGGAAACTACCACCACCGCTATGCCGACTACAACGACATCTAAACTGACAACGCACAATCCCAAGCCTACCACTACCTCCAAGCAGACCGTAAAGCCTGCACCGCGTCCCACGGGCGACCCGAAGATCGAGGTCAAAAACGGCATAACCTACGTCAACGGCATACTTATCGCCAATAAGACCTATCCCATCCCGTCAACATATAATCCCGGACTTAATCCGCAGGCGCAGGCAGCGTTCAATAAAATGCAGCAGGCAGCCGCAGCACAGGGCATCTACCTGTGGATATGCTCGGGCTTCCGCAGCTACAGCTACCAGAGCCAGCTTTATAACAACTACGTCGCTGTGGACGGCAAAGCAGCCGCCGACAGATATTCCGCAAGACCGGGCTACAGCGAGCATCAGACAGGGCTTGCAATGGATATCAACTACGCAGGCAGCTACTTTGACAACACTCCCGAAGCCAAGTGGCTCGCCGCACATTGCAGCGATTACGGCTTTATCATCAGATACAAAGCGGGCAAGGAAAGCTCAACAGGCTATATGGCGGAATCGTGGCATATCAGATACCTCGGTGATGTTTCGCTTTGCAAGTCTATCGAGGCAAGCGGTCTCGTCTACGCAAATCCGTAATAACTTCATACAGAGAACGGTCACGCGCCGTTCTCTTTTTTTGTGCCCTGAACACATTTGCATAAATATCACCAAAAAGGCGAAACTAAAATTGTGCAGTTATATAATTTGCAATCAAAGTTATATAATCCCCTTGACAAATTATATAATTGTGCTATACTAAAGATAAACAAAAAGGAGGTGCGCAAATGGCAAAAAGTGTTTATAGTCTGGTGCTTGATGATGACGTCGTCCACGCAGTCGATAAGCTCGCCGTCAAAATGAATACCAGCCGCAGCAGCCTTATCAATTCTATACTCGCGCAAAAGCTGGAGCTGAATACTCCCGAAATGCGTATGAAGGAGATATTCGCCGCAATGCAAAGCCTTATGGACAGCCGCTTTCAGCTGGTCGAGCAGCCAAGTGAGTCAATGCTGTCCGTCAAAAGCCTGCTGCGCTATAAGTACCGTCCCACCGTGCGTTACAGCGTCGAGCTTGCGCGTGATTTCGGCGGCAAGGTAGGCAGATTAAAGGTGCAGTTCCGCACTACGTCCGAAAGCCTCATAGCAATATTCGACAGCTTTTTCAAGCTGTGGGTGAGCCTTGAAAAATCAAACCTTGCACATCTTTTTGACGGCGGTTTCCCCTGCAGCATCTCGCAGGGGCGCTTCACAAGAGACTTTTACTCACCCAAGCAGGAAAGCCTCTCGGACGAGGATATCGGCACAGCGATAGGGCGCTATATCGACCTGCTTGATTCGTGTATACAGCAGTATTTCGAGAACCTCTCCGATCCGCAGCGCGCCGCACGCCGCACCGAGCAGACCTATAATAAATACCTTTCACAAGGCGTGTTAATACTATAATAACAGGTTTGCGGACTTCAGATGCAGCTTTGACAATATAAATGACCGTCTGCCAACGGCGGACACCTTGTCTTGCCTCTTGCCTCTGAAGAGCGAAGCGGTCTTGCGTCTGACCACAAGACGTATTGAGCATTACAAATGATAAACAATCAATAATGAATAAAACAGCACTTACTACGAAAAGGAGGAAAGCAAAATGAATGTACAAAAGCTTACACAAAAATCACTCGAAGCCATACAGAATGCGCAGTCTGTCGCATCCACCTACGGCAATCAGGCGGTAGACCAGCAGCACCTTGTCTACGCGCTTTTGACACAGCAGGGCGGGCTTATCCCGCAGCTGCTCACTAAAATGGAGGTCGATCCCGACAACTTCAAGACCGCAGTAACACAGTCGATAAACGCGATCCCAAAAGTAACGATGTCGGGCGGGCGTGCCGCAGATTCGGTCTATGTGTCCAACGATCTTGACAGAGCCCTCGCCGATGCAGAGTCCTGCGCCGAGCGTATGAAGGACGAGTATGTGTCTGTCGAGCATCTGTTTTTGGGAATGATAAACCAGCCGGGCAGCGAAATTAAAAAGCTGTTCAAGACCTTCAACATCACCAAGGACGAGTTTTTGCAGGTGCTTCAGACCGTGCGCGGCAGCGCAAAGGTCACCACCCAGAACCCCGAGGAGACCTACGACGTGCTTAAAAAGTACGGTCAGGATCTCGTCGAGCTGGCGCGTGCAGGAAAGCTTGATCCCGTCATCGGCCGTGACAGCGAGATAAGAAACGTTATCCGTATCCTCTCGCGCAAAACCAAAAACAACCCCTGCCTCATCGGTGAACCGGGTGTCGGCAAGACCGCGATAGCCGAGGGACTTGCACAGCGTATCGTATCGGGCGATGTCCCCGATAACCTCAAAGACAGGCAGCTTTTCAGTCTTGATATGGGCTCGCTCATCGCAGGTGCCAAGTACCGCGGCGAGTTCGAGGAGAGATTCAAAGCCGTAGTCCAGGAGATAAAGAAGTCTGAGGGCAGGATAATCCTGTTCATCGACGAGCTTCACAATATCGTCGGCGCAGGCAAGTCAGACGGCGCGATGGACGCAGGCAACCTACTCAAACCTATGCTCGCGCGCGGCGAGCTTCACTGCATCGGCGCGACCACCCTCAACGAGTACCGCCAGTACATCGAAAAGGATGCCGCCCTTGAAAGACGTTTCCAGCCCGTCATGGTCGGCGAGCCTACCGTCGAGGACACCATCTCCATTCTGCGAGGGCTCAAAGAGCGCTACGAGGTCTTCCACGGCGTAAAGATACAGGATCAGGCGCTCATCTCCGCCGCCGTGCTGTCAAACAGATATATCTCCGACAGATTCCTGCCCGATAAGGCGATCGACCTCGTTGACGAAGCCTGCGCGCTTATCCGTACCGAAATGGACTCAATGCCCACCGAGCTTGACGAGATAAGGCGCAAAATACTCCAGCACGAGATCGAGGAAACCGTCCTAAAAAAAGAAAACGACAAGCTTGCACTCGAGCATCTTCACGATGTCCAGAAAGAGCTTGCCGAAATGCGCGAGCAGTTCAATGAAATGAAGGCAAAGTGGGAGAACGAAAAATCCGCAATCTCCAAAGTCCAGAAACTCCGTGAGGACATCGAAGCCTGCTCCAAGGAGATAGAAAAAGCCGAGCGCGAGTACGACCTCAATAAGCTTGCCGAGCTAAAATACGGCAAAATGGCACAGCTCCAGGCACAGCTTTCCGAGGAGGAGGCAAAAGCCGAACGCTCCGCCGAGAGCAACACCCTGCTTCGTGATAAAGTCACCGAGGAGGAAATAGCAAAGATAATCGGTCGCTGGACGGGCATACCCGTTTCAAAGCTCGTCGAGAGCGAGCGTGATAAGCTTCTGCGCCTGCCCGATATACTGCACCAAAGAGTTGTCGGTCAGGACGAGGCAGTTGAGCTTGTTTCCCAGGCAATACTTCGTTCGCGCGCAGGCATCGCAAATCCCAGCCAGCCGATAGGCTCCTTTATGTTCCTCGGACCTACGGGCGTAGGCAAGACCGAGCTTGCAAAAGCCCTTGCACAAGCGCTTTTCGATGACGAAAACAACATCGTGCGCATAGATATGTCCGAGTATATGGAAAAATTCAGCGTATCGCGCCTTATCGGAGCGCCTCCGGGATATGTCGGCTACGAAGAGGGCGGTCAGCTTACCGAAGCAGTCCGCAGAAAGCCGTATTCGGTAGTCCTGCTTGACGAGATAGAAAAAGCCCACCCTGATGTTTTCAATATCCTCCTGCAAGTCCTCGATGACGGCAGGATCACCGATTCGCAGGGCAGAACGGTCGATTTCAAAAACACGATAATCATACTCACCTCCAACCTCGGCTCGCCGTTTATCCTTGAGGGCATCAACGAGCAGGGTGAGATATCCGATACTGCAAGAAAGCAGGTAGAGGACCTCCTGCACCAGCAGTTCCGTCCCGAGTTCCTCAACCGCCTTGACGAGATAATCTACTACAAGCCGCTTATGCGCTCGCAGATAGGCAAGATAGTTGACCTTATGCTCGCCGAGCTGCAAAAGCGCCTGAATGATAAGCACCTCTCGCTCGAGGTCACCGATGCCGCAAAGAACGCGGTCATCGAGCAGGGCTACGACCAGAACTTCGGCGCAAGACCGCTGAAGCGGTTTATCCAGCGCAAGATAGAGACCCTCATCGCCCGTAAGATCATCGCCGAGGACATCGCCCCGGATTCTGTCCTCAAAGTCGATTACAACGGCAGCGAGTTTACAGTCGAAGTTATCCTCACCGCACAGTAACATAAAAAGGCAGTACAGACCCTCATCTGTACTGCCTTTTTTCTTTGTTCGTTCACGCCGCCTTTGCGGTAGTTGCTGCCGCCGTGGTCGTTTTTGCCGCCGCAGTTGTGGCATCGGGTATCTTTGCCTTGCTGCCCGGCAGATACTTTTCATACATCGACATCATTTCGCTTATCGACTGCTCGGTAGATGCGCACTTTGCAAGTACACAAACATATGTGTGCTCCGTCTCGCTGTCGTAGCAGTATGTCGCAATGCAGGATTTTGCATCGTTGGTAAAGCCCGTCTTGCCGCCCTGAACTTTCGCGGTGTCATCATTTTCACCGTTGCCGTTCTTGTCGATAAAGAATCCCTGAAGTCTGCCGCCGAGCAGGCAGGTAAGGTGTATGCCCTCGGGGTTCTGCGAGGTCTTTGACGTAGTGTAGTCAAACGTGTTCAGAACGTTTCTGCACGTCACATTGTGGTAAGCGACCTTCATAATGACCAGCATATCATTGACCGTTGAGTAGTGGTTTGGATTATGTATGCCCGAAACGTTAGTAAAATTGGTATTTTTCAGACCAAGCTCCTTGGCTCTCTGGTTCATCAGCTTTACAAAAGCCGCCTCCGAGCCTGCCGCCATATTCGCAAGCCCGACCGCCGCATCAGCACCGCTGGGCAGTATCGCGCCGTACAGCAGATCCTTTGCAGGAACAGTCTCCCCTGCCTTAAAGCCCGCCATAGAAGCGTCCTCTTCCACGAGCTTTGTAAAATCCGTGTCCTTGAACGTGTATGTATCGTCGTACGACTTGATATTCTCGCACGCAACAAGTATCGTCATTATCTTTGTCAGCGATGCAGGATAGCATCTTGAATCCATACTGCTTCCCGCAAGTATCGTGTCGCTGTCGAGATCGCCGATTATCGAAGCCGCTGCGGTAAAGCCCTTGATGTTAGTCTGCTTGAAAGACGGATCCTTCTTGCAGTAAAGGTTTACCTCCTTTGGCTTTTCAGGCTCTGTCACCTGCGTAACCTGCGTAGTTACCTGATTATTGCCGCCCTTGCTTGAGTTCTGAAACTTCTCCGTCTCATCAATAGAGTTTCTTCCCGCCAGCAGCATAACTATCGCGCCGATGCCGACAATTATTATCACCACCAGCAGCGCTATAAGCGCAGCATTACCTTTTCTGTTGCTTTTCATATCTTCATTCCTTTCATTTCCAAAAAGCCTTTCAGAAGCTCTCCGCCTCCTGCATTACCGCGCTGTCCTCACTTTTCAGACAGCTGTGGCAGTATTTGAGCACATCACTTCTCGTGATTATCCCAATAAACACCTTCCTGTCATCAATAACAGGCACAAAGTTCTGATTGACCAGCATAAGTATAACATCGTCGATAGTCGAGGTCACCGAAACAGGCTTTACCTCAACATTTCTCTTTTCCGAAATGTCATTTACGCAAAACGCCTCAAGCTCTCTGCGCGAGCCTACTGCATTGTTTATCATAAACCACAGTATATCGCCCTCGGAAAGCGTCCTGACATACCTGCCCTCGTGGTCGATGACAGGCACCGCAGTAAATCCGTGATTGCCCATTATCTCCAGTGCCTGACGACAGGTCGTGTCATCATAAATATAGTCTATCAGAGCCTTGGGATGCAAAAGCTGTATAATATTCATACCGCTGACCCCTTGTTAACATTATTTCTTTTCACTTTTCTTTGCGTTGAAGCCGATAAGGAAGTTTGAAAAATCCGAATACGAGATCTTTTTCAGGTCAAACATCGTCAGACCCTCCTCATACAGATCATCTTCCTTCACACCGTGTTTCTCCAGAAGCTCCTTGCAGAATTTCTCCCTCGCACTTTCCGAAAGCGCGTTGAAATCGGTGTACTTTTCCCTTACCTCATATTCGCTGAATCCTATCTCGCTCACATCACTTGACGACATCTTGACAATATCTCTGCTCTCTATCTCGTCATCCCTGCCCTCAACGCTGTACGTCACCGTGTACTTTGAGAGCGTACCCTTTTGCTTGTCAAAATAAAAGTCAAGTACTGTAATATATGTACCCGCAGTGTAGGTATATTCCTCTGCGTCATATTTTTGTGCATCTTTTTCGTCAATGTGCGTTTTTGTTGCAGGCAGGTTCTTTTTCACCGTCTCGGTGATGTTGTTCCCCGTAGGGTCGGTAGTGATGTTTCCCACCTCGTTCACAAAAGCCTTGGTAAGATCGTCATACCTTATCGTGTCAGGGCCGTTGCAGTAGATCACCGACTTGCAAAAGCCGTAATCGGTCGTCTGCATACAAGCTCCGTTGTTCTTTATCAGAGAAACAGTCGCCCCCGCGTGAGTTCCCGATACCCTGCATACATATTCGTACCTGTCGTTCTCAAAGAACTTCGCCGCCGCCTTTATCTTGTCACCCTGCACCGTCTGACTCGGCTTTGGATCAGGCTCCGACTCATCGCCCGAGCTGTCCTGTGCCTGCGAAGAACTCGTGTCAGCCTCGCTTTGTGAGCCCGACGAACTGTTTTTCTTCGCACAGCCCGATGCAAAAACGCATACGAGCGATGCAAGCACTATCATTACTCGTTTAAAAAAACTCATTATGTATCTCTTTCCTTATATCAAAGCAAAAATTCTCACATATGATTAAAGTATACAGCAATATTTGCATATTGTCAAGCCCGAAACGCATATTGTCAGGTGCGAAAAGCCCGCGCCGTGCTTGACAATCCGCGCTGTGTGTTGTATAATTATTTAGTATACACAATTTCGGAAAATAATATCTCAAGGAGTGTTTAATATGAAACTCAACGGTTCAGACGTAATAATGGAGTGCCTGCTCGAGCAGGGCGTAGATACGGTGTTCGGCTACCCCGGCGGAGCAGTTCTGAACATCTACGATGCACTTTATAAGTATTCGTCAAAAATAAGGCATATCATCACCGCGCACGAGCAGGCAGCCTGCCACGCCGCAGACGGCTATTCAAGAACAACAGGGCGCACAGGTGTAGTTTTTGCCACCTCCGGACCGGGTGCTACCAACCTCGTAACAGGTATCGCCACCGCGTATATGGACTCGATACCGCTTATCGCGATAACAGGCAACGTCCCAAGAAACCTGCTCGGTCTTGACTCTTTCCAGGAGGTCGATATCTGCGGTATAACAATGCCCATCACAAAGCATAACTATATCGTCAAGGACCCCGATAAGCTCCCCGAGATAATCAGAGAGGCTTTCTATATCGCCAACGAAGGACGTAAAGGACCTGTCCTTATAGATGTCCCCAAGGATATTTCCGCGGCAATGATCGAGTATAAAAAGCAAAAGCCGAAAAAGATAGTCAACCATAATCCCGATACTGTAAATGACGAGATAGAAAAGGCTGTCGAGCTTATCAAAGCAAGCAAAAAGCCTTTCATCTACGCAGGCGGCGGAGTCGTTTCCTGCAACGCCGCAGACGAAATGGCAGAGTTTGTCAGCAAGGTCAACGCACCCGTGTCGCTGTCGCTTATGGGACAGTGTGCATTTGATAACTCAAGACCCGAGTACATCGGTATGCTCGGTATGCACGGCACAAAGACCGCCGCGCTCACCTTGAGCGAGTGCGACCTTATGATAGTTCTCGGCTCAAGATTTTCCGACCGTGTGCTTTGTAACCCCAATACCTTTGCCAACGGCAAAAAAATAATACATATCGAGATAGACCCCGCCGAGATAGGCAAAAATATTGATGTCTACCACCACGTTACAGGCGACCTTGAGTACATCATCGGCAAGATGACCTCAATGCTGCCGCAGCAGTCGCATACCAAGTGGATGCAGCAGGTCAGCAAGTGGAAGAAAGAATATGCGCTTAAAATGGCGCCTATCGAAAGCGATGACGAGGTGCTCCCGCAGGACGTTATCGAGGAGCTTGACAGGCTCACCAAGGGCAAGGCGATAATCACCACCGAGGTAGGTCAGCATCAGATGTGGGCAGCGCAGTTCTATAACTTCAAGTGCGAAAGAAGCTTTGCTTCCTCGGGCGGACTCGGCACCATGGGCTACGGCCTTGGCGCAGCGATAGGCAGCAAGGTCGGCAACCCCGACAGAACAGTTGTCAATATCGCAGGCGACGGCAGCTTCTTTATGAACTGCAACGAGCTTTCAAGCCTTGCAAAGCATAATATCCCCGTTATCGAGCTCGCTTTTCTACGGCAAGAGATTCTCGCAGACCGATATCCAGCGCCATACCGACTTTATGAAGCTCGCCGATGCTTTCGGCATCGAGGGTATCCGCATCACCAAAAAAAGCGAGATAAAAGCAGCGCTCAAAAAAGCGCTCACCTGCGGCAGACCCTGCCTCATAGATGCAGTCATAAATAAGGATATCAACGTTCTGCCAATGGTACCCGCGGGCGCAGATGTTTCAGAGCCTATAATGGATATAGACCTGGGCTGATAAACGGGAGATGTAAATAATGCGGTTTTCAAAGCGTTTTAAAGAAAACGTTATGCTCATAGCGTTCGGCGTGATACTGTTTTTTGCCGTAACAAACTACGCTCTCGCGCTGGATATTCTGGGCTATATAAAAAGTATACTCTACCCCGTTATCCTCGGCGCAATAATGGCATTCATCTTCAACGTGCCGATGTCCGCGATAGAAAAACACCTTTTTAAAACACCCAAAAATCCAAAAAGGCAAAAGCTTGTCGCATCCATCAAGCGCCCCTGCTCGATCGTGCTGACACTGCTTATCGTAGTGGGCATCATCGTGCTTTTGCTCGTGCTGGTCATCCCGTCACTTGCAGAAACGATATCCTCGCTGTCAAAGAATATCCCCTCTATCGTTAAGCATATCAGCGATGAGATAAACGGCAATAAAGCATTAAGTTCGCTTTTCAAAAGCATCGGCGTTACCCCCGATTCGCTTTCATCGGGTATGTCAGACTGGCTCAAGGGCGGTATCTCCGCACTTAAAAAGATCGACACCATGTCCTTTGCATCAGCGGTATTCTCCTCCATTGTAGACTTCGTGCTGGGACTTTTCTTCTCTATCTATATCCTCGCACAAAAGGAAACGCTCAAGCGCCAGATCAAAAAGGTCTGCACAGCCTTCCTCCCCGACCGCGCAAGCGGCAGACTCGCCTCCATCGAGAAAAAATCCGTCGATACCTTCGGCAGATTCCTCGTCGGGCAGTCGACCGATGCCGCGCTCTTCGGCGGATTGTGTACCCTCGGCTGCCTCGCATTCGGCTTCCCCGACCCCGTCCTTATCGGCGTGGTCGTTGCAGTCTCCGCACTCGTTCCGCTTATCGGCGCAACAATAGGTATGCTGATCGGTTTCCTGCTCATCTGTGTCCATAGCTTCTCAATGGCGATTGGATTCGTCGTTTTCCTGCTCGTGCTTATGCAGATAGATGCAAACTTCATCTATCCGCGTATCGTCGGCAGCTCCGTTGGGCTCCCGCCCCTTTGGGTGCTGTTCGCCGTCACCGTAGGCGGCAGAATGTTCGGCGTCCTGGGAATGTTCCTCGCCGTACCAATGTGCGCTATCGTCTACTCCGCGTTCAGCGAGATAGTCAACGACAGACTTGAACGCAAGGGCAAAACCAAAACAAAGAATAAGCAGGATAAACAGGATACACCTGCGGCAGAATCAGAAAAAAACGAGCCTGCCACATCTGCCCAATAATATGTACGATATTCCACAAGTTTGACTAAATTTTAAAATGCATTTTTGAACAAGTTTACAATTTTGAAACGAAAAACACCAATAAGCATTGACATTAACAAGGCTCGGTGCTATACTGTCATTGTCCGAAGATGTTTTATCTGCCGAGAAGATATTGCATCATCGGTTTACTGTTAAAAGAAAGTAGCAAAAGAGAGAGCAAAAAGTTTTGTGTGAATTAAAAAGCCCCCTGCCGCATCGCAGCAGAGAGCTGAATATGATCTCACTTCCCACGGTATCAATTGCCGTGGGCTTTTTGTTTCTATCTTCACAAATCCGAGTTTGCCGCCGCGGCGGCGCGCTTGTCCGTCGCATATCGGTTTGAGCAGGCAGCGGCTTTCGTGCCGCTCCGGGCTTTCACTTTGTGATA
>CADAEJ010000066.1 GCA_902786965.1 uncultured Ruminococcus sp. | reverse complement strand
GTCCCCAAATGGCGAAAAAGCAATAAAAGGTTTCTGAGGGGGGTACGGGGGGAACTCTTCTCCAAAAGAGTTCCAGCCCGATTATTCACCGAATATTCCCCGACAAATACTGATTTGTTGAGCAATAGTGCATAAGAAAAAGGGACTGAAACGATCAGTCCCTTTTATTTTGTGTTATTTTAGGTTCTCTGGGCTTTCTTTGCGTGCTTTGCAACTCTGCCCTTACCCTTTTTGCCCTTATGCTTTTCCCACATTACCCACAGTGTAGGAGCGATGCAGTTTGATGAGTACACACCTGCTATCATACCGATGATGAGCGGGAACGCAAAGCTGATTATCGAGGAAACGCCTGCGATAAAGCATACCACGCAAACGGTTGTCATTGCGAGAACGGTAGTTACTGTGGTATGGATCGAACGTCCCATAGTCTGTGTGATGGACAGGTTAACGAGCTGGTCGAGTTCCATTTTGTTGCCCACGAGCTTTTCGTTCTCACGGATACGGTCGTAGATGATGATAGTTGCATTGATGGAGTAGCCCAGGATAGTGAGCAGTACAGCCATGAAGTTCGCATTGATATCGAAGCGGCAGATAACGAAGCAGCCGTATACCATGCACATATCGTGCAGGAGCGCTACTACCGAGAACACACCTGCGGAGATACCGCCTATCTTTCTGAACCTGAAGCCGATGTAGATAATGGTGATGACTGCGGCGAATGCGCAGGCTACGAGGCACTTGAGGAAGAAGTCAAAACCGTTTGATGCGGCAACGTCTGTTGTTTCAAGTACCTTAACATCGTTATCCTTGAACTTTTCGGTGAGTGCGGTCTTTATCTTGTTCTGCTTTTCATCGCTGATACCCTCTTTAGAGGAGAACTGTATCTTGATAGTCGAGGTCTTTGAAGCGGTGTCCTCGCCAAGAACGACAGTTGCCTTATCGTCAACGGTATCAGAAACTACATCTTCAATATCTGCTGTTTTTACATCGCCCTCGTAGGAATAGGTGAGGATAGTACCGCCCTTGAACTCGATAGCGACATTGAGGTTGAGTATGAATGTGAGTGCTGCGAAAGCGACGATCAGCGTACAGGAGATCGCGTAGAATATCTTGCGCTTTTCGTAGACCTTTAAGATCTTTGGTTCTTTGTTATTCATCTATCTTCGCACCTCCATACAGTTTGCGGTTTCTGACAGTTTGCGGTTTCTGAGGAACTTGAACTTGGAAAGAGATGCCAGCATAAGTCTTGAACAGAAAATACCGAATACAAAGTTGAGAATGATACCTACCAGAAGGGTATAGCCCAGCGAGTATATCGTACCCGCTGTGGACGCGCCGAAGAATGAGAACAGCGGCTTGAGGAGTGTGCCGAACACGCTGTCGGTAGGACCGAATGCGCCCATAAGGATAACGGCTACGAAAACGACTGTGATGTTTCCGTCGAACACCGCGCTCCACGCTCTTTTATAGCCAAGCTCGATAGCGCCGTTGAGTGTTTTGCCGTGGTTGAGCTCTTCCTTGATACGCTCTGCGGTGATAACGTTTGCGTCAACGCCCATACCTATCGCAAGGATGATACCCGCGATACCCGGTATTGTGAGTGTGAATGACGGCAGGTTCGGGAAGAAGCCCGAGATGCAGGCGATAGTGCCGACTACCTGACCGAAAAGTGCGATAGATGCTACAAAGCCCGGGAGCCTGTAGAATATCATCATATAGATAGCGATGATGCAGAATGCGATGATGCCTGCGAGCAGCATTGCATTGAGTGCGCCCTCGCCAAGTGATGCTGAAATGATGTTTGTGCTGGTGGTGGCGAGCTTGAAGGGAAGCGCACCTGCGTTTATCTTATTGGCGAGGCTGCTTGCCTCGTTCCAGGTGAAATTACCTGTGATACGGCAGCTGCCGTCTGTGATAGGCTCGTTTACGCTTGGTGCGGAGATGCAGGTATCGTCCATCCAGATGGATATCTGACCTCTGCTTGCAGCAAGCTCGGTGGTAGCGTTTCCGAACGCCTCTTTACCACTGTCGTTAAGCTCAAGGCTTACGGCATAGCCTGATGCGCCGCTTGTTTTATCGGTATCTGCATAGGCGGTTGCCTTTTTAACGTCCTTACCTGTGAGGACCTGCTCGCCTGTCTTCTCGGCTCCCTTGCGGAAGGTGAGCATTGCGGTCTCGCCAAGCTCGGCAACTGCGGATTCGGGGTCAAAGTCCTCCTCGCCCGCCTGCCACGGGAAAGATACCATTATTCTCTTTTTAGTGTAGTCAACATACACCTCGCTGTCAGTGATGTTAAGTCCCACAAGACGCTGCTCGATGATGGACTTTGCTGCGTCCATATCGTCCTTGGTGATGTCGTCAAAATCGGGCTGGTCGGTGCCTTCCTCTGCTGCGGCAGGCTCGAAGGTCGCGTTTACACCGCCCTGTATGTCGATACCCCAGCGTATCTCGTCTGCACCTTTTATATAGACTTTTTTGGTGTCACCGTAGTAGGTATGTATACCGAAGAATGTCAGATAGGCAAATGCCAGTATACATATCAGCACGACGAAGAACACCGGTTTTTTAGCTTTCTTCACCTTAAATCCTCCTAATGATAGTTGTAAGCCTGTACAAAGCACGCTTACAAAATATGTAAACGAACTTTTACAGATACATTCACTTTTAAATTATATTACTTTTTTCACTAAAAGTCAAGAGTTTACGCTATTTCTTTTAAGAGTAGGGATTTTTTGTGCATTTTTGCAGTCCGCGTTTTGACTTTTGGGTGAAAATGTGGTATAATTTATTCATAAATTTCACGAAACGGAGAATGAAGATGGATATTAACGCTACGCTGGCAAAGGAATTCAACTTGAAACAGGAGCAGGTGGACAACACTGTTGCACTTATAGATGACGACAAGACGATACCGTTCATTGCGCGTTACCGCAAGGAAGTGACAGGCTCGCTGGACGATCAGATACTGCGTGAGCTGTATGACAGGCTGTGTTATCTGCGAAATCTTGAAAAGCGCAAGGAGGAGGTACGGGCATCTATCACCGAGCAGGAAAAGATGACGGACGAGCTGAATGCGGCTATTGACGCGGCTATGACGCTTGTTGAGGTGGAGGACATCTACCGCCCTTTCAAGCCAAAGAGAAAGACGAGGGCGAGCATCGCGCGCGAAAAGGGCTTGGAGGGGCTTGCGCAGTTTGTGCTTGAGCAGACTGACGCCGATCCGCAGGCTGAGGCAGAAAAGTATATTGACGAGGAAAAGGGCGTTGCAGGCACAGATGATGCTTTGCAGGGCGCTATGGACATAATCGCGGAGGACATTTCCGACTCGGCGGAGCTGAGAAAGTATCTCAGGACGCTGTTTGCACAGATAGGAAAGGTAAGTGCGCAGGCAGCGGGCGATGATGCTGATGCGGTCTACCAGAACTATTTTGAGTTTTCAGAGGGCGTTTCAAAGATCGCGGGACACCGTATTCTTGCTATTGACAGGGGCGAGAAGGAGGGCGCTTTAAAGGTCAGCGTCGATGTTCCCGAGGGTGCAGGCGAGAGGGCAGTTACCTCGCGCTACGTCAAAAACGCATCGGAATGCGGAAAGCTGGTCGAGGCGGCGTGTGTGGACAGCTACAAGAGGCTTATATACCCCTCTATCGAGCGCGAGATACGCTCGGAGCTTTCGCAAACTGCGCAGGAGGGCGCTATCAAGGTGTTCTCGTCAAATCTGCGCCAGCTGCTTATGGCACCGCCTGTCAAGGGCACGGTGACGCTCGGGCTTGACCCGGGTTACGCTCACGGCTGCAAGATCGCGGTGGTCGATGAAACGGGAAAGGTGCTTGACACGAGCATTGTTTATCTGACTCCGCCGCGCAAGGAGACTGAAAAGGCCAAGAGGATAATCTCGAAGATGATAGAGCGCTGCGGTGTTACGACTATTGCTATTGGCAACGGTACGGCATCACGCGAATCGGAGCAGTTTGTGGCGGAGCTTATCAAGGAGATACCGCAGAAGGTATCGTACATGGTTGTTTCGGAGGCAGGTGCATCGGTCTACTCGGCATCAAAGCTTGCGGCGGAGGAGTTCCCCGACTATGATGTTTCTCTGCGTTCGGCGGTATCTATCGCACGAAGGATGCAGGATCCGCTGGCTGAGCTGGTGAAGATCGACCCCAAGGCTATCGGTGTAGGTCAGTATCAGCACGATATGCCAAAGGCGCGCATGGACGAGGCTTTGCGCGGTGTGGTCGAGGACTGTGTGAACTCGGTGGGTGTTGACCTTAACACTGCATCCTACTCGCTGCTGTCGTACATTTCGGGCATCAACAGCACGGTGGCAAAGAACATTGTGGCTTACCGCGAGCTAAACGGCGCTTTCACGGACAGAAAGCAGCTTATGAAGGTCGCAAAGCTTGGTGCGAAGGCATTTGAGCAGTGCGCAGGATTTTTGAGAGTCCCCGGGGCGAAGGATCCGCTGGACAACACGGGCGTTCACCCCGAATCTTACGCTGCGGCGAAGGCGCTGTGTGATGAATGCGGCTTCAGCGTGGCTGATATGGGCAGCAAGGAGCTTATCGAAAAGAAGGTAAAGAGCATCGGCATAGGCAAGCTGGCGCAGGACATCGGTGTGGGCATACCTACGCTGGAGGACATTGTGAAGGAGCTTGAAAAGCCGGGACGCGATCCGCGTGACGAGCTGCCGCCGCCGCTTATGCGCAGCGGTGATGTTATGGAGCTTTCAGACCTCAAGGAAGGTATGGAGCTTATGGGCACGGTGCGCAACGTTATTGATTTCGGTGCATTTGTGGACATCGGCGTTCACGAGGACGGGCTTGTACACATTTCGCAGATGTGCAGCAAGTACATCAAGCACCCGCTGGAAGTTGTAAAGGTCGGTGACGTTGTAAAGGTATGGGTACTGGGTGTTGATCTCAAGCGCAAGCGCATATCGCTGACGATGAAACAGCCAAAGTAAGCCTTGTTTGGCTTACGGCAATTGGATCCGGGCATAAAAAGGGAGCTGCAAATGAATGCAGCTCCTTTTTGATCGTGTTATGCGGTATTACAGAGTATGATTGTTGATCTGTGACATGAAGTTAGACGGATTTACGCTGGTAACGATGCTGTTATCCGAAGCGATAGATGCTGTCCAGGTCACTGTGATGGTAACAGGTCCGCCTGTGATCCTTGAGTAGTCGTAGTTGAAGGTTGCGGTAATGGTGCATTTGCTGCCGTTGTTTACAGGTGAACCGCCCGTTACTGTCCAGCCCTTGCTTCGTGCGGTATTTATAGCGCTGTTTGCACTTGGCTGGATCGCATTCCTGAGCTGGTCAGCTGTCGGTCTTGGCTTGGTTGCCTGTGTAGCTTTAGTTGTTGCCTTGGTTGATGCTTTAGTTGTAGCCTTGGTCGTTGCTTTGGTAGTTGCTTTAGTTGTTGTGGCAGTAGTTCTTGAGGTCGTTCTTGAAGCGGTCGTAGTGCTCGAGGTCGTTGTTTCAGGCTTTTTGGTGGTTTCTTTCTTCTTGGTATCCTCGGTCTTTTTGGTTTCTTCCTTTTTGGTATCTTCCGTCTTCTTGGTATCCTCGGTCTTGCTGGTATCTTCGGCCTTGCTGGTATCTTCCTTCTTGGTGTCCTCGGTCTTTTTGGTCTCTGCCTTGCTTGAGCTGTCTGCCGCGCTTACGGAGGAGCTTGATTTGTCCTTTTTAGATGACGAATCATTACTACCGTCTTTTGTGAACAGGAAGATAGCACCTATTGCAAGTGCGGATGCGATAAGAATGATGACCGCAGTTATCAGAACTTCTGATTTTTTCATTTGATACACTCCTTAATATATGTAATATTATTTCCCCATCTTTTTGATAAGCTCAAGCCCCGAATCCTTGCTGTAGTTTACGGTGAAGCTTTCAAGCTTGTTTTTATCCTCGCCCATCATCGGGATATACAGCTGCGTTTCGAGCTCGCCCTTTTTGTTTATCGTTGATTTCCAGATGCCGACGAAATCGGACGGCTGACCGTTATGGTTCTTGTCGATATGGTAATATACCCAATAGCCGTACTCGGTATCCTTGTTTATTACCTCGCCCTCGTCAACAACGCTCCAGCCTGCCTGCTTTGCGGTCTCGTTTGACTGCTTGGCGGCTGCTTGCGATGCGGCTTTAAGGTCTGCCTTGCTCACGGGTGTGCCTTGTGCGGTTGTGGTGGTCGCTGCAGCTTGCTGTGTTTGCTGCGATGATGCAGAAGTTTCGGAGGTAGTTTCCCCCGGCTGTGAGGTGGTGGCCGTGGTGGTAGTTTCCTGTGAAGCTGAAGTGCTTGTGGTGGTTTCGGATGTTGTTACGCTCTCGCTTTGTGAGCTTGTGTTCTGCTCCGAGCTGTCGGGCTTTGATGAAGATGTGCTTTTTGATGAGCTTTCCGAGCAGCCTGTGAGCATAGCTGCACACATTGCGAGAACTGACAGGATCACTGCCGCTGTACGTTTTGTCTTATTCATTTTTTCTCCCCTGACTTTTGTTTTTTAGTCTATATAAAACACCCTGTTTTCTTTGCGGTCGGCGGGCTGTTTTATTTGTTTTGTATGGCCAAGGATGCAGAATCCTACGCCGATAAGGTCTTGCTTGACACCCCATTTTTCAAGCAGAGCCTTGCCCTGCGGCGACTCAAACACCTGCCTGCATCTGTGTATCCAGCAGGAGCCAAGTCCCAGCGAATGCGCGGCGAGGCACATATTGCCTATTGCAAGGCTTGCGTCCTCGACGGCGGTGCTGCGGTTTTTATCGGCAAGCACGCACACGACGCAGGGTGCGCCGTAGAACGGGTCTGCGCTTGTGCCCATTACATCGGCATTGAGCTTTGAAAGTTCATCTCTTGTTTCTTTATCCCTGACTGCGATGAACACGGGGGCTTGCGCGCCCATGCCGTTTGGTGCGTAAAGACCGCACTTTATTATCTGCTCGAGCTGCTCATCTGTGAGCTGCTCGCTTGTATACTCTTTGATACTGCGCCTTTCAAGCAGCGCTTTTATTACCTCGTTCATTCCTTTTCGTCCTCCCTTGACAAGTCGCGCCGTACCTCAAGCACCCTGCCGATAACGATTATCTCGTTATGGTAGTCATCTATATAGATAGTAGGCGACGTATTCTCGCCGCTTAAAACAAGCACCTCGCCGTTGAAGCGCGGTCGGCGGAAGGTTATCTTACCGTCCTTGCGAATGGCGTAAAAATGCTTTTCGTCCTCAAAATCGGCACATTTTTCAACAAGCAGGATATCGCCCGATTTTATCATCGGAAAGTTGTTTCCGTCACGGCAGACATAAAAGGTCAGCTTGTTGGCTTTTGCTGCGCTGGTATAGATGACGGGCTGGTGCGCTATGGTTCGTCCGTTATTGTCCTTGACGGCTATTTTCGCCACGTTTTCGGTGGTGTAGCAGTCCTTTACGGAATTTTCGTACCCCATCAGCCAGCCCTCGCTGACTTCGAGAGCCTTTGCGATAGCCGAAAGCTTATCGGGCTTGGGCGAGAACCGCCCTGCAAGATAGGAGCTGATAAAGGACTTGGATATGCCTGTCATTTTGCAAAGCTCGTGCTGGCGTATCTCTTTTTCTTTCATCACGCTGTCGAGCCGCTGTGCAAAAATTCCCATATGATACTGGCTCCTTTAAAATTGTCATAGATATTATAGCACAAGCTTTCAAGGATTTCAAGACATATGAGCAAATTGTTTTGAAATCTGTACTAAATTTTAACTAAAACCTTTTCGCAGGTTGTGCCGCAGAGGTCTTGACTGAACTTATCGGGCTGGCTGACACCTGCATAGAGGGTGAACTGCGTTGAGAACACCTTTCTTTCGCCGCGCTCGTTTACGGCGGTGAACATATTTTTATCAAGCGAAAGGGTGACGGTCTTTTTTTCGCCCTTGGCAAGCTGCACTCTTTCAAAGCCGCAAAGCTTGGGGTTTGGCGCGGCAAACTCGCAGGTATCCTTGATATATACCTGCACGACCTCGTTCATATCGCGCTCGCCGATGTTCTCTATATCGACTGCGGCGGTGAAATCTGCATAGGAAAGGTTTGAGAGTCTGACCTTTGAATAGGTGAGCCCATAGCCGAATGGGTAGAGGATATTATCCTTTGCATAGCGGTAGGTCCGCCCCTGCATTGAGTAGTCCTCGAAATCGGGGAGCTTATCCGCCGTTTCGTAGAAGGTAACGGGGAGCTTGCCCGACGGTGAGATGTCACCGAAAAGTATCTGCGCGAGCGCTTTGCCGCCCTCTGAACCCGGGTACCACGCGTGAATGATCGCATCGGCATCGGTGAGCATATTCATACTGCCGCCTGCTGTGCAGACGATGATGAGCGGTTTGCCCGTCTGTTTAAGCTTTTCAAGCAGTATGCGCTGGCTTTGGGGGAGCATAAGGTCGGGCTTATCTCCCGATGAATACTCGTTGCCTGCATCGCCCTGCTCGCCCTCGATAGTGGAGTCAAGTCCTACGCAGGCGATGATGACATCGGAATTTTCTGCGGCGGCGAGCGCTTCGGAATACCTGTCGCCTGCAAGGCATATCTGCGAAACTCTGTCCTGATACAGATGACAGCCTTCGGCGAAGATAGTCCGCCCTGTGAACCTGTCCTGTATCCCCTCGAGCAGAGTGATATATCTGTCGGCTTTGGGGGTATAGTTGCCCTCGAGCGCTGTGCGGCTGTCCGCCTCGGGACCGATAACGGCTATCGTTTTGATGCGCTTTTCGTCAAGCGGGAGAATGCCGTTGTTTTTGAGCAGCACTATCGACTCCTGCGCGGCTTTGAGCGACTGCGCTTTATGCTGCGCACAGGCAACGATGCTGTACGGGTAGTCATACGGGGGCTTTTTATCGAACATTCCAAGGCGTATGCGGGTGCGCATCGCGTGGACGCAGGCGGTGCGTATCTCCTCCTTGCTGATAAGCCCCTCATTGTAGGCGGTGAGAAGATGCTCATAGGTACAGCCGCAGTTTACATCGCACCCTGCTTTTATGGCAAGCGATGCGGACTGCTTCGGCTCGCGCGTTATGTGGTGCGCCTCGTGGAAATCGCGTATCGCCCAGCAGTCTGAAACAAAGTAGCCGTCAAAGCCCCAGTCCTTCAGCTTTTGCATAAGGTACGGGCTTGCGCAGGAGGGCTCGCCGTTGACGGCGTTGTAGGCACCCATTACCCCCTCGACCTTTGCATCTTTGACAAGGCGCTCAAACGCGGGCAGGTAGGTTTCGTTCAGGTCCTTCTCGCTGACCTTTGCATTAAAGCCGTGGCGCGTTTCCTCGGGACCGCTGTGGGCGGCAAGATGCTTTGCACAGGCGGCGGCGCGAAGCTTTTCACCGTCGCCCTGTATGCCCCTGACGTACTGCACGCCAAGCTCGGCTGTAAGGTAGGGGTCCTCGCCGTAGGTCTCCTGTCCGCGTCCCCAGCGCGGGTCGCGGAAGATGTTGATGTTCGGCGACCAGATGGTTATGCCCTTGAATTTATCGACATCGCCGTACTTTGAGTACCATTTGTACTTTGCACGCGCCTCGATGCCCGTTATCTCGCCTGCGGTGTGCAAAAGCTCTCTGTCAAAGGTCGCCGCAAGTCCTATCGCCTGCGGGAACAGTGTGGAGATGCCCGAACGCGAAAGCCCGTGCAAGCCCTCGTTCCACCAGTTGTACGCAGGTATGCCAAGACGCTCTATCGCCTCGGAGTCGTATTTGAGCTGGCTCGCCATCTCTTCGACTGTCATTTCATCAACAAGCGCTTCGGCGCGCTCCTGCGCGGACAGCGCTTCGTCAAGGTACTTTTTCATTAGAACATCTCCTTTTTGTATTTTCATGCTTTAAGTAGGATAAATCAGTATTTGTGCACTATGTCAGAGAGTGTGCCCGAAGGGGTTATAGGGGGCGACCGGAAAGCCCCCTAAACAAGAGCCATTCAATCCGCCTTTTTGCAGGCGGA
>CADAEJ010000065.1 GCA_902786965.1 uncultured Ruminococcus sp. | reverse complement strand
GAGGATACCGCTTTGGTATCCTCTTTGTGTTTTATCAGTATTGTGCGTTCTGTCCGTTCTGTCCGTTCTGACCGCCGTTGCCGGTATTTGGCGTTTCAAAGAACTGTCCCCACGCATAGCCTGTTATGCCGTTGTAGGTGATGTAGTACCAGCCGTTTTCGTCCCTGATGAAATCGACCTCTGCATTCAGCGGTACAGTCGTCAGGTTCGCCGAGCTTGAATTCGGCTGAGGGTGAACAAGTACAGGCGAGATGCACTTTATCCTTGTGACTGCCTGCTTGTTGTCGCCCGATTCGGTCTTCTTGGCATTATCGTTGTATTTGATAGTTTCCTTTGTGGAGTGCGACTGACGCTCGTGCAGACCCGTTGTCGTCACGGGAGTCGTGCCTGTTGCGGCAGTGCTTGTTATCGTACCCGTCTTTGCTTCCTGATTAGGCTCGTGCAGGAAAAGCACCTTTGCAAACAGCATTATCACCACAGCCACAAGTATCAGCGCGATAAGGATAGCAATTATACCCTTTATCGCAGGGGAGAGCAGCGGCTGCTTTTCGTTTTCTTCCTCGTCAGCCTCGGCGATCCTGCGGCGGAACTGTCTGCCTGCGTTGCGTGCATTTTCGCGGCGCACAGCAAGCTCATCACGCGCGGGAGCAGGCTGCTCGCTGCCGTCCTCATATCCTGTATCTGAATTACCGATCTGTTCGATATTATCCTGCTCGAACTCATCGTTCTGCTCAAATCTATTATCTTCAGACATTTCTTTCTTCCTCTCATAAGTTTTGAAGTCTGATTATATCATCTTAACATTACTATTATACTTTTTTCCGTCTGCTTTGTCAAGTATGCAGCCGTTTATTCTGATAAAATACCGCTGATCGGCGCCTGCACACCGCAGGTGCTGTTTTTTTGTGCATAAATACGATCGGCTGATCTTATTTTCTGTGACACTTTGTCGAACAGATGCATAGGATAAGACAAAGCCCAAAGGCTTTATACTTTCAAGGAGGAATCAGTTTGGCAAACGAACAAGAAGTTTTTTTCAGGCTGTTTGATAAAAAGTCTGATGACTGCGGCGCTAAAGCCTGCCCTGTGCCCGTCGGTGCTTTCCCTGCGGATACACCGCTTGCGATGGCATATGTACCCTATCAGGTCTGGGAAACTCCCTACGAGCAGGACGTGGCTTTGCAGCGGGGGACTGTCTTTAAGTCGCTCGACAAGCCGTTCATAGGAGAGGAGGCTGTTAAAAATGGCGATCTTAAATGAAAAGCAGCAGCTTATGCGCAAAATACAGCAGGAATCCTTTGCGCTTGTGGAGGCAAATCTTTACCTTGACAGCCACCCGACCTGTCCTATGGGTCTGAAATATTTTGAACAGCACAAGAAAGAGTATGACGAGCTTATGGAAAGGTATGCAGAAAAGTACGGTCCTATCAAGGTGGGACAGTCAAGCACCGAGAAAAAGTGGGGCTGGGTAACGACTCCGTTCCCGTGGGAAAGGGGTGAGAGCTGATGTGGCAGTATGAAAAGAAATTGCAGTACCCTGTAAACATCAAAAACCCAAACCCTGCGCTTGCAAAGGTCATCGTGAGCCAGCTCGGCGGTCCTGACGGTGAACTCGGCGCAGCGCTTCGTTACCTCAACCAGAGATACGCAGCGCCCTGCCGTGAGGTGCAGGCGGTGCTTTCGGACATCGGCACGGAAGAGCTTTCGCATATGGAGATGATAGGCACTATCCTCTACCAGCTGACGCGCAACCTTTCTATGAAGGAGATAAAGGAAAGCGGCTTTGATGTGTACTTTGTTGACCACACCACAGGCGTTTATCCTATCGCTGCATCGGGCGTACCGTTCACGGCGGCGACCTTTCAGAGCACAGGCGACGCTCTTGCCGATCTTAATGAAGACCTTGCCGCAGAGCAGAAGGCAAGGGTGACCTATGACAACATCCTTCGCCTTGCAGACGACCCTGATGTGCGCGACCCGATAAAGTTCCTGCGTGCAAGGGAAATAGTGCATTATCAGCGCTTTGGTGAGGCACAGCGCATGGTGCAGGATATGCTTGATTCAAAGAATTTCTACGCATTCAACCCAAGCTTTGATAAATAACAGAAAACCCCGCAAACGCGGGGCTTTTCTCATATCAGTCCGCAAAGCTCGAAAGCCTTGTACAGTCCGTCATTTTCAATTCTGTCGGTGATAATATCTGCGTGCGCTTTTACGGCATCAGATGCGTTGCCCATAGCCACTCCCACCGCGCACAGATCGAGCATCTCAATATCGTTGCACCCGTCGCCTATGGCGATAGTATCGGCAATATCCGCGCCGCAGTGAGAAAGCAGCTTTTGTATGCCGACAGACTTATTCACGCCAAGCTGCATTATCTCGCCGCCCGCCGATCTATCGGGGTAGCTGAGGGTGATGACATTACAGATGTCCGCAAGCTCGCTTTGCAGCTGCTCGTTTGTACAGTCGGCTGCCTTGTAGACAAACTTGCCGACTGTTGAAAGGCTTTTGGGAGCGTGCTGCACAAAGCTTCCGCCGAGGCTCAGGATCCATTGCTTCATTCCCTCGAACTCGCTGCGCCAGTTCTCACCCAGCAGCATTTCGCTTTCAAGCGTTTCAACGACTATCATAGCGCGGTGCTTTATCAGCGAACAGATTATACTGTCGTAAATCTGCGGTTCAAAGGTGCTGTCGAAAATTACTTTGCCGTCACAGAAAACATTCGCTCCAGCAGCGAACACGCCGTCATCAATGTGCAGCGGTGCAAGGCAGCGCGGTACGATGCCCTTATATCTGCCCGAACTGATAAACAGCCTGTGACCGTTTGCGCGCGCAAGCTCAACGGCTTTTATCGTTGAGGGGTGTATAGTTTCGAGCTTATCGACAAGCGTTCCGTCGATATCGAGAAATACAAGCTTCTGCTTCATAGTCAGTCCTCTCAAAATAAGGCTTGCTGTACGTTTTATTGTACAGTAAGCCTTTGTCGTTACTTGATCTTGAAATGCACGGGCATACCGTTTCTCATGGCGATTATGACCTCGCCCTGAATAAGCGGCAGGAAGTACTTGATAGCTTTGTCCTTGACGTTGTTCTGCTCGTCGGTTATCCACTCTTTAGGGAAGAACTTTTCCTTGTTCGCGGTCAGGTGAGCATCGGTGGAATCTATCTTTATGACGTAAGGCACGTCGGAAATGCGCTTGAATACCATTACCTTGCCGCTTTCACCTGCAAGCGCGGCTTTAACGGCGCTTGCACCGATCTGCTCGGACTCGTCGATATCCGTCTTTGAGCAGATGTGCGAGGAGCATCTTTGCATAACGTTGAGCTCTATCGAGCGCACCTTGCAGCCGATATTCTCGCGCACGAGGTTTTCAAGCGTCTTGCCGATGCCCGAAAGCTGCTGGTGACCGAAAACGTCAACGCTGTCATCGCGCAGGCTCTTGGTATTCTCTATCTGCATACCCTCTGAGACCACGATGATAACAGCTTTGTGCTTTGCCTGCTGGCTGCGCACGTCCTCAAGGAAGCCCTCTGCGGTGAACTTGCACTCGGGCAGGTAGATAAGGTGCGGAGCTATCTCGTCATTCGCCCTTAATACGCAGGTAGAGGCAGCGAGCCAGCCTGCGTGTCTGCCCATTATCTCAACGATGGTGACCGACTCGATAGAGTAAACGGACGAGTCCCTGATTATCTCCTGAACGGTCGCGGCAACATATTTTGCAGCGCTTCCAAAGCCAGGAGTGTGGTCGGTAACGGGCAGGTCGTTGTCGATAGTCTTGGGTATGCCTATTACCTTGATATGTACATCGTGCGCCTTGAAGTAGTCCGAAAGCTTTGCAACGGTATCCATAGAATCGTTGCCGCCGATGTAGAAAAACGCCTCGATACGATGCTTTTCAAGGCAGCCGAGTATCTTTTCATATATCTCGCTGCTGCTTTCAGCATCGGGGAGCTTATATCTGCACGAGCCAAGCACCGTTGAAGGTGTCTGGCGCAGAAGCTCCATATCCTCGTTGGTCTTGATTATAAGTTTAAGGTCTACCAGCTCGTCGTTGATGATGCCCTCGATACCGTTGATAGAGCCAAATACCGCGTCTATCTGCGGTGTTTTGAGCGCCTCCTTGTAAACGCCGACAAGTGATGCGTTGATAGCGCAGGTAGGTCCGCCTGATTGTGCAACAGCTATATTCATTTCAATTCTCCTAACTATTCATTTGCAGTGCGGTAATTAAATTTTCCACACCGACCATAAAATATTATAACATATTGTGATGATTTTTCAAGTGGGCAGACAAATATTTTCATTTTTCTGCATTAGTCACAATCCGCACGCGCTGTTGCTGTAAAGAATTAACGATTATGCCCATCTCCGCTTTTGTGAACATAAGCTCTCCGGCACCTCCGCATATGTCTGCTGCCGTAAGCATTTTTCACAAAAGTTGTATTGGACGATATGACAAATTATTCAGCGCTTTAATGTGCAAAATGCCTAATTAGTTTTTACCGGCTGAAAATAACTTTGTCTGATTTAACATTGACAATCAGCGCAAATGCGTGTATATTAGAATTATCCTAAAAATAGTAGGGAAAAATTATAAGGAGTGAATTAGAAATGAAATTTGCTAAAAAACTTATGGCACTTTCACTTGCTGCTGTAATGGCAGGTTCCTGCCTCACAGCCTGCGGCGATTCAAGCAAGGCAGACGGCGGCAAGAGCGGTGACGAGAACACTATCGTTATCGGCGGCAGCGGTCCGCTCACAGGCGGCGCAGCACAGTACGGCGTTGCAGTAAAGAATGCTGCACAGCTCGCAGTTGACGAGATCAACGAGGCCGGCGGAGTGAACGGCGTTAAGTTCAAGCTCGTATTCGAGGACGACGAGGCTGACCCGGGCGATAAGGCTATCAACGCTTACAATCAGCTCAAGGATAAGGGTTTGCAGGTAATGCTGGGTACCGTAACAACAGGCTCCTGCCTCGCTGTTATCGACCAGACAAAGAAGGATAACATCTTCCAGATCACACCTTCTGCATCTGCACAGGACGTTATCAAGAACGACAACGCATTCCAGGTTTGCTTTACAGACCCTAACCAGGGTAAAGCATCTGCCGACTACATCGCAGAAAACAACATCGCAAAGAAGATAGCAGTTATCTATGATAACTCCGATGCATATTCTTCGGGTATCTTCAATACCTTCAAGAGCGAGGCAAAGGAAAAGGGTCTTGACATCGTAGCAGAGCAGTCCTTCACAAAGGATTCAAAGACCGACTTCTCCGCACAGATCTCCGCTGCAAAGAGCGCAGAGGCAGAGCTTCTGTTCCTGCCTATCTACTATCAGGAGGCATCACTTATCCTTGCACAGTGCAAGTCTGCTGACTTCTCGCCAAAGTTCTTCGGCTGCGACGGACTTGACGGTATCCTCAGCGTTGATAACTTTGACAAGTCTCTTGCAGAGGGCGTAATGCTGCTTACACCATTCGCTGCTGATGCAAGCGATGACGCTACACAGAAGTTCGTTAAGGCTTACAAGGAAAAGTACAAGGACGAGACACCTAACCAGTTTGCTGCTGATGCTTACGACGGCGTAAAGATCATCGCAAAGCTCGTTGAAAAGGAAAGCATCAAGGGCAACATGAGCAATAGCGAGATCTGCGACAAGCTCAAGAAGGCTATCACCGATGGCTTCACCTATGACGGACTTACAGGTCAGGGCATGACTTGGAGCGCAGAGGGCGCTGTTTCCAAGAATCCTAAGGCTGTTGTCATCAAGGACGGAAACTATTCTGCTCTTTAATATCCGTAATTTGTGAATAGTTAAGGCTGCTGCATCGAAAACACGATGCGGCAGTTCTTTTTTTGTAAAAATTTCTTGTATTTTGAGTGTATTTGGTTGCAAAATCCTTTTGAATGTGATATAATATTTTAAGATTGTGTCCGAGCAGTATTTTGTAAAAATACGGGCGCATAAAACGTATATACAAATATGGAAGGGTGTTTTGTATGGCTTTTCTTGAGAACCTGATAAACGGCATAAGCCTTGGCAGTATCTATGCCGTTATCGCACTTGGCTATACGCTGGTGTACGGTATCGCAAAAATGCTGAACTTTGCTCACGGTGATGTCATAATGGTCGGCGGATACGTCGTGTTCAATGCCATTGTAAAGGCAAATCTCAACCCGTGGCTTTCGGTCCTGCTGGCAGTCGTTGCCTGCACAGTGCTGGGTATAACTATCGAAAAGGTGGCTTACAAGCCACTGCGTAAAGCAACGAGCCTTTCGGTGCTCATCACCGCGATAGGTGTCAGCTACTTTTTGCAGAACATGGCGCTGCTCGTGTTCGGCGAAAAGCCTGTTACATTCACATCTGTTATCAGTATCCCCAAGATCAGCCTGTTTGACGGCAAGGTCGTCATAAAGGGCGAAACAACTGCGGCGATAATCGCATCTGTCATTATCGTTGTCGGACTTTCGCTGTTTGTCAACCACACACAAAAGGGCAGAGCTATGCTCGCCGTTTCGGAGGATAAGGACGCAGCTCAGCTTATGGGCATAAACGTAAACAGCACCATCTCCCTTACCTTTGCAATAGGCTCGGGACTTGCAGCTATCGCAGGCGTGCTGCTTTGCTCGTCTTATCCTATCCTTTCAAACACCACCGGAGCAATGCCGGGCATCAAAGCCTTCGTTGCTGCCGTTCTCGGAGGTATCGGCTCGATACCGGGCGCTATGATAGGCGGCATCGCTATCGGTATAATCGAGATACTCGGAAGAGCATACATCTCGCCGCAGCTTGCCGATGCTATCGTTTTCGCCGTGCTTATACTCGTGCTTATGATAAAGCCGACGGGTATTCTCGGAAAGAAAGTAAACGAAAAGGTCTGACAGATCAACTAATCTTATTACCGAAAGGAAAGATCACTGGTGAAGAAAAAGATCAATCCGATGACACGAAAAAGCTTTGTTACATACGGTATGCTGCTGATCGTGTTCATTGCCGTGGAAATAATGCTCAATACGGGCAATATAAGCAGTATGCTTCAGGGATTGCTCGTACCTATATGTGTATATGCTATCCTTGCCGTTTCGCTCAACCTTACGGTCGGCATACTGGGTGAGCTTAGCCTCGGACAGGCGGGCTTTATGTGCATAGGCGCATATTCAAGTGCGATCTTCTCAAATCTCGTAAAGGATTCGATAACCCAGCCGTTTATCAGATTCCCTATTGCCATTATCATCGGCGGGCTTTGTGCTGCGCTGTTCGGTATCATAATCGGTATCCCTGTTCTGAGACTAAGAGGAGACTACCTTGCGATAGTTACTCTTGCGTTCGGAGAGATCATCAAGAACGTCTTTGCTGCGCTTTATATCGGATATGACAGCGCAGGACTGCATATCTCTCTCAAGAGCCAGGGCGACCTCGGACTCGGCGCAGACGGAAAAATGATGATCAACGGTGCGCTCGGAATAAGCGGAACGCCTAACGATTCAACATTCGAGATCGCTGCTGCTATACTCTTTATCACGCTGATAATTGCCTATAACTTTGTGAATTCCCGCACCGGCAGAGCTGTTATGTCAATAAGAGATAACCGTATCGCTGCCGAGTCGGTGGGTATCAATATCACCAAGTACAAGCTCATCACATTCGGTCTTACCGCATTTCTTGCAGGTGTTGCCGGAGTGCTCTATTCGCACAATTTCTACTCGCTTCAGGCTTCAAAGTTCGACTATAATATGTCTATCCTCGTGCTCGTGTTCGTCGTTCTCGGCGGTATAGGAAGCATAAGAGGAAGCGTTATCGCTGCGGCTGTGCTTACGATGCTGCCGGAATTCCTCAGAAGCGTAAACAAGTATCGTATGCTTATGTATGCGGTAGTGCTCATCGTGATGATGATATGCACATCAAACGAAACTATCAGGAATTTCTTTGTCCGCAACTTTGAAAAGCTCAAAGGTCTTATTATAAAAAATAAGTCCAAGACTGTAAAGGAGGCTGAGTGATATGGCACTTCTTGAAGTCAAAAAGCTCGGCATCTCATTCGGCGGTCTGAGAGCTGTGGACGAGTTTTCGATAAAGATCGAAAAAGGCGAGCTTTACGGTCTTATCGGACCTAACGGAGCGGGAAAGACTACTATCTTCAACCTGCTCACGGGCGTTTATAAGCCGACCGACGGCTCGATAATCCTCGACGGACAGGATATTACGGGCAAATCCACGATCCAGATCAACCGTGCCGGTATAGCAAGGACATTTCAGAATATAAGACTTTTCCATAACCTCAGCGTTATAGATAACGTTAAGGTCGGTCTGCATAATCATTATAAATACTCCGCAGGTACAGGCGTTTTCAGACTGCCTAAGTATTTCAGGACCGAAAAGGAAATGAATAAGAAAGCGCTGGAGCTGCTCGGGGTGTTCGACCTTGAGAATGAAGCTTATCTGCCTGCCTCGGGTCTGCCTTACGGCAAGCAGAGAAAACTGGAGATAGCAAGAGCGCTGGCTACCGAGCCTAAGCTGCTGCTGCTCGATGAGCCTGCTGCGGGCATGAACCCCAACGAAACGGCAGAGCTTATGAATACTATCAGATTCGTGCGTGATAACTTTGATATGACCGTGCTGCTGATGGCTGATCCAGTCGACATCATCGGTGTACCAGTCCATGATCTCGAGCATCCTCGTCTCCCAGGCGATTGCCGCAGTCCGGGAAGCTTCTGTCTCTTCCTTCTCCATCGTGACATCGATCTCGTCATAGCCGAAGATGTAATCCTCCGC
>CADAEJ010000064.1 GCA_902786965.1 uncultured Ruminococcus sp. | reverse complement strand
AAAGAATTTTCTTCGCACTCTCTTATAAACTCTCACTACTTTTTCGTTATTTGGGGACGTGTCCCCAAATGGCGAAAAAGCAATAAAAGGTTTCTGAGGGAGGTAAGCTATCTTTAGGGTAGCTTTTGGATATGTAAGTTCCCGAAAGGTTTTTGAGCCTTTCGGGTTTTGTTTTAGCTTGCGGCAAGAAGTTGCGTTCTTTCGGCGTTTTCTTCTCCGTCTGCTATCATACCGCTTTCGGGCGAGAGCCTGCCGATCACCCTGTCCTCGTAAAGTGTCGCTATGATGTTGTCAATCTGTTTGATCCTCGCTGTCAGCTCGATCTGCCGCTTTTCAACGTCACGCAAAAGTTTCTTTGATTCTTCCTCACCATTTTGCATTGCCGCTTTGGATAAAGCAAAGAGTCTTTGAGCATTGAAAACTATCGGCAATCATTATCTCCATGGAATGTCGCCTTTTCTGCTGTCCGGGTTGTAATTATAGCGCAGTTGAAAGTGTGCGTCAAGACTTCTTGAGGTTTGCCGGAACATTTTTGCAAGCTCGCACAATCGTCGCGTTGTGAGTATTTACGAACAGCGGCAAAATCAGCTTAAACATCGCAGACAAAGGGTTTGAGCGTCCTTTTATCCGGTGGGGATCTTTCATAAAATGAAACAATACGAAAAAACACTTCAAGACAGCATAAATTACAACAGGTTTTTCAACGGGTGCGTTATTGTGCAGGGTGACGAGACAATTCCATTTATTGAATAATGAGAATAGTACACTTGAATATCGCTGTGAAAGGTGCTATAATATGAAAAACGCAATTTCCATAGAGGTGATACCATGCTCAGCACATATATGGCGATGATAGATGACAAGGCTCTTTGCAGTGAATTTGAGAAATTCTATTACGACAACCGCCGTCTTGGAATGGGCAAGGCTTATGAGCTGCTTGGAGATACATCCATGTCTGAGGATGCACTTTCGGAGGCTTTCTTCAGGCTCGCAAAGTGTTTCCAAAAAGTTCACAACTTACCATCTCATAAATTGCAGGCATACTTCGTTATAATAGTCAGAAACGTATCTATTGATATGCTGAGAAAGGAAAGCCGCACCAAGGAGGTCAGTTTTTCGGAGGAGTATTATCCTGCCGAGCAGACTGACGAACTACCGGGCAGCGACAGCAGGGTGCTTACCCGATGCATAGGTCAGCTTGATGACACGGACAGGGAGATACTGTACCTGAGATTTGAACTTGATCTTGAATATGGTGAGATATCACGCGCGCTGGGCATCTCACCTGATGCTGCACGGCACCGTGTACATCATGCACGTCACAAGCTCAGGATCTTGCTTGAGGAGGAAAGAATGAATGAAGGATGGCACTCGCAGAGGTCTGCGAGCAAAAACTGCTTGCCAAAAGCACCTCCCTTCCCGCTGACTTTGAATTTTCAAAGTGCTTTGAAGATAAGATGCGCAAAATCATTGGCAAAGACCAAAAGCCCTGTGTGCGAAAAAGGGTCAAAACTGTTTTCATTATCGCAGCGGTACTTGCTGCCTCCTCGTGCCTTGCTATGAGAACAGAGCCTGACTGGAATTTCATAGTCAAAGACTGTACCGGCGGCAAAAATGTTTCCTTTGATGTCAGCTCTGTCGATCAGACAAAGAACAGTATTGAGCAGACTTATGAGATAGGAGCTATGCCGCAGCGCTTCAGGCTCGGCTTTGAAAACGAGTCACCCGACGGCATAACCCAGATCTGGAGCGATAAGCAAAAGGCATCAGAGGGCATCTGTTTTGGACAGTTTATCCCAAGCATCTACCAAAGCGTAAGTTTTTCTGACAAGGCAGGCTACTGCTTTGGTGATGACGGCACGCAATACTATATCGACGAGAACGATGAGGGTACAGCAGTTGTGTGGTTCAGGGACGGCTATGTGTTCCTGCTTTCAGGCAGTCTGTCCAAAAACGAAATGCTCGGGCTGTGCAAAACGCTGAAAATGGCAAAAAAGTAATCGTCACATCTCATAACTTGGGGGTGAACAACGATTATATGGGTGTGGAGAGTTCCGCACCCTTTTTGTTTTCTGATTATGAGGTGAAGTCGTTATGAGGATAAAAAAATCTTTAATTTGTGTTTTGATCTCGCTGTCCCTGTTGGCAGGCTGTGCAAAAGCGCCCTCAGAGGTCGAAAAAGAGATAGATGATTACAACAGTGCGCAAGCTGTCAGCGAAACAGATATTGATACCTTGCCTGTTTCAGATGCACTCAACGAAGCACGCAGCTTTTGTGATGCAAACAAGACCAATATAAAAATACAGAATCTTATCCTGCCCGAAAGCACGAAGATGCCGACTTATGATGTGCGGTTTGATACAAGCGGTGCAGTCGAGGTGTTTAAAATGCTTCAGAACGAGCCAATGCTTTCAAACAGCGGCGGCGGTGCGGTCGTTGAAAGCCCTGACGATATAACGGCTTGGAAAGGGAAAAAGGAAAACTGCTTTACGTCATCTCCCGAATTAAAGGGCACGCTTTACTATCGGGATAAGTCCGCAGTAAAACGCTCTGACTGGGGTTCGTATTACAATTTTGATATGGGTATGAACGAGGCAGGTATAATGACACTTTTTGCAGACGAGAGAAAAACAGGTATCGGCTCGGCTTTGAAGTATTCTGTGGAGAAACGATACCTGACTGATTTTCTGAAAAACACAGAGTCGTTTGATATGTGCGACGGCAAAAAGATGTCGGTAAGCGATGCGGCGGACTTTGCCCAGAAGTTCTGCAATGACAAGCTTGCCGACAGTGAAAACAGACAGTTTGTTTATCAGGTGAACTATATTGATGTGAGAAAGGTCGCAGACGGAAAGTACGGCTATTACGTTTCCTTGTGCCGCAAGGACAAGTACGGCAACCTGTTTGACGCGACAAGTATGTATCCGTACCTGACTGATGAATTTGAGGCAAGAAATGCTTTGATAGCATCACCAATGTATCTGTGGATAACCTCGCACGACAGCATTGCGGAGTTTCAGAGAATGTATACTTTCTCTATCGCCGAAAGCGGTACGAACGATAAAATAGTGACGCTCAGATCTGCGGTGGATACGCTTTCAAAAGAATTGGCTCAAGGAAAGTCATATGATTTTGATACCGCAGAGCTGAAATACATTTTTGAGGTAACACAGTCCGATTACATCGACGCTGCAAGAGAGTTTGCAAAGTCCGGCGACAACAATGACTTTATCACCATTTACTCGCCGGAAGCTGTTTACGCATATGGCAGCTACAAGATAACCGCGAAACCGTACTGGGTATTCACGGATATCACAGCACAGAATACAGGCACGAACTGCGGCAGGATCTTTATGATAGATGCGCTGGACGGCAGTTTGCGAGTAGAAAATGCTGATGAATACGGCAGACTGAAGATCAATTACTGAGGTGCGAAAAATGAGAAGTATTGCAGTAGATCTTCGGAGGGTGCCGCTGCTGTTTTATATAGCGAGCATATTGATCTGCTTGGTGTTTATACTCCTTTCTACCGCATATTTTGCAGATAACGTTACCGACAATAAGTCTATGCTCATGTATATGCTTGGCGGATATCAATCTTTGCCGGCTTTGGTGATGTGGCACAACGCTCTTTCAAGCAGCGATATGAACTCATGGCTTTTGATACTTACTCCGCTTATCTGCTGTATCGGCTATGTTTACGCCTTTTGCATTGAGATAAGCACAAAAAGCTATGTTTTCTCACTGCACAGGCAAGGACTGCGCAGGTTTGTGCTGTCAAGATTTTTAGGCTGCGGGCTGTACTCGGCAGCGATAATGCTTTCGGCACTTATGATGTCATTTATCACTTGTGTACTTTACAGCGGCAGGCTGGGAAGCTTCTCCTACGCACCGATAACACAGATGCTTTTTCATCACCAGTCAGCTTTTATCGCAATGCTTGAAGTTTGCATTACATATACTCTTTACGCATTTTTTGCGGGAGCTGCCTGTATCACGCTTGCCGCAGTTGTTTCCAACGCATTTACATCGTGCAGTACGCTCGTGCTCGTTTTGTTTTTGTGCGGAGATATCCAAAGCTCATACGCTGGCAGATTTATGCATAAGATGGTCGTCGGCGAGGTGCAGATGAGCGATTATAACCACCTTACAGATTTTCTTTTTGTTGGCAATCTTGCTCATGGTATGCCGCAGTTTCAAAAAGATCTTCATGTTCCCTACATAGTTTATATCCTTGCCCTTTTTGCGTTCTTATTGATATTGTATCTGATATTTCGTTTTGTGATGAAAAAGAAGGTGCTTCTATGAAAAAGCAGCTCACTGTCTGCCGCTACAGCTTTTTTGCGTGGATAAGCAGCACAAAGGTAATGGTGTTTCTGCTGTATTTTATCGCGGTATATCAGCTCTTCATCAAGCCGTACATAGAGTTCTCGCGGCAGATAAACAGCCCTCTCGGTACGCTTGAGCCGTTTCTGATAATGACTTCGATGCCCTACGCAGCTTCGCTTTTTCCGCTGCTGACGGTCATACTGCTCGGAGATATACCTATTATTGATGCCTCTGGCAAATTCGTTGTATTTCGCATGGGCAAGACAAAGTGGTTTGTGGGACAGATGCTGTTTATTGTATGCGTGTCGGCTTTGCTGCAGATATTCTTGCTATTGTTTAGTGCTTGCACAGTCAATGTCGATTCCTTTTTCAAGAATGGCTGGTCGCTGCCTGTTCGGTATGCGCTGTCAAAAGAATCAAATATACTTGATGTGTTTGCACTTGACGGTGCGATAATAAATCAGGTGCGACCGTTTGAGCTGGTCAGTATCACGTTTACGATGGATATTCTGCACACGCTTGTTATCGGGCTTGTGCAGTACAGCTTTGCACTTACGGGAAAACGTGTTTTGGGTATCCTCATAAACATCGCAATGATAGGCACAGGGTTTTGCTTATGGTATGTGAACACACCTTTCAAGTGGGCTTTGCCTTTGAGCCACGCGATGTACACAGGTCACTATGACAGGTTTTATAACAAGACCTACTGCGGCATAGGACTGTCTTATCTGTATTTTTTTGTGCTGTTAATGCTGCTGTTTTTCGGTGCATACAGGCTTACAAAGAAAAGTTCGTTTCATAACATAGAAGTTGTGGATCAGTAGGAGGCTATCAATGATACAAATCAAGAATGTATCTCTTACGATAAATAAAACGGTAATTCTCAAGTCTGTTTGTGCATCGTTTGAGCGTGGGAAGATACACGGTCTTATCGGGCGCAACGGAAGCGGAAAAACAATGCTGATGAAGTGCATATGCGGATTTGTCAAGCCGTCGCAGGGCGAGATATTCGTTGACGGCGAAAGGATCGGCAAGGACTGCGATTTCCCGAAAAACACGGGAATAATCATTGAAACGCCGGGGTTTATCCCTTACTATTCGGGGTATAAAAATCTCAAGCTGCTTGCGGGTCTTAACAACAAAATAGGCAAGCAGGAGGTTCGAGAGGCAATGGAAAAAGTCGGGCTTGACCCCGACCTCAAACGCCACGTAAAAAAGTACAGCTTGGGTATGCGTCAGCGGCTCGGGCTTGCGCAGGCGATAATGGAGGACCCCGAGCTTTTGATACTTGACGAGCCGATGAACGGTCTGGACAAGGATGGCGTAAAGGATATGCGGGAGTATCTGCTTGCGCTGAAAATGCAGGGGAAAACTATCATCATCGCGTCACACTCCGCAGAGGATATCGACATACTGTGTGATACGGTCAGCGAGATGGACAAGGGAAGACTTGAAACAATATGATAAAAAGCCAATGCTTAATTGTTCGCATTGGCTTTTCAATTTGTCCTATCCGGTTGGTTTACTACCCTAAGGGTATCATACAGGTACGGAGGGGAGATAACTATTTATAAAAGTGGCTTGATTTATTGACATATGCGGGCGGGCGTGATAGAATATATGCAACACAAGGAAATGAGGTGGACTGTGAAAAGGTCAGTTTCGGCGATAATTACGCTGGTGTTGATATGGATATACGGCGCAGGTACGGACATATTCGCGAACGCGCAGGGCGGCTCAAGGTGCGTTATAAAGGGCGCTGCGCTGTCGCTTGCGGGTGACATCGGGGTGGAATTCTTTATTGATGCGCAGTCGCTTTCGCAGGCGGAGAGCTTTGAGCTTGACGGTCCAAACGGCAAGTCGGAGGTATCTGCGGACTCGCTGGAGGTCATAGAAAGCGGCGACAGGAAAGGGCTTTACAGGCTGTGCTACCCTGTTGACCCGACGCAGTGCGAGGAAAAAATTACTCTGACGGCTATCGACAAGGACGGCATCTGCGAGCTTTACAGATCTGACGGGAAAACGCGCTTTGACGGTGACAAGGCGGTTTACAGCGTGAGGGATTACATAGACGCGGTCAAGGCAGACGGCTCGGCGAGGAAGGCTTTGAAGGTGCTTGTCAGCGCGCTTGACGTATACTCGCAATACGCGCGGGCGTATTTCCGCGGCGGCGAGGTCGGGCTTGACGCGCAGCTTCCGAATATCACGGCGGCGGACATTTCAAAATACAGATGCACGGTGCAGGGCGATTTGCCGCAGAATGTGAAGATAAAGGGTGCGGCTCTGCTGCTTGACTCGAAGACGACATTCCGCATATACTTTGACGGCGCGCCGAAAAGTGCTTATGTGAACGGTCAGGACGCAGATGTGAAAAACAGTGAAAAAGGCTGTTACATCGAGCTTTCGGGCATTGGTGCGAACAAGCTCAGCAGCAGCTGCAGCGCATCGGCTGACGGATGCGAGATAACTTTCAGCGCGCTTTCATACGTTTACGGCGTGCTTGAAAGCGAGCCCGACCAAAGCAAGCCTATCAACAAGCTTGCACGCGCACTTTACGCTTACAGCGCGGCGGCGGACAACTACGCGGCGATGCTTGCTGACGGCTCGATGATCGACAGCATTGAGATAAAGGACACTGACGGGCAGGGCACGGACTACACGTTCAGCTACGGCGGCGAGCAGTTCACGGCGAAGTTCTCGTACCGATATGACGGCAAGGAAAACTGGCGCATCAACGGCTCTTACAGGGTGCGCAGCAGGCTTGATATGATACTTATATGTCAGGCGCTGCTGGACATTCACAAGATACGCGGTCGAGATCTGGTCTCGTGGAGAAGCGCGCAGGATATGGCTGATGAATGGCAGCTGCACAATCTTGCTTACGATTATCTTCCGCAGGGGCAGAACAAGCAGCGCGCCGGTGATGTGGACTTTGATCCCGATGACCAGTACAAGACGCTTGCGGATTATATCCAGCAGATAATGAACGGCGGTTGAGGAGAGAAAAATGAAAAGATGTATTGCGGCGGCGCTGGTGTGCGCGGTGCTTTTGTGCGGCTGCGGCGGTTCAGGCTCGAGGGCGGACAGCTGCTCGCAGGGTGAGAATGCAAGCTCGGCTGCGGCGGAAAGTTCGGCGGCGGAAAGTTCGGCGGCGGAAAGTTCGACAGCGGAAAGTTCGGCGGCAGAGAGTTCTTCGGCAGCGGACACGGCGGCGGAAGAAAAGCAGGAAGGCAGCTCACGAGGGGCGCTGGAGCTTCCGATGTACCCGATATAGAGGTCAGATGATAAAAGCAGTAAGGGTGAACTGCGATCATTTATAAGGGGTGAAGTTATGGCGAGGATAGTGAGAATACTTTACAGGGAAAAGCCGCTTATGCAGCCTGCGGGCGATATGTGCGCATACGATAAGCTGTATGATATGCGACTGGATAATGGCCATCCCACGCTGCGTGCAGGCTCAAAAAGCTTTGACATCACACAGGATGATTTTGATGACTTTATCGGGCTTTGCGAGCAGATAAACGCAGTCAAGCGCATACTTGAAAACCATCCGTGGAAGATGATGACGAGGTTTGACGTAGTGGGCGCGCTGGGCAGCTACATTATCGTTTTTGATGACGGCAACGCTGCCTGTGCCGATCTCGGACCGCAAGAGATACCACAGCGGTTCAAAGAGCTTGAAAAAAAGTACACGCCCGCAAGTGAGCCTGTCTGCGAGGGTGCCTGGTTATGCAGTGAATGCGGTCGGGCTAACACGGGAAAGTACTGCTGTGAATGCGGTGCAAAAGCGGAGAAAAGTCAGGAGTGATAAAAATGCTGGAAAAGATGTATCCTACGCTGAAAGATGTTAAGGAAATGACGGTCGCACATGGCAGGCTTACTGCGGTGGACAGGCACTCACATTCAAACGGAATGATGATGTTCAGCGGTGTCAGCGACAAGTTTACGCTCAAGGAAACAGACGGCGAATGGGTGGTTCTGCACGAGCACAAGAACGATATGGACGGCACGGACGAAAAGCTTTACCGCGCAGATGCGGCTGCTTTGGAGAAGATCGCACAGATCGCCGAGAGGGAAAATCTGTACGCGTGGGGTGAGATGCGAATCGATCCCGAAAAGGACGATCGCCCGAAGGTGTATGATTATTCAAGCTCGGCAGGTATCACGCTTTACACCGATGACAAGGTGGGCGGATATTTTTCGTTCAACTGCGACGCGGCGAGGTTCTACGGCGGCGGCAAGGTAATTGATGAGATAAATGCGATAATCGGCAGCTTTGTGACGGACGAAAATCTTATCAGCGAGAAGCATCTGCCTGTGACAGACCCGCGCGTTATCGAGATGAAAAAGAAGTGGTTCTCTGATCCCAACGAGCCCAAAGCGCACGATACAAGCGCTGATACGGAAAACGGCTGGATCTGCGGTGAGTGCGGCGCGCGCGGCAACGAGGGGAAATACTGCGCCAACTGCGGTGCGCGCAAGCCGAGCGAAAAGCCCGAGGGATTTGTATACACGGGCGGAAAATGGGTATGCCCAGGGTGCGGACAGGACGGCAACGAGGGGAAATTCTGCTGCGGGTGCGGTAACTGGCGACCCGACCTTGCGCCGAAAAAGGGCGACGATGAAAAGGCGCAAAATCAGCCTGTTCAGCCATCGGAGGCGGCGCGGCAGTTCGGCATACCAAGCGGTATCACGGACGCGTTGAAGGCGGCGGGGGTGTTCCCCGAGGACAAGCCGGATGAACAGCTTGCGGCTTTGCTTGCAAAGCAGGCATCGCACGGCAGGCTTGTAAGCTTTGAACACTCTGCGTGGTCAAACGGTATGAGCGTGAACAGTCACAGCGAGGACAGGACAACGGCGGTCTTCAAGGACGGCGGTGCGGTGGTTACGCGGTACATTCAGCAGGGCACGTTTGATGCGGCGGTGACGGAGTTTACGGCGGGCGAAAAGGTCATTGCGGAGCTTGAAAGTTTCATCAGGGAGAATAATCTTACAAATCTTTCGCAGCTCAGATATGACAGATCGCGCGATCCTTTTGGGAACATGACGGACACATCGGGCGGCTCGCATTACAGCATTATGTTTGATGATTCGTCCGCGGGCGGCAGTGCGCTTGCTTGCTTTACGCTTGACACTGCGGCGATAGTTCAGCACGGCGGCAGTGAGATAACCGCGCAGCTGCGCACTTTCTGTGACAGGCTTTGCAGCGAGGGCGTGATAACTTCATCGCGCAGGGAGCCTGCAAAGGCAAACGGTATGCTCGGCTTCATGGGCATGGGCGGTGCAGTCAGCGAGGGCAGCTCGGTCGGCGGCAGCAAGTGGGTATGCGGTGAATGCGGCTTTGAGAACAGCGGCGGAAAGTTCTGCAACAGCTGCGGTGCGCCGAAAAAATGATATGATGATCTGATCCCCGACGGTTTAAGAACGGTACGCATAAAGAAGTTTTACGCCATAGTATTTCTGATGTAAGGTCAAAAGTACTATGGCGTTTCTATTGACAGTACAGAGATGATGTGCTATAATTGCTACTGACAAAAATCGGAATTTGCCGCCGCGACAGAAACCGAGCTTCGCTCGCTTTGCTTTCCGTCGCATATAAGATTGAGGGGACAGCTGCCTTTGTGCCGCTCCGGGCTTTCATTTTGTGATAACTGTACAAGAGTAGAGCCGTGTTGTGCAAACCTCGGTAAATCCGCATTTGTTGCGGTATACCTATCAAGCAACTGTGGGTATTCTCTTGGGAGCGCTTTCTCTCAAACTCTTTTTCTGAACTCTCTAACACTTTTCAGTGACGGGAGCTTTGCCTCCCGTTGCTGAAAA
>CADAEJ010000063.1 GCA_902786965.1 uncultured Ruminococcus sp. | reverse complement strand
TGGGTCAAAGACCCAAATGGCGAAAAAGAGATAAAAGTTTTAGGGGTGGGGTTTGGGGAGAGACCCTTTTTCAAAAGGGTCCTCCCCAATTACGCGGTGAGTTATTGGGGAAATGGCGGGCGCGAAAAATTGCGGTGAAATTGGTTGTTTTGCTTGCAATTAGGAGAGAAATGTGCTATAATTTATTTACCGATGTCCGCACGCCTTTTCGGCGGCGTGGGACATATGGTCTTTCGGTGCAATGTAATGATTTATGCACCGAAATCCCATTGGAGCTGACGCTCCGTCGGTGAGAATTGTCTCGTCGCAGCCGATGCTGAGCAAGCTCGCATCGGGCTTTGCTCCGAGGTAAATTATACTATATTATGCCTGTATGCTGAAATGTTCGTATTTACAGGCTTTTGGCGGCGGAAGAGAGGTGCGCGGATTTGAGGATACTTGGTATTGACCCCGGTTATGCGATAGTCGGTTTTGGCGTGGTTGACTATGAAAACACACGTTTCAGGCTTATCGACATGGGTGCGGTGACTACGGCGGCGGATATGCCGTTTGAGGCGCGGCTGAAGGCGATATACCTTGACATGAGCGAGATCATTGACACCTACAAGCCGCAGGAGATTGCGGTCGAAAAGCTTTTCTTCAACACCAATCAGAAAACGGTTATTGACGTGGCGCAGGCAAGGGGCGTGACGCTTCTGCCGGCGATAATGAATAATCTGCCGATATACGAGTACACGCCTTTGCAGGTGAAGTCCTCGATAGTCGGGTACGGGCGGGCGGAGAAAAAGCAGGTGCAGGAAATGGTAAAGACGATGCTGCATCTGAAGGAAGTCCCAAAGCCTGATGACACGGCTGACGCGGTCGCTATGGCGATAACGCACGGGCTGTTGATGACGGGCAGGCGGCAGCTGGAGAAATACGGATGAGGGTGAAAAAATGGACAGTTCACAGTTTTACATTGACAGGATAAAGGCTGACAGCTATATACAGCACTACCTTTCGGCAGAGTGCGGTTTTGACCTTGAGGACAAAGAGGAGCTTGATGATGACCTTGAGTTTTTGCTTGAGGGCGGAAAATGCGGGTTTAAGCTCCTGCCGTTCGGCTGTGACGGCAGCGGCGGAGTTTATGTGCTTGCGGACGATGGAAGGGTCGGATATATCGACTCGGAAGGCGGCGCGGGTTTTACTGCGTGCAGCATCGGGGACTTTTTCAGCATACTTTTGAGCTGCGGTTACATAAGTGACTGGGCGAAGGCGAGCAGGCACGGCTGTTTTGACAGTCTGCATAGTTTTATGGAGCAGCTGGAGGACAGTGTTTCGCCAAGCGAGGAGTACAAAAAGCGCATAGCAGACTTTTGCTGCGGCTGCGGACTTGAAACGGCTCCCGAAGCGATATATGAGATGTTCAAAAAGGGCGTTTTTTCACAGCCGCCGCTTGAAATAAAAGCCGATGATGATGATTATGAGGACTATGAGCCGCTATTTGACCCGGAGGGATAGATGGTCATGGCAAACGTATTATACAGTAAGGACGAGATAATAAGGATACTTGAAAATCACGAGTTCGACAAGCTGAGTTTTGTGGACGGGTACGGTCACATCAACGTGGAAGGCTACAATATGGAGGTCTCTGTTCAGGCGCATGGAGAGGTTATTTCGGACGAGATAATTGAGCTTGCTGTTAAGGGACTGAACAAGCTTGACGAATGTATTGAATCGGCGTACAAGTGGATATCTCTTTTGAAAGACGCGGACGGCGGAGAGCTTGACATTATCGGCATTTGCTTTGAGAAAGTGACACACGGGTACGAAAGCGGAGCTTCGCAGGCGCTTGGTTTTACGATATGGGTACATCTTGACACGAATGATATTTCGCGCGACCTTATTGTGTATTTCTCGGAGAACTCGCTGCTGTACGGGCAGGCATATGCTATCGAGGAGGCTCTCGCGTAAGACTTGATAAAACGGTTAGGAGAGAAAGGTTATGATATACTCGGTGAGAGGAAAGGTCATTGCGACCGAGCCCGAGCTGGTTGTAGTGGAATGTGCGGGCGTTGGCTATGCGTGCAGGACATCGTTCAACACGATACAAAAAGTCACGGGGCAGGACGAGGTGATGCTTTTCACACACCTTGCGGTGAGGGAAAATGATGTTGAGCTGTTCGGCTTTGCGACAAAAGAGGAGCTTAACAGCTTCAAGATGCTGATAACCGTTTCGGGCGTGGGTCCGAAGGCGGCGGTGTCGATTCTTTCGGCGCTTACGCCGTCGCAGTTTGCACTTTCGGTGGCAACGGGTGATTACAAGGCTTTGACCAAGATAAAGGGCATAGGCACGAAGATAGCGCAGAAGATAGTGCTTGAACTCAAGGACAAGGTGGCAAAGGGCGGAAGCATCTCAATGCGCGGTGAAAGCACGCAGGCGATAATCCCGCAGGGAAGCAATGTTGATGAGGCGGTGACGGCGCTGGTGGTGCTGGGGTACTCCGAGGGCGAGGCGCTTTCGGCGATATCGCAGCTTGATGCGAGTCTGCCTGTTGAGGAGATAATAAAGAAGGCGCTGATAGGTTTGGCGCGGTTTTAAAGGACAAAGGGGAGAAACGATGGACAACGTAACGCCATTCAAGGTGAGTGCGTATGACGAAAATGTGCGCGGGGTGATACCGTTTTACGATGAGCTGCACGAGCAGGCGATATCGGTGATAAGGGCGCATTTTAAGGACAGGAAGATAAGTCTGCTGGACACGGGGTGCGGAACGGGAACTTTCGCGCTCAAGGCACTTGACAGGCTTGATATACAAAGGCTCGCGCTATGCGACCCATCGGAGAATATGCTGGCGGACGCGCTCGAAAAGCTGGCTGGCAGGGATTGCGAATTTTACGGCATTGGCTCGCAGGATATGACGTTTGAGGGCGAGTTCGATGCTGTGACGGCGATACAGTCGCACCACTATTTTGACAGGCAGACACGCGAAAGGGCGGTCGCTAATTGTTTCAGGGCGCTCAAAGAGGGCGGTATTTTCGTATATTTTGAGAATACTGCGCCGCTTACCGAAACGGGCAGGAAAAACCTTCTTGCGCGGCTTGGCGAGTATCAGCTCGGTGTGGGAAGAACATCTGATGAGATTGATGCGCACCTTGCAAGATACGGCGTGGAGTATTTCCCGATAAATATAAAAGAGCATTTGCAGATGCTTGAAATGACAGGATTTGCGGCTTGCGAGCTTTTCTGGCAGTCGTTTATGCAGTGCGGATTTTACGCAGTGAAAGGATAAGATATGCAGTTTAAAGAGGGACTTGGCTGGAAGGCTTGCTATGACGAGGAAAATAACCTATATACCGCAAAGGACTGGGACAGAGGCGATTTTTATCTCTTTGAGATAGACAAGGAGATATTTGATAAGCTCGATGACCCGCCGCAGGGCGAGTTCCCCTGCGAGATGATACACAAGGGCAGAGTGCTTTACGAGAGCCACGACAGCGCGTACGGTTCGCCGTATGACATCGTTCACGATGAGAACTATGCGCAGATGTGCCCGTGGGTAAAGATACAGCACTCGGGTCACGAATGGTCAAAGGAAATGACCGAGGCTGCGGACGAGATATTCGGTGTGAACAAAAAAGAGGAAAGTGGAAGTAAATGAGCATTGAAAAAGTCAGAGAATATTTCAAGGGCTTTGGGATAGATGACAGGATACTTGAATTTGACGTTTCAAGTGCGACTGTTGCGCTGGCGGCGAAGGCGCTCGGCTGCGAGGAGAGCAGGATAGCAAAGACGCTGTCGTTCCTTGTGGACGAAAAGGCGGTGCTGATAGTTTGCGCGGGCGATGTGAAGATAGACAACGCTAAATTCAAGGCACAGTTCAAGACAAAGGCGAAGATGCTGACTGCACAGCAGGCGGCGGAGCTTATCGGTCACGCGGTGGGCGGTGTTTGTCCGTTTGCGGTGAACGAGGGCGTGAGGGCCTTTCTTGATGAGTCGCTGAAACGCTTTGAGACGGTATTTCCCGCGTGCGGGAGCAGTAACAGCGCGATAGAGCTGGAAATTGGCGAGCTTGAAAAATACTCGGGCTATGAGAAATGGGTCGATGTGAGCAAGGCTATACAGTAAATGAGGTGTAAGGCTTGATTGAAAAAGGCGGATTTGAAATAGAAAATGACTACGCGGGCAGGCTCGTTGCGCCGCAGGTGACTAAGGACGAGAATGAGGATTTTGAGGTAAGTCTGCGGCCGAAAACGCTTGATGAATACATCGGGCAGGAAAAGGTCAAGGACAATCTGAAGATATACATTCAGGCGGCGAAAAAGCGCGGCGACAGTCTTGACCATGTGCTTTTGTACGGTCCTCCGGGACTGGGCAAGACGACGCTTTCGACTATCATCGCGCACGAGATGGGTGTGAATATCCGCATCACATCGGGACCTGCTATTGAAAAGCCGGGCGACCTTGCGGCACTGCTGACAAATCTGGAAAAGGGCGATGTGCTGTTTATTGACGAGATACACCGCCTTTCACGGCAGGTGGAGGAGGTGCTGTATCCTGCGCTTGAGGACTACGCGCTTGACATTATCATGGGTAAGGGTCCTGCGGCGAGAAGCATACGAATAGACCTGAACAAGTTCACGCTTATAGGTGCGACTACGAGGGCGGGTCAGCTGACATCGCCTTTGCGCGACAGGTTCGGCGTGATACAAAGGCTGGAGCTTTACACGCCCGATCAGCTGTGCGACATTGTAAAGAGGAGTGCAAATATCCTCGGTGCGCCGTGCGATGTGCAGGGTGCGGCGGAGATCGCGGCGAGATCGCGCGGTACGCCGCGTATCGCAAACAGGCTTTTAAAGCGCGTGAGGGATTTCGCGGACGTTATGGGCAACGGCAGGATAACGCAGGAGATCGCAAAGATCGCGCTCAACCAGATGGACATTGACCAGCTGGGGCTTGACGGGCTTGATCGGAGAATGCTTGATATGATAATCAAGGGCTACGGCGGCGGTCCTGTCGGGCTTGAAACGCTTGCCTCGGCTATCGGCGAGGAGGCTGTGACGCTGGAGGACGTTTGCGAGCCGTATCTTATGCAGCTGGGGTTCATATCGCGCACGCCGAGGGGACGCTGCGCGACTGAGCTTGCGTACAAGCATATGGGAGTCCTGAGGGACGGTCAGACGACACTTTTGTAGCATTGCACGATAATCTTTAAAGGAGGATATGCCGAGGCTTTCGGCATGGGGGGATCATGGAGAGACTGTTCGGTACTGACGGCGCGAGAGGTATCGCCGTGACGGGTTTTACCTGCGAGACAGCTATGCTGCTCGGGCGCGCTGTGGCGGTAAAGCTGTGCGCTGTGAGCGAAAGGCCAAAGGTCATCATCGGGCTTGACACGAGAGTTTCGGGCGACGTTTTACAGGCGGCGCTGGTAAGCGGATTATGCTCGATGGGCGTTGACGCGGTGCTTGTGGGAGTAGTTCCCACGCCTGCGGTATCGGTACTTGTGAGAAAAAGCGGCGCTGACGCGGGCATTATGATAACGGCAGGCATCAGCGGCTTTGAATACAACGGAATGAAGATATTCGGTGCGGACGGTTTCCGCATAGACAGGCAGACGGAGGACGAGCTGGAGAGGCTTATCATCGAAAGGCGCGATAGCTTTGAGCTTAAAAGCGGTGACGGGATAGGTCACATATACTATGACAAGGACGGTCAATGGGACTACATACGCCACATTCTAAAGATGGTGGACATTGACCTGGGCGGTCTTAAAGTGGCTATCGACTGCGCCAACGGTGCGGCGAGCGAATGCGCGGGCAAGATATTCAAGGGGCTGGGCGCTTCGGCTGTGATGATAAACGATCTGCCCGACGGAAAGAACATCAACAGGAAATGCGGCACGCTGGATATGGACGGGCTTGTAAATGCTGTGATAGACGAGCATTGCGATCTGGGACTTGCATTTGACGGCGACGGAGCGAGGTGCATGGCGGTCGATGAGCAGGGAAGGGTGCTTGACGGCGACAAGCTGATGGCGGTCTTTGCGGCGTATATGCAGTTCAGAAAGCGCTTGAAAAACAACAGCTGTGTGGTCACGAAGATGTCAAATTCGGGCTTTTACAAGTTCGCGCGGCAGGCAGGGATAGTCATCACGACGGCGAAGGTCGGCGGAAATCACGTTATAAGCGAGATGAAGCGCGCAGGGTGCAATCTCGGCGGCGAGCAGTCGGGAAACATTTTCTTCCTTGATGACGAATGCACGAGTGACGGTCTGCTGGCAGGCGTGAAGCTTATGACGATAATGAAGCGATCGGCAAGCAAGCTGAGCGATCTGGGGAAGATGATGACTTCAAATCCGCAGATACTTGTCAGCGCGCGCGTTAAGAGCGAGAACAAGAAAAAGTGGCGCGAAAACAGCGAGATAACAGAGCTTATTTTTGAATACAGCAGGAGGCTTGGCACCGAGGGGCGCATATATGTGCGCGAATCGGGCACGGAGCCTTTGGTGCGGATAATGATAGAGGGCAAAAAGACGGGTCTTATAACAGAATATGCCCGTAATATTGCTGACGCGATAGAGCGAATTTACGGAGAAACGGCAGAGGAAGGCTTATATGCGGATAGCTGATAAATGGAACGAGTACAAAATATTGGACACCACAAGCGGCGAGAAGCTGGAAAGCTGGGGAGGGCACGTTCTGGTAAGACCCGACCCGCAGATAATCTGGAGATCGCCGAGGAGGAGTGACAGGTGGCAGACTGCTGACGCGGTGTATCATCGCTCGGACAAGGGCGGCGGTCAATGGGAGTATCGCAGAAAGCTCCCGCAGAGCTGGCAGATAGGCTATGGCGGACTTAAATTCAACATTCGCCCGACAGGGTTCAAGCACACGGGGCTTTTTCCCGAGCAGGCTGTGAACTGGGACTTTATGGCGGACAAGATAAAAAACGCGGGCAGGGAAATAAATGTACTGAACCTGTTTGCTTACACGGGAGGTGCTACCCTTGCGTGCGCGAATGCAGGCGCGAGCGTGGCTCACGTTGACGCATCAAAGGGCATGGTGCAATGGGCGCGCGAAAACGCACAGGCATCGGGTCTTGCGGACAAGCCGATACGCTGGCTTATCGATGACTGCGAAAAATTCGTGCGCAGAGAGATAAGGCGCGGACGCTTTTACGATGCTGTCGTTATGGACCCGCCTTCTTATGGCAGGGGTCCGGGCGGCGAGGTATGGAAGCTGGAGGACTGCATTTACGATCTGGTACAGACCTGCGCGGGCGTACTCTCGGACAAGCCGCTGTTCTTTTTGCTCAACAGCTACACTACGGGGCTATCTCCGTCGGTAATGGCATATATTTTAAAGGACGTGCTTTGCGGCAGGTTCGGCGGAACGGTCACGGCGGACGAGATAGGTCTGCCTGTGGAGGCGACGGGAAGCGTTCTGCCGTGCGGTTCGACTGCAATATGGCAGGCGGGCTTAATTGGTGAATAGTTGGGGGAAAAGGTCGAGAACGGCAAAGCCGTTCTCTTGGGAGTAACCGTGGTAACGGTTACTCCGTTATCCCCCGAGAATATCCTTTGGATATTCTCGCAAGCGACCGCAGGTCGCTATACCCCCATTCCTAAACCTTTTAATGCTTTTTCGCCATTTGGGGACACGTCCCCAAATAACGAAAAAGTAGTAGATAGTTCAGAAAAGAGAGATTGAGAATAATTCTTTTCAAGAGAGTATCTCCAATTATTCATCAAGCAAACACGCTGCAAATCGATAATGGAGGTATAATATGAAAAGTACGGCAGGTATCAAGGTGGATAAATTCACGGCGGCGGTGGCAAAGATGATGCGCGGCTATGAGGAGATCTCCCTTGCAGAGATAAAGCGGCGCATAGAGTGCGGCGAATACTTATACGAATGCGATTACATCGACGGCGGCGGGATAAAGAGAATTTTGCAGATGTGCGAAAAGCTCTCGGCGCTGGGGATAGGCTACGAGCTGTTTGAACACGGCAGGGCTGCGGATATACAGCTTTTGAAAAATCTTATCGAAAGCTACGAGGAAACTGCGAGAGAGGTCGAGCGCGATATCGACAGAGAGGTGCTTGGGTACTGCGAGGCTGACAGCGAAGAATTATCATGATGAAAAGGCTCGGGGCGATATGCTCTGCGCTTTTCAAATATATTATTTCATAGGAGGAAAAGACAATGGGAATCGAAAGCATCAAGGACAAGGCAGAGGATCTGCTGGACAAGATACCTGACGACGTAAAGGACAAGGCTAAGGAGCTTGCTACAAAGGAAAATCTTGAAAAGGCTAAGGACGCTGTGACAGGTTTCTTCAGCAAGAAGGACAAGGACGACGACAAGGACGACGAGGAAAAGAAGGACGACTGACACTTCTTGAAAAGGGAAAGTAAAGATGAGTTATATACACATTCGCGGGCTTGAATTTTCCTACATCAACGAGCTGGAGGAGCCGCCCGTTAAAAACACGGTGCTGAAGGGTATCGACCTTGACATCGAAAAAGGTGAGTTCGTGGCTGTACTTGGTCACAACGGCTCGGGAAAATCAACACTTGCAAAATGTATAAATGCGATCAACCTGCCCGAAAAGGGTGAGGTTACGGTCGACGGTCTGGACACTATCAAGGAGGAAAATCTTCTGCCCATACGAAAGCGTGTGGGCATGGTGTTCCAGAACCCTGATAATCAGATAGTTGCGACTATCGTTGAGGAGGACGTTGCGTTCGCGCTGGAAAACTTAGGCGTTGAGCCAAAGGAGATACGCAGGCGCGTTGACGAGGCGCTCAAGACGGTTGGTATGTACGATTACAGGCTGCACGCTCCGCACAAGCTGTCGGGCGGGCAGAAGCAGAGGGTCGCTATTGCGGGTATCATCGCGATGGAGCCTGACTGCATCGTGCTTGACGAGCCCACGGCGATGCTCGACCCAAAGGGCAGGAGCGAGGTAATGAAAACGATAAAGATGCTCAACAGGGAAAAGGGTGTTACTATCGTACTTATCACGCACTACATGGAGGAGGCTGCGCAGGCGGACAGAGTTGTGGTGATCGACGGCGGCGAGAAGATAATGGACAGTGTTCCCAAGAAGGTCTTTTCGCAGGTGGACGTTATGCGAAATCTTGGTCTTGACGTGCCGCAGGTGACGGAGATAGCGGATTTTCTGCAAAAGCAGGGGTACGATATATCGAGTGAGATAATCACCGAGGACGAGTGCGTACAGGCTTTGTACAGACTGCTTACGGGCAGGGACAAATGACAGGAGAGCAGGGTCTTTCGGCAAAGGAAGGGCTTGCGGTAATGAAAATATGCACATCTGTACTGCGGTATGATGTGGACATCGGAGAGAAATGAATTGGCTATTATCAGGACGGAAAATCTGACTTACATTTACGGCGAGGGCACGCCTTTTCGCAAGGTGGCTGTCGATGATGTGAATCTTCAGATAGACGAGGGTGAGATGGTCGGCGTTATCGGGCACACGGGCTCGGGTAAATCAACGCTGATACAGCATTTCAACGGGCTTTTGAAGGCTACCTCGGGAAATGTTTATATTGACGGAGAAAAGCTGTGGGACGACAAGGCGAAGCTTCGCCCTGTGCGCTTCAAGGTGGGACTTGTGTTCCAGTATCCCGAATACCAGCTTTTTGAGGAGACCTGCTACAAGGACATTGCGTTCGGTCCGAAGAACATGGGGCTGGACAATGCCGAGATAGACAGGAGGATAAAGGAAACTGCCAAGATGGTGGGCATCACGCCCGACATACTTGACAAGTCGCCGTTTGAGCTTTCGGGCGGACAGAAGCGGCGTGTGGCTATAGCGGGTGTTATGGCTATGGAGCCTAAGGTACTGATACTTGATGAGCCTGCAAGCGGGCTTGACCCAAAGGGCAGGGAACAGATACTCGGACTTATAAAAGAGTATCACCAGGAAAAGAAAAATACGGTAGTGCTTGTTTCGCACTCGATGGAGGACATTGCAAAGCACACCTCGAAGATACTTGTTATGAACAAGGCAAAGCTGTTTTGTTATGACGACACGGTGAAGGTGTTTCACCGCGCGGCAGAGCTGGAGGAAATGGGTCTGGCGGTGCCGCAGATAACGAGAGTTTTCAACAGACTAAAGGCTATGGGGTGTGACATCAATGATGATGTGTACACCACAAAGTACGCAAAGGAACTGCTTTTGAAGCTGCTGGCGCGCTGATGGGCAATAGAGTAAGGACTGAAATGAATTGCTGAAGGATATAACGATAGGACAGTATTTCCCGGGGAAGTCACCTGTCCACAGGCTTGACGCAAGGCTGAAGATACTGCTGACGATAGCGTACATAGTTATGCTGTTTATGGCAGATGATATAAAGGGCCTTGGTGTTTGCATATGCTTTACGTTTATGATATATATCATCTCGCGCATACCGCTGAAGATGATGTGGAAAAGCGTAAAGCCGATACTTGTTATTATTATTATCACGGCTTTGCTCAATCTGTTTTTTGTACACACGGGCACGCCGTACTTTGAATGGAAGTTTATCAAGATCACCGACAAGGGCGTGCAGACGGCTGTGTTTATGGTGGTGAGGATACTGTGCCTTATCACGGGAACGAGCCTGCTGACCTACACGACATCGCCTATTGATCTGACGGACGCTATCGAGAGGCTTTTATCGCCGCTGAAAAAGATAAAGGTGCCTGTACATGAGTTCGCGATGATGATGACGATCGCGCTGCGGTTCATTCCCACGCTTATTGAGGAGACAGATAAGATCATGTGTGCGCAGAAGGCGCGCGGCGCGGATATGGAGACAGGCTCGATATTCAAAAAGGCGAAGGCGCTGATACCTGTGCTTATTCCGCTGTTTGTATCGTCCTTCCGACACGCTGACGAGCTGGCGCTGGCGATGGAATGCAGATGCTATCACGGCGGCGACGGCAGGACAAAGATGAAGCAGCTGAAACTCAAGCTGCTGGATCTGTGGGGGACGCTGTTTCTTATTGTGTTCTTCGCGGGCGTGATAGTGATAAACAAGCTGGGCTGATATATGAGAAATTTCAAAGTTACGATATGGTACTGCGGGAGTGCTTACCACGGCTGGCAGAGGCAGAACAACTCGCTGGCGGTGCAGGAGGTTTTTGAAAAGGCTCTGAGCGATCTGCTGGGTGAGAAAACGGAGGTCATCGGGTGTTCAAGGACTGACGCGGGCGTTCACGCAAGGGAATATGTACTCAATTTCTTTACCAACTCGACGATAACGTGCAGGGGGATAGTTTTCGGTATGAACTCGCGCCTGCCCGATGACATCGGCGTTAAGACCTGCGAGGAGGCTGATGAAAATTTTCACGCAAGATTTGACTGCGCGGGGAAAGAATATGAGTATGTGATACACAACAGCGAATACAAAAACCCTTTCCTGATGAACACGGCGTACCGCAGCTGGTACCCGATAGATGAAAAAAGGCTCGATGCGGCGGCAAAGGTATTTATCGGGCAGCACGATTTCAAGAGTATGTGCTGTGCGGACTGCGACAAGCAAAACACGGTGCGCACGATCTTTTCATTTGATGTGCTCCGCGAGGGAGAGCTTGTGAAGTTCAGGGTATCGGGTGACGGGTTTTTATACAACATGGTCAGGATAATGGTCGGCACGCTTTTGTTTGTCAACGAGGGAAAGCTGAAAGAAAGTCAGCTCGGTGAGATATTGCAAAGCCGTGACAGGACTAAGGCGGGCAGGACAGTTCCGCCGCAGGGACTGTATCTGAACAAGGTATTTTACAAATAGAGGAGGAACGCCTGCGGGTGCGGGCAGGACTAAGGTGAAAAAGAAAAACAAAAACAACGATGAAAATATTCTGCGCCGCGATGACATTGTAGGTGCCGAGCAGTTCAACGACTACAACGCGCCGCTGCCTGACTCGGTGCGCAGAAAAAAACGCAGAAAAGGCTCGCAGCGTGAGCTGCCGCAGGACACGCGTATGCCCGAGATGGCGGAGGCGGAAAGACGCTTGCAGGTACAAAGGCAGCATCAGAACGAGCTTGAATATGTGCGCCAGCAGGAGCTTGCGCGCGAGCAGCAGGTGCGCGAACAAAAGCGTTTGCAGGCTCTGCGCGAACAGCAGGAGAGACAGATGCAGCAGACGCGCTCGGACGAGGAGGACGAGGACGAAAAGCTTCGGGCGGGCAGGATAACTGTTTCGGCTGTGGAGCAGCAGCCCGAGGCGGAGCAGGACGAATATCTGTATCAGGAATATGATGATGAGCCGTCATTCAAGTATCTTAATCTGAAAGACGGAAAGATAAGCGAGAGTGACGAGGACGCTGCGGACATACAAGGCGATGACGAGGACTCTGATGACGAGGGCATGGACAGCGCTAAGGCTATCAGGCAGAAGATAACTCCCGAGGGTGCGACTGTTACGGACATACGCGAGGAGAGGAAAAAGCGCAGGAACTTAAAGCACGTCAAGAGGCTTGTGATAATCGGCATTATCGCGGCGATAGGTCTGGGCATTTATATAAGCTCGAAATACTGGATACCAAAGCTGGAGGGCATACTTGACGAGCCGCACGAAACGATCGTTAACGACGGCAAGGCGGAGGGCGGTAATTTCCCGCTGAAAGTTGCGCAGTCAAATATCACGAGTATTACACAATGCAATGATATAATGGTCACGCTGGACGTTAACAGGGTGGTTTTCTACAAGTCAAGCGGCGAGCAGCTGAAGACTATCGCGCACAATTACAGCGCACCTGTTATTGATGTGTGCGAGAAAAAGATAGTTGCTTACGACAACGCCGGCAGGAGCTTTCAGGTGATGAACAAAAAGGGCGAGGTGTACACGAAAAAGACTGACAGCCCGATACTGCTGGCAAAGATAGGTCCGGGCGGCTATGTGGGCGTGGTGACGCAGACGGAAAAATACTCGGCGTATGTGACATTTTATGACGAGACGGGCTCTGAGATCTACAACTGGGCAAGCGGTCGGCGTGTGACGGATCTGTGCTTTACAGATGACGGCAAGGGCTGCTGCATAAGCACGATAAATTCATCGGGCGGAAAGATAGATTCGACTGTTTACTCGGTGGACTTCAAGGACAAGGAGCCGCTGATGACGGCGGAGCTGAATGACTGTGTTGCGCTGCGTGCGATGAAGATGAAAAACGGCGATCACTGGGTGGTCTGCGATGACAGGTTCATCAAGCTCGATGAGGACGGCAAGGTGCTTGCAAGCTATGCTTTCAAGGGCGAGCTGGTATCGTTTGCGATGACGGACAGATACGCTGCCGTTTACACTTGCAGCGTTGTCGGCACGCACGGAACGCTGACGGTCTTTGACTGCGAGAACGACAAGGACGGCGCGAACGCCGAGATAGACATTCAGGGAAAACCAAAGAAGGTACAGATAAGCGATTCGGACATTATTGCGTTCAGCTCAAAGACGGTGGAGTGCTATGATGCGAAGGGAAATCTGCTTTCGACGGTGAACGTTTCTGACAACTACGTGGACTGTGTGTATGCGAACAAGGCGGTTTACCTGCTGGGGTACCGCGATATCAACAAGATGAAGTTCGATACATAGGGCTGCGCAAAAACGAGGTTTGACAATGACAGTTTTACTTGATGCGGCGGTGGTCATCATATTCGTGATAACCTGCATTACGGGCTATGTGATGGGGTTTTTCAAATATGCCGCATTGATGCTCAAGTCGGCCGCGGCGCTGATAGTGGCGGTGTGTGCGGCGCTTATGCTGGCTGCTCCCGCGTACAATGCGTTTGCAAGGGACAAGGCTGTGAGCAGGATAGAAAGCAAGATTGAAAAGTTTGATATAGTCAGCATAATGGAGAGCGATCTGCGCAAGAAAGGTCTGCCGCTTAAAGTGACGAATGACGATCTGCGCGAGGTGATACTCAAAGACGGCGACGTTGTTGTGAATATGCGCACGATGCTCGGCAGCAAGGGCATTGACAGCGCGGTGGTAGGCAAGGTCGAGAAAGATTTTAAGGAGTATCTTGACGGCGAGCTTTTCGGAAAGATACTGAAGCTGACAAGTGACAGCCGCAGCGGCAGGGACAGCTTTATGAACATTGGGCTTGAAAACGAGCGAAAGGCGCTTGTGAAGTTCGTGAAGATGCTGGTGCCAAGGGATAAGCACGCGGCGGCGGTGGAGATCGAAAAGGAATATGTAAGTCCTTTCGGGACGATGATAGCGGGCGCGCTGATTTTTATTGTGACGGCGATTGCCGCTTCGGTGGTATTCTCGGTGATAGTCAAGGTAATGGGCTTTCTGAGCAGGATAAAGGTAGTTTCGGCGGCAAACAGCTTCGGCGGTCTGGCGCTGGGTATCGTAAAGGGTCTGGCGTATGCGGTGCTTGCGGCATATGTGGTGAGCCTTATCGTAGAGTCGTCAAAAAATCAGCTCGGCAAGATCAACACGGATATTATTGACAACACCTATTTATTCAAGTACTTTTTCAGACTGTTTTACAGATAGACAAAAGCGAAAGGAGAATTTTCAGTTATGATGATGTGTTCAAGATGCCACACAAGACCTGCTGTGGTGTTCATTTCACAGATAAACCCAAACAAACCCGAGGAAAAGAAAAACGAGGGTCTGTGCCTTTTGTGCGCAAAGGAACTCGGTCTGCCGCAGGTGGACGATTACATCAAGTCGATGGGTATTTCGGATGAGGATATACAGGCGATGAGCGAACAGCTTGCCGAGGTGCCCGAGGGCGATGATTTTGAGATGGGCGGAAGCGGCACTATGCCTGATTTTCTGTCAAACCTTTTCGGTGAGATGGGCAAGGCGGGCGGCTTGCTGGGTAACCTCGCGGGCGAGCTTTCAAAGAATGCGGAGCAGGCGGCGAAGGACGGCGCGAAATCCGCAAAGGACGACAAAAAGGACAAGAAGGATAAAAAGGCAAAGCTCAAATTCCTTGACAACTACTGCACAAATCTGACCGAGAGGGCGCGCAACGGCGAGCTTGACAGGATAATCGGCAGGGACAAGGAGATTGCAAGAGTTATACACATACTCTCGCGCAGGCAGAAAAACAACCCCTGCCTTATCGGTGAGCCGGGTGTGGGCAAGACCGCGGTGGCAGAGGGTATTGCGCAGAAGATTGTTGCGGGCGATGTGCCGTTCCACTTGCAGGACAAGGAGGTATATCTGCTCGATCTGACGGCTCTTGTTGCGGGCACGCAGTTCCGCGGACAGTTTGAGAGCAGGTGCAAGGGTCTGGTAGAGGAGGTCAAGAAGCAGGGCAACATCATTCTGTTTATTGACGAGGTACACACGCTTGTCGGCACGGGCGACTCGGAGGGCACGATGAACGCGGCGAACATCCTGAAGCCGTCGCTTTCGCGCGGTGAGATACAGGTGATCGGTGCGACGACATTCAAGGAGTACCGCAAGTACATCGAAAAGGACGCGGCGCTTGAAAGACGTTTCCAGCCTGTGAGCGTGGGTGAGCCGACTGTTGAGGAGACTATCGAGATACTCAAGGGCATACGCGGCTACTACGAGAGGTTCCACCGCGTGAAGATAAGCGATGAAAAGCTTCGTGAATGTGCGGTGCTTTCGGAGAGGTACATCAATGACAGGTTTTTGCCCGACAAGGCTATCGACCTGCTTGATGAGGCGTGCGCGTGTGCGAGCATAAACACTCCCGAGCTTGCGGAGTTTGACAAGCTCAACGAGGAGCTGAAAAAGCACAGGGATCTGGTGGACGAATACGAGGAAAAATCAGACCCCGATTATGAGATACTTGCAACGGAAAAGGCGGAGATCTCGCGCATTGAGAACAGGCTCAAGGAGGTCGAGGAGACGCTGAAAAACGCGCAGGTCACGGACGAGGACATCTCAAAGGTGATAGAGCTGTGGACGGGCATACCTGCAAACAAGATCTCGCAGAGCGAATTCGAGAAGATAAAGAATCTGAAAGACGAGCTTTCAAAGAGGGTCATCGGGCAGGACGCGGCTGTGGAAAAGGTCGCAAATGCGATAAGGCGCACGAGAGTTCAGCTGACAAAGCGGCGCAGACCTGCTTCGTTTATATTTGTAGGTCCTACGGGTGTGGGCAAGACGGAGCTTGTCAAGGTACTTGGCGAGACGCTGTTTGATGCGACAGAGCCTTTGATAAGAGTCGATATGTCGGAGTATATGGAGAGGCACTCGGTATCAAAGCTTATCGGTTCGCCTCCGGGATATGTAGGCTTTGACGAGGCGGGTCAGCTGACCGAAAAGGTAAGGCGCAGGCCGTACAGCGTGGTGCTTTTTGACGAGATCGAAAAGGCTCACCCCGACGTTATGAACATACTTTTGCAGATACTTGACGAGGGCACGATACACGATTCGCAGGGGCGCGATGTCAACTTTGAGAACACGGTCATTGTTATGACCTCAAACGCGGGCTCGACCGACAAGGACACGGGCGTTGGCTTCAACAAGACGGACAACGAGATCGCTCACGACAAGGCGATGAAGGCTTTGCGCGAATTCCTGCGCCCTGAATTTATCGGCAGAGTTGACGAGGTGGTCGTTTTCAACGCGCTGACGCAGGACGATTATGCAAAGATCGCCGACCTTATGCTCGGCGAGATCGCTCAGCCGCTTGGCGAACGCGGTATCAAGCTGCGCTATGACGAGAATGTGCTGAAGGTAATTGCGAAAAAGTCGTACAATCAGAAGCTCGGTGCGAGAGATATACGCCGCGTGATAAGAAATGAGATCGAGGACAGGATAAGCGAGTTTATCGTTGACAAGGGCGATGTCGGTATCACGGCGTTTGGTATCAGCACGGCTGATGATGAGATAAAGGTCGAGTGCTTGTAAGATAGACAAATCAGTATTTGCCGGGGTATGCGTGTCGAACAGCTGGGGGAAACCCTTTTGGAGAAGGGTTGTCCCCCAGACCCCTTTCCTAAACCTTTTAATGACTTTTCAGCAACGGGAGGCAAAGCTCCCGTTGCTGAAAAGTGTTAGAGAGTTCAGAAAAAAGAGTT
>CADAEJ010000062.1 GCA_902786965.1 uncultured Ruminococcus sp. | reverse complement strand
TTGGTGTAGCAGCGAGCCCGGTCGAGCTGCGTGTTGCGCTCTGCCGCCTACTGCACTACGGATTGAGATGGCGGCGCGAAAAAAGATAGGTGAAGGGAAGGGGAATCTTAAGGGGGAAACCGTAGGGAAGAAAAGTTCGCCCGCCTTCGCCGTAAGGCAACCCCACTTGTCTTCCCTATAGGTTTCCCCCTTAAAAAAGCAAATCCGCCTTAATATGATAGTGAAACGTCGCAGAACAAAGTTTTGAGCGCAAACGAAAAAGCCCGAAGTGAAATTCGGGCTTTTGTCATATCATCATTATCATATCGTCATATCAACTCGTTCCAGCCCTCGAGCAGGACTTTATGGGCGTGGACGTATTTTTTTCTGAACAGGGCAGCCTGTTCCTTGGTGGCTTCGATAAAGCTGGGGTACTCGGACTCTATCATACGGTACTCTGCCTCGCTTATCTCGGCGGTAGTGATATAGTCATCATTCCTGTTTGGCAGGCCGTGCCAAGCGTAATACTGTTTTTTGCCGCTGATGACTCTGTATCCGCAGCCGAAGCGCACTTTTTCGGAGATTATGCGGTCGAGCTTTTTTATCTCTTTCTGCGGTTTTTTATACACGCGCTGGTCGCTTTCTTTGATACTGTTGAACATTTTGAGGAAGTCCAGCGAATCGACATTGAGGCTGTCGAACTTTTCGCCTGCTGCATAAAGCTCGCCCTGAAGCTGTGCGAGCTGGAGCGTATCGTGCTGGGTAGCATACCTGTGATGCTTGTTCCTGTCGGTAACAAAGTAGCCAAGGATCATATCGCCGCCGTCTTTTGTGCCGTGTATGCGCCATATCATATTGGTGGTATTATGAAAATACGAAACGTTTTGCAGGCCTGCGAGGAATGTATTTATTTCCGTACCGCCGCCGAGGTCAAACGTTTTGGTCTTTTCCTCAAAATTATTATCTGTATAGCGCAGGGTCACGCTCATTTACTTATCCTCCGTGCAGAAATTATGTGTTCAAAACATTGCTTTGAACTGCTTTTTATTCTCGTACATAGCTTTATCGGCGCGTTCAAAGACGGTTTCGATACTGCTGTCAAGCTCCTTATCGTAGGTCGCCATACCGCTTGCGAGGTTTGCAAGGCCTTTTTTTGCGTTGCAGGTGACTATATCATTAAAGCGCTCAAGAAGATGCTCACGCTCGTCAAAGTCGTGTCCTGTAAGCAGCACGGCGAACTCGTCACCGCCTATACGGAAAACGGGGCTGCGCTTGAAAACGGTACAGATTATATGGCACGATGCTTTGATGTACTCGTCGCCTGCGTGGTGCCCCTGTGTATCGTTGATGTGCTTCAAGCCGTTGATGTCCATAACGACAATGGCGTACCTGGCATTACACGAACGCGCCTTCTCGTCAAGCTCTTTGACCGCCTGGGTATAGGCGTGCTTGTTCTTGACCTTGGTAAGCGCGTCTTTATTTGCAAGGTCCATAGCGGTGCCAAGGGCTGCTCTGAACTCCATTTCCCTTTGCTTTGCCGCGTCAATATTGGAGACAGCGACGATAACGTGACGGCTGTCCTCCTGCGGACGAATGGCGATAAGGGTGACATACTGCGGTCTGCCCTCGAGCATAAGGCGGTAGGTGATGGAGGTCGAGCCTGTTTGCTCAAGGTCGGAGATAAACTGCTGTTTCTCCATAGCCTTTGCCATAATGGGATAGTCCTCGGCATAGATATCGCGCTTCATATTGCGCTGGGTATCGGTGAAAAAGTCCTCACCGACCTCGCCTATCTTCAGCCTTGCATACTTATCGCTCGCACTGAACTCCTGATAGTGATCGTTATCGAGATTGACGTAGTAGATGACCTCGTACTGTTTTGCGAGGGCATTGACTATCTGTCCGTAGGTCTCACTTTCCTCACGGGCAGCCTGCTCGCGCCGTATCTGCGAATCGACATTCATAACGCCGATGATTATTCTGTTTGCGTCATTCATCGGGCGAACGACGGTCATAGTTACATACTGTGATCTGCCGTCAAGCAGCTGGCGGTAGGTAAAGGACACTGCGCCTGTTCGGTTGAGTGCTTCAAGCAGGTTTTGCTTATTCATCATCTGCCTTGTGCGCTCGCGGTCCTCGGGATCGATATAGCGGTCGATATCATCAACTGCTGCGGTAAAGAAATCCTCGCCCTGCTTTTTTATGCCAAGCTTTGCGTAGTTATTGCTTGATGAATACTCGGTATACCTGTTGGTCTGGGCATCTATGTAGTAGATGACCTCGTATCTGCTGGAAAGTGCCATGGATATTTCGCCGTATATCCTGCTTTCAGCCGCCGCTATAAGCTCGCGCCTTACCTGCGCATCGACATTCTTTACGCCGACGATGATAAAGCCGCTGTCTATACCGCTGCCGCGGATAGCTTTGAGCTGGTAGTACACGATCTTGCCCTGCTTAACAAGTCTGTAATTGTGCATGAAAGATCTTCCGTCTTCGATCTGTGAGAGCATGTTCTTTTTTTCAAAGGCTTTGAGAAAATCCTCTCTGTCCTCTTCGTAAACAACGCGCGGGACGTTATAGGTAACGTCTGTGTAGAAATCGTCACCGAGCGAGAGGACGGTGAGGCTCTTATCCTCGCCTGATGCGCCGTACTCAACGTAGCTGTCGTCATTTGCATTTATGTAGTAGACGCTCTCGTAGTCATTCGCAAGTGAAAGCGCAAGGCGCGAAAAAGTCACTATTTCGAGATCTTTGAGGTTGTTGTTTATATCATTCTCGCCGTGGTCCATTTCTTCACCCCGCTTATTGTTTGATAATGGAACTTATACCAAGACCATTATACTACAACAGCTAACAATTTTCAAGGGCTTTGACAAAATTAAACACCTTTTTTTTATAAATTTTCCGATCACCGCGCGCGTGGAAAAATCAAGCGCAAGTGGGAACAAAATTGTTGACACGGGCATAGAATGGTGGTATAATAAATAAAGAGTTTTGTTTACAAGTGAGGTGATCTGAGTGACCAACAGTGATAGTTGCGGGCGATGGCGGCAAAAAGAGCATAGCAGGGTAGCTGCTGCACAAGAGGGAGCTGTTGTTCACTTGGTGCTGTGAGCTTGTATTGATATGCGATTTTTCCTGTCGAGCCTGTGCCGACGGGATTTTTTTGTCTTATAGCCAATGACCGTTAACTCCGATATTGCAGCAAATTCTTGAACGGAGGGATAAGATGGCTTTGGAAGAGGAGAGAGTCGGGAAAGTCGATGACACCGAACTTGATGTGACTGAAAAGGATAATGACGAGCCTGCGGAGATGCCTGATTACGAGGGTGATATAATCTCGATAATCAGAAGCGGCATTTCTCCCAAGGCGATGAAAAACAGGCTGGAGGATTACCACGAGAACGATATCGCTGAAGTTCTGCCGACGCTGACGCAGGAGGAGAGAGTCAAGCTGTGGCGTATCCTTGATGCCGAGATGATCGCAGAGATCTTCGAGCATACAGAGGAAGACGATGCAAGCACCTATATGAACGAGATAACCGTCAAAAAGGCGGCTGACATCGTATCGCAGCTTGAGACTGACACGGCGGCGAATATCCTCAGGCTGATGTCAAAGGAAAAGCGTGAGCTGCTGGTCGATATGACCGCGCCTGACGTACAAAAGGAGATCAGGCTGATAAGCTCGTTTGACGAGGACGAGATAGGAAGCCGTATGACTGCCAACTACATCTGCATAAGAGAGAACATCACCGTTCCGCAGGCTATGCAGGAGCTTGTCAGGCAGGCGGCGGACAATGACAATATATCCACGATATTCGTGGTAGACGAAAACGATCTGTTCTACGGCGCTATTGACCTCAAGGAGCTTATCATAGCGCGCAAGGACACAAAGCTTGACGATCTGATAGTTACGTCATTCCCGTATGTTTACGGCAATGAAAACGTTGAGGACTGTATCGAAAGGCTGAAGGACTACTCGGAGAACTCGATACCTGTGCTTGATAATTCAAACAGGCTGCTGGGCGTTATCACATCGCAGAACATCATCGAGGCTGTCGATGACGAGATGGGTGATGACTACGCAAAGCTGGCAGGTCTTACTGCGGAGGAGGATCTGAACGAGAAGCTCTCGCAGTCGATCAAAAAGAGAATACCGTGGCTGCTGATACTGCTGGGACTGGGTATGCTGGTATCGGGCGTTGTGGGTGTGTACGAGAAGGTCATATCGCAGCTGACGATAATAATGGCTTTCCAGTCGCTGATACTTGATATGGCAGGTAACGTGGGCACGCAGTCGCTGGCTGTTACGATAAGGGTGCTGATGGACGAAAACCTCACGGCAAAGCAAAAGGTACACCTTGTCGGCAAGGAGATGCGGGTAGGCTTCTGCAACGGACTGCTGCTGGGACTGCTTTCATTTGTGTTTGTGGGAATGTACATCTGGCTGTTCAAGCACAAGACGCTTGGGTTCGCGTATCTGGTATCGGGCTGCATAGGCGCTTCGATGCTGGTGGCGATGCTTATTTCAAGCGCGGTCGGCACGCTTATACCGATGTTCTTCAAGAAGATAAAGATAGACCCTGCGGTAGCTTCGGGTCCGCTTATCACGACGATAAACGACCTTGTGGCTGTGGTGACCTACTACACGCTCAGCTGGGTGCTGCTTATAGGCGTTTTCAACCTTGCATCATGATAATAATAACAAGACCCTTTCGGAGTAATATCCGAAAGGGCTTTTTTGTGTTAATGAAAATACAGCTTGCCTTTGACGAGGTACTCGCCGACAGGCTGACCCTCGGGGGTGTTTATGAGGGTGTTGTAAAAATCTCTGTTGTGGTTGTTGGAGAGGATAAAATCAAATCTGTGGTTGGTGTTGTCTTTTAAGCCGCTTGCAAGGACGGGGTCGCTCGGTCTTTCCTCCCAATACTTCAATGACTGGGTGAAGCCATACTCTTGCGCGGTTTCGATAAAGTCTGCAAGCTTGTCGAGCGTCCAGTATTCTTTATCATAGGCAGGCCCCTGCACCATTTTATTCGCAAGGGGAGTGAGCTTATCCTTGATGTCGTAAAGGTCGATATAATACTTGGTATCCTTGCCTGCGGCGGTGAAGCCTTTCTGCGTGAAAACGCCGAGCAGGAGCCGGTCGCCGCTGAAACGGGTGAAGATATGGCCGTAGAGCTTATCGGAGCAGAAAAATGCGGGGTCAATCTCGGCTTCGCCCCAGGGGTGAACCTCGCCGTCATCGGTGACGCGGTAAACCCGGCAGGAAAGCACCCATTTTTCATCTGCCTCGTTAAGAAGGATAACGAGCATATACTCGGGCTGGTTTTCGTCCGTGTAGACGGGACACCACGCTGCGCCGCCCGTACAATCGCACCTGCCGAGGCTGAACATATTGCCGCCCTTGGCGATGTAGGGGTAGTGTACCTCCTGGTTTTCAAGGCGCACGGTATCTTTCAGTATCACCTGCTCAAAGTAGGCTGTCATGACCTTTCGCTTATTCGGGCGGACGCTTTCGTAAAGGGGCAAAAACAGCGCATCGAGCGCGCCCTTGACCTCGGTATAGTTTGAGGGGTACTTCATATAGCCGTGTGCGCTGATGGAGCTTTTGTCGTCAAAACGGGCGGAAAAGCCGAACGAATCGCCGTCAAGCACATTGCTGTCGCTTTTGGAAAAGCCGTCCCATTTGCTTACGCGGAAGTTTTCGATGACAGATGCGAGCTTTTGCGCGAACTGCTCGTCTGTTTCAAGCACGAGCGCGTCATCTTCCGTTACGCCGTCTGTGCGGATGGAAAGCATATGCTTATCGTCCTCAAAGGTGTATTCGTAGTCAAAGCCTGCGCCCATATACGTTCCCTGTTCGCCAAGATGCAGATATGTCAGGTTTGCCATAGCGTTTCCCCCTCTTTTTAGTTGTCAGACTCCTTTACGGCTTGCGTAATTCTTTCACAGTCGGACTTTACAGCCGCTACAAGCGGTGAGATGTCTATGCTCGGCTGACCTGCGCGCAGTGCCTCGCAAAGCTCGAAGCTTGATGCGTAAAGCGAGGTAAAGCCCATATTCGAGCTTGTGCCTTTGAGGTCGTGCGCTTTTAAGAACGCGGTGCGGTAGTCGGCTTTTTCAAGTGCGGCGAGCATCTGCCCGCAGTCGTCAAGCTCGACAAATTTTCTGACAAAGCGCTCGATGCGTTCGTCGCTTACAAGGCGTGCGGAGACGTCTTCATAGTCACCGCCGAAGGCTTGGTAGCATTTTTTTACATCCATTTTTGATTTCTCTCCTTGGTATTGTTTAGCAATATTATACTCGTTTTGTGCTTTTATGTCAACACATTTTATCAGTCTTTTTTTATCACAAGAATTTGTTGCATTTAAAAAACGAATTCTTGTGCACTTTACACAATATCGTACCGATTTAGTAGTATAAATGGGCAAAGTTGCACACCCCATATTGAACAAACATCAATTCTATGGTATAATATTATCATCTGAAAGTGTTTTTTCACGGAAGGGAGGGATAGTAAGTGACAGTTTACCAGTACGATGTTTGTTCATTTTTGATGCTTGTGCTGATGCTGATGTCGATAGTTCTGCGAAAGCTGTACAACGGCTCGGTACACAGGACGTTTATGATATTTGTTATTCTGCTGCTGGGAAACACTGTGTGCGATATGCTGTCAGCGGCACCGCTTACTGCATTCAGCCCCGGTGTGAGAAACGCTTTGCGTGAGGGCGGCACATTCGTATACTTTATACTGCACGCATCTATCGCGCCCTTGTTTACGATTTTTATAGGTCTTTCCGCGGGAACGTTTTACAAATTTATCGGTCAGCACAGGTACACAAAGCTGCTGTTCAGCCTGCCGTATGCGATAAACATTGCACTCGTGCTTTCAAACCCGTGGACGCACGCGGTGTTCAGGATAGTTGACGGCGAGTACCAGAGAGGCGAGTATGTTATTGTAACGTACATTGTCGGATTTTTCTACGCTATCCACACCTTCTTCTACCTGAAAAGGTTCAGGGGAGTGCTGGACAGGACAAGTATTGCAGCGCTTCTGAGCATTTACCCGTACGCGTTTGCGGCGGTAATAATACAGTATTTCTTCCCGCGGCACCTGCTGGAGATGTTTGCGTACTCTATCGCGGTGATGACGATATTGATATTTGTTATCAGACCCGAAAAGATGCTCAATCTCGCGGTGGGTTCAAAGACGATGGCGGCTTTCTGGGGAGATATGAAAAATATCTTCCTTTCGGAGAGGAAATACAACATCTACGTTATCAAGGTCATATCGGACAGCTCGGTGATACAGCTGTACGGCATAAATATGCACGATGTTATAATGCGCGAGCTGGTATCGAGGATAAATTCAAGGGTGCGCACGCTCGTCCCCAAGGGTGTCAGCTGCGACACTTATTATCTCAACTACGGGCTTATCGCGGTCAGCATCGACAGCAGGTACGCCTCAAAGGACGCGGCGGCGCAGATATTTGAGGTGGTGAGCGAGAAGATACACACCGATAATTTCGACATGTCGCTTGAATGCGTGGTGTGCGATATCGCGATACCTGCCGACCTGCCCTCGTTTGAGAGCGTTATAAGCTTTGTGGACACGTTTGAAAAGAGTAACATTTCGGCAGGCTCGTTTGTTTACGGTGAGCTTACGCAGCAGGAAAAGATAAAGATGAGCTTTGACATCGACAGGTACATCAGAAAGGCTATCAACAACAAGAGCTTCCAGATGTACTACCAGCCGATATACAGCGTCAAGGACAACAAGTTTGTGACGGCTGAGGCGCTTATAAGGCTCAATGACGATGAGGTGGGTTTTATCTCGCCTGCGGACTTTATACCTGCGGCTGAAAAAAGCGGCGCTATCTACGAGATAGGTGAATTCGTTATAGACAGCGTTTTCGGGTTTATCGAAAAAACGCGCCCATACGGAGTAGAGTACATAGAGATAAACATTTCCGCGATGCAGTGTATGAATGACAGCTTTGTGGATGAGATAAAGCAGAAGCTGCTGGATTTCGGTGTATCCAACAAGTCGGTCAACTTTGAGCTGACGGAGTCGGCATCTTCGATACTTGAAGATGTGCTTAAAAGGACGGTATCGCTGCTGCACGCGGAGGGCATTGAGTTCTCTATTGACGATTACGGCACGGGGTACTCAAATCTTCACCGGATAATGAGCCAGCCGATAAAGATAATCAAGATCGACAGGAGCCTTATCTGCGAGCTTTCGGACGACAAGACGCGCGCCGTGCTTGCCGACACGATAAGAATGATAAAGTCTATCGGCATCGAGATCGTCGCAGAGGGCGTGGAGACGCAGGAAACGGCTCAGTGGCTTATTGACAAGGGGTGCGATTTCATTCAGGGGTACTACTACGCAAAGCCTATGCCCGAGGATGAGTATCTCGCGTTTTTGGAAAAGACAAGTTAAAAAAATCAGCCTTTGCAGTTGCGCAAGGGCTGATGTTTTTTAGGTAATGGTCATATTCTCTTGAAGGTATAGCCTTGCTTTTCAAGCAGGCCTATCACGCCGTTATCGCCGAGGAAGTGCGCCGAGCCGATGACCACGAGCGTTTTCTTGCCGTTTCGGAAGATACCCTTTAGCTTTTCTGCCATACCGATGTTGCGGTCGGCGTTGAGGGTCTTATTGTAGGCGGCTATGAGAGATACCTCTTCATCGGTAAGGCCGAGCCTTTTATACTCCTCCGCCGATGCGCCCTTCTCCATTGTGAACATTGCGTCAAGGTCGCCCCTGAGCCATATATCATAAAGCTTTTTAAGCTTCTCCTGCTCGGACTGCTTTGTATATTCTGCGGTCGATTTGATAAGCGCTTCGTATGTCGCATCGGTCTGTCCGGAGAGTATATCTATCTGCATCTGCGCTGACTCAAGCTCGATGAGCTCTTTCTTGTCTGCTTTGGTCTTATGCAGAAGATAATAATCAAGGCCGTTTGACACGGATATCTCGCCGTCTATCAGCCAAAGAGAGTTTATCAGTTCGTAGGCTGCCCATGGCTTGAAGTTGCCATACAGATCTGCGGGCGAACCCATGGCGGTGATGTGCTTGCTGAATATCTCGTAAGCCTTGGGCGAGAGCTTATCTTTAAGCTTGGTGGAGTCCTGATATATCATCTGCTGATACACCTGAAGCATTCCGTCATCTGTTTCGACAGCGTCGGTGTCGCACTCAAAAACCACCGCTTGTGCGGAGTTATACGCGTTCATTATCCTGTCGGGCAGGGGGTAGAGATCCTGCTTTGCGGCGTGCATACTGCCGATGAATGTGACCTTATTGCCGCTTGGATCGGTGCCCTCCCACATCGGTATGCCCTGCGGAATGTTCTGTGCAGGTGTTTGCGCCGCTGTTGAGCTTGTGGTCTGCGAGGTGGTCGTAGTGGTGGTCTGCTCGCTTGTCTGCTGTGTGGTGGTCGTGGTCTGCTCGGTCTGCGCTTGCGACGAGCTTGATGCTGTGTCCGCTTTTGAGCTGCTCTCGGCGCAGGAGCAAAGCAGCATTGCGGTACAAAGCAGCAGCGATAGCAGTTTCTTTCTGAGTCTCATTTTTGTCACTCCGTTCTTTGTATTTCGCGGTGTGTACACCGTGTAATTGGGGGAAACCCTTTTGGAGAAGGGTTGTCCCCCAGCCCCCCTTCCTAAACCTTTTATTGCTTTTTCGGCACAAGGTGTCTGCGACACCTTATCCCGAAAAAGTAGTAGAGTTCAGAAAAAGAGTTTGAGAGAAAACACTC
>CADAEJ010000061.1 GCA_902786965.1 uncultured Ruminococcus sp. | reverse complement strand
AAGAGATAAAAGTTTTAGGGGTGGGGTTTGGGGAGAGACCCTTTTTCAAAAGGGTCCTCCCCAATTACGCGGTGTACACACCGCGGCAAACTCGGATTTCCTAATCAGCATTTTAACACATCTGCGCGTTAAAGTCAACCTCACACGAGGGATCGCAGGTCAGCGAGGTCAAGCGATGGCTGCAAAGCGAGGTTTATCCCCGCCGCAATATACTGCGCACCGTTTTTCACGATCGCATCAATACCGCGCGGAGTCACCATCATCGCGCCCTCGCCCTCACCGTAGTCGATGACCGTCGGTATCCCCACCGCGATGCACCTCGCACCGAGAGTCCCCTGCGACAGCTCCTTGCGCGAGTTCGCCACACCGCTTCCCGGCGAAATCCCCGTGTCCGTTATCTGTATAGTCCTGCCAAGAGTTTCAGCCTGCGCGCACGCCAGCGCGTCCACCGCAATAACGCACCCCGCACCTATGCGCGAGCATACCGCCTTAACAATGTCGCTCGCCTCAATGCCCGTCTGCCCAAGCACACCCGTCTGCAAAGCGCTGACCTCACCCAGCTCACCGCCGTCAAGCTCGGGAGCAAACTGCTTTATGTGCCGCGTCGCGAATATCCCGTCCGCGCAAAGCGGACCCACCGCATCGGGCGTTATATCGCGGTTCCCAAGCCCCACCACGAGCGTGCTCGTGCGCTTGCCCATAAGCGCGCCGATCTCCTGCGCAATAACCTGCGCGCGCAGCTCAAAAGCATCGCTGTAGCCCTCAAGCCCCGCCCCGAGCAGCGTTATCGTCACATACCTGCCGATAGCCTTTCCCACCAGCCTCGCCGCCTCCTGCGTAAAAATGTGTATCCTCTCTATCCTCAAGCCCGCCTGCTCGTTCACCGCCTCCTGCGAGCTTACACCGCCTATCACCGCATCGCTCGCGCGTGCAACACTTTCAGCCGCCATGTCCGTGCGTACCATATAAAAAACCCCTTTTCCGCCCATAAGAGCCGTTTTATGTACATTTTGTCCACAACCCCGCGAAATCAATTCCCAAAATTGTTGAAATTTTTTCTCAAAAGCCCTTGCATTTTGCGCGCGATTGTGATAGAATAATACACAAGGCTTGTTTATTAAGGGTAGCTGCATCTCCTCTCAGTCTGTAGCTAACTTATCCAAATAAGTGCGAATTTATTCATACAGATTAGGAGGTGTCGGTATGCCAAACATTAAATCCGCTAAGAAGAGAGTTAAGGTTATCCAGACAAAGACTGCAAGAAACAAAGCAATCAAGTCCGATCTCAAAACTGCTCTGAAGAAGGCTGACGCAGCAGTTAATGACAATGCCGAGAACAAGGCAGAGGTCGTAAAGGCTGCTATCAAGAAGGTCGATATGGCTTGCACCAAGGGCATTATGCACAAGAACAAGGCTGCAAGGAAGAAGTCACAGCTTGCAAAGAAGCTTGGCTGATAAACTGATTGGCACAAGAGCCGTCCGTTTCGGGCGGCTTTTTTATTTTGCACACACCTCCGCCCCCCGAGCCGGGCAGCGTAAAGCCACCCACAAACCTCTTCGGCGAGGGGACAAGCGTACCGCCGCGCAGCCTTCAATGTAAAACGTCCGCACGCACCTCCGCCCCCCGAGCCAAGCAGCGTAAAGCCACCCTCAAACCTCTTCGGCGAGGGGACAAGCGTACCGCCGCGGCGGTTGACAATACATTTTTAATATAGTATAATATTAGTGCTTTATTATAGTAAATCAAACGGTGGTGTAATAATGGATTGGGAATCAATAAAAAAAGTCACAGGTATCCTCTTTGAGTACCTGCCTAATACCTTAAAACTGTTTGCCGTCACGCTCACGTTCGCAATACCCGTGGGCATGCTGGTAACAATGCTGAAAAAGTGCCGCTTCAAGCCCGTGTCGTGGCTGACGAACCTTTACATACTCATAATGCGCGGCACACCTCTTATGCTTCAGATAATCGCGATATACTACGCAATACCAATGCTCAAAGCAAACTTTTCCAAGCAAGGCACATCAGGCTGGTTCGCAAGCTTCATAAACGGCATAGATACCCGCAGCGAGAGCTATATGTTCACCGCGCTGTGCGTGGCGTTCGTGCTCAACTACGCAGCGTATTTTGCAGAGATATTCCGCGGCGGAGTCGATTCCATACCCAAAGGTCAGTACGAAGCCGCGTCAATGCTCGGAATGACCAAAACACAGACCTTCGTGCGCATCATTCTGCCGCAGGTCACTAAAAGAGTCATTCCCGCCACCTCCAACGAGGTCATCACGCTCGTCAAGGATACCTCCCTTGCAAACATCATCGCCTATGCCGAGATAACTATGAAAGCCAAGCAGCAGATGAACACCTACAGCTCGATCCTGCCGCTTTTCATCGCAGGACTTTTCTACTTTGTGCTAAACGCTGTCGTAACAGTAGTCTTTGCACTTATCGAAAAGAAATTCAATTATTATAAGTAAGGAGGACTTGCCGTGGCAATTTTACAGGTCAGAAATATCGCAAAAAATTTCGGCGAACTCAAAGTCCTCAAGGACATCTCCTTTGATGTCGAGCAAGGACAGGTCGTAGCCATAATCGGACCGTCGGGCAGCGGAAAATCCACCCTGCTGCGCTGTATCAACCAGCTTGAAAAAGCCGACAGCGGCGAGATAACCGTCGACGGCACAAAAATGATGTATAAAGGCGAAAACGGCAAGACCGTCTACGCACCCAAAAAAGACCTGCGCGACATTCGCCTGAAGATAGGACTGGTGTTTCAGAACTTCAACCTCTTTCCGCACTTCAACGTCCTGCACAACATCACCGAAGCACCCGTCCACGTTCTGAAAATGTCCAAAGCGCAGGCGGAGCTGCAAGCCACCGCACTGCTTGATAAAATGGGACTTTCGGGCAAGGAGAAAGCCTATCCCTGCGAGCTTTCGGGCGGTCAGCAGCAAAGGGTGTCCATAGCAAGAGCGCTCGCTCTCAAACCCAAGATACTCTTTTTTGACGAGCCGACAAGCGCGCTCGACCCCGAGCTTACAGGCGAGATACTCAAAGTCATCAAAGAGCTTGCAAAAGAAAAAATGACCATGGTCATCGTCACTCACGAAATGGCGTTTGCAAGAGATGTCGCCAACCACGTCATCTTTATGGACGAGGGCGTCATCGTAGAAGAGGGCGCGCCCGAAGAGCTGTTCGGCAATACACGCAACGAGCGTACAAAGCAGTTCCTGTCAAGATTCAATCAGTAAACGAAAGAGGGTAAAAAAATGTACACTTTTGATGTAAACAAAACCATAGAGCAGGCTTGCGCGTGGATAGTTGACTTTTTTGAGGAAAACGGCAAAGGCTGCAATGCCGTGCTTGGCATATCGGGCGGTAAGGATTCGTCAGTTGCCGCCGCGCTTTGCGTAAAAGCACTCGGCAAGGACAGAGTCATCGGAGTGCTTATGCCAAACGGCGAGCAAAGCGATATCGACTGCGCCCAAAAGCTTGTTAAACACCTTGGCATCAAAAACTATACCGTCAATATCAAGCAGGGCTATGACGGCATCGTAAACGCCATTCCCGCCGAGCTTGAATTTTCCGAGCAGGCGCGCATCAACCTCGCGCCGCGTCTGCGTATGTCCACCATCTATGCAGTCAGCCAGTGCTGCAACGGCAGAGTCGTAAATACCTGCAATCTCTCGGAGGACTGGGTCGGCTACTCTACCCGCTACGGCGATTCTGTCGGTGATTTCAGCCCGCTGTCCCACCTCACCGTCACCGAGGTAAAGCAGATAGGCAAACAGCTCGGACTCCCCCTCGACCTCGTTGAGAAAGTCCCCTCCGACGGACTCTCGGGCAAGACCGACGAGGATAACCTCGGCTTCACCTACGCCGTGCTGGATAAGTATATCCGCACAGGTGTCTGCGAGGACGAAAAAGTCAAAGCGCTCATCGACCGCAAGCATAAGCTCAACCTGTTCAAGCTGCAGCTTATGCCATCTTTCGACCCGCAGATCACAGTCCTTGCAGAATAACATACCAATCAGCTGGGGGAAACCCTTTTGGACGAAGGTCGAGAACGGCAAAGCCGTTCTCTTGGGAGTAACCGTGGTAACGGTTACTCCGAACCGTGGTAACGGTTACTCCGTTATCCCCCCGAGAATATCCTTTGGATATTCTCGCAAGCGACCGCAGGTCGCTATACCCCCATTCCTAAACCTTTTATTGCTTTTTCGGGATAAGGTGTCTGCGACACCTTATCCCGAAAAAGTAGTAGAGTTCAGAAAAAGAGTTTGAGAAAAAACACTCCCAAGAGAATACCCACAGTTGCGCGGCAAGTATTGCGCAACAAATACGAACATACCCACATATGTTCCGATATTGAGGTGAGAGAATGCAACACATACTTGTGATAGATGACGATATCCACATCGGCAATATGACGCAGGAATTCCTGACATCAAAGGGCTTCACCGTCAGCCGGGCATACTCGGGCACCGAAGCACTGCTCGTCCTTAAGCAGTCAAAGCCCGACCTTATCCTGCTCGACCTTATGCTGCCAGGTCTTACAGGCGAGCAGCTTTTGCCGCAGATAAAGGGTATCCCCGTCATAGTCGTGTCCGCAAAGGCAGATGTCGCCGACAAGGTCACCCTGCTTATGAACGGTGCGCAGGACTACCTCACCAAGCCGTTTGATCTGAGCGAGCTTCTTGCGCGCATAACCGTTGCACTGCGCAAAGTAAGATCCGCCGAAGCAGATACCCTCACCGCCTGCGGACTCACCCTGCACAGCGATACCCTCACCGTCACCGCCTGCGGAAAGGACGTCCGCCTCACCCGCACCGAGTGCGCGATACTAAAACTTCTTATGCAAAGCAGCGGCACACCCGTGGGCAGAACGACTATACTTGATAAAATATCCCTCGATACCCCCGACTGTACCGAGAGAAGCCTCAAACAGCATATCTCCAATATCCGCAAAAAGCTTATGGCAGCCGACGGGCGCGACCATATCCAAGCCATCTACGGCATCGGCTTCAAGCTGATATGAAAATCTTGACCAAATCTTGACCATTTCTTGTCCGCTTTCTTGACGGTCAGCTGTTATAATGTTTTCAGAAAGGAAGTTGATAATATGCAATATGATCTGGAAACAACCAACCTCTGCAAAAAATACGGCTCGACGCTCGTGCTGTCGGGCATAACGATGAAAGTACCCAAGGGCGCGATATACGGACTTGTCGGGCGCAACGGCGCAGGCAAAACAACCATTATGCGCGTTATCTGCGGGCTCCAGCCGCCATCTTCGGGCACCTACTCCCTTTACGAGACCCAATACACCGATAAGGCAATAAGCAAGGTGCGTGCGCGCGTGGGCGCAGTCATCGAAAAGCCTGCCTTCTACCCGAGCCTTACCGCGCAGGGCAACCTCAGAGCGCAGTATGAAATGCTGGGGCTGCCAAAGGACGATGCAAGCATCAGCGAGCTGCTCGCTCTTGTCGGGCTCAGCGGCTCAGGCAGCAAAAAAGCGGGCAAGTTCTCACTTGGAATGAAGCAGCGCCTTGGCATCGCAATAGCCCTCGCAGGCTGCCCCGACTTCCTCGTGCTCGACGAGCCTATCAACGGGCTTGACCCCGAGGGCATAGTCGAAATACGCGAACTGCTGATAAAGCTCAACCGCGAAAAAGGCATCACCGTCCTTATATCGAGCCATATCCTCTCCGAGCTTTCGCTGCTCGCCACCCACTACGGCTTTGTCGATAAGGGCAGGATAGTCAGGCAGATAAGCGCGCAGGAGCTTCATTCGCAGCTGCGCAAGTGTATGATCGCGCAGGTAAGCAGCATCAAAGCGCTCACCATGGTGCTTGAAGATATGCACACCGAGTACGAGGTCGTTGACGACAGCACCGTGAAGATATTTGATAAAATGTCCGTTACCCTGCTGTCAGAAAAGCTCTCCGCACAGGGCTGCGAGCTGCTTTCGCTCACCGAGTCCGACGAGAGCCTTGAAAGCTACTTCATCGACCTTATCGCAGGAGGTGCGCACAATGACTAAATTGTTCAGATTTACCTTCAAAAGAGCGATACTGTCCATACCGTTTCTTTTAGCCGCTGTCATCGCATTCGGCGCAGGCGCGTATGAAACGCTTGGCTATATGGGCAACTTTGTAGATTGGAAGGTCGAGGATACCCACCTCTTTGACGACTCCGTTTCCGCAGTTATCCTCGCCTTTGTGATAGCCGTCCTGCCCGCAATGCTCACAGGCAGAGAGTTTTCAAGCGGCACCGTGCGCAGCAAGCTCATCACAGGCACCACCAAAACGCAGTTCTTTATGACCCACCTGCTCGTCAACAGCATAGTAACCGTCATTATGACACTGCTGTATTACCTGCCCACGCTCATCAGCTGCCCCAAATACTATAATATGTTCAAGCCCTATATGGTCATCTTCGCGATAGCCTGCACAGCGCTTGGATATATCCTTATAAGTACGATCTCCACCGTCATCACCGTGATGAACAACAAAATCATCATCAGCATAGTCGCAGCCGCAGCAGTTCTTTTCTGCTTTTTCCTTGCAGACAAATGGCTCTCAAACAACCTTATCCAGCCTAAAACCATCGGTACCTACGAAACCACTACCTTCAGAGACGAACACGGCACCTTTACCGAAAGCGTAGAGGACGGCGAAGAAACCAACCCGTTTTATATCTCCGGCAAGACAGAGCGAAACCTTATGTGGCTCGGCAGAAAGCTGATGCCCCTCACCGTTATCGAGAACAGCACCGCCGTCCTTTCAGGTCACTTTACCTCAATAGATAAGGTAAGGTCAACAAGGCAGGAGGCAAAGCAGAACTCAAACTACCCCGTTTTTTACGAGCGCAATATGACATTGTTCCGCGCACCTATCTATACCCTGTGCGAAATAGCCGCCGCAGCCGCACTTGGCATCCTGCTGTTCAAAAAGCGCAACATCAGGTAAGGCGGTGAGAGTATGATAAGGCTCATAAAAACCACCCTGCACTTTCATACCTTCAATAAGTTTTTCTTTATCGGCGCAGCAATGCTGCTTTTCCTCGGCTTGCACAACTCCCTTGCCGGCGCAGACAGCTATTCGATAGTGGTTATGACACAGGGCATACCCATAACCTGTATGGTCGTCATACTCAACGCAGAAAACGAAAAACGCAGCGGCGGATACCGAAATAAGATAACCGCAGGATACACCAGACGGCAGGTATTTTTCTCCGGCATCATTTCAGCCGCAGCGTGCGGCGCAGCACTCTTTCTTGTCATCGGCGTACCCATCTATACAAGTATGGGCTCACCGCAGACTCGTTTGACCGTGCTGATGGTATTCGTGTTTGCCGCGGTCGTGTCCGCCTGCCTGGCGCTGAACATTTCAAATGTCATCATTACCGTATTGGTGATCTTTATGACGACCGCCGTCTGCGTCGTCATCGCACGGCCCGTTCAGAGTACGCTTGATGCGGATAAATACGATTACCGCTACGTCTTTGACGAAGCAAAAGCCGAACAAGTCGGCGTGCACGAAGCCACTACGCTCGAAAGAACACCTAACGCCGAGTACCCCACAGGCATAAAGCGAGCCGCATTGAAAGCCTTTGCCTACGCAAACCCCTATTCGCAGCTTCTTTATCTCGAGGATATTCTCAACAAGGCCGAGCACGCAGTAAGCTGGAAAGATATAGACGACTACGAGTATAACATCCATTATATCGTCTCGCGCGAGTATTACTTTTTCCCGCTTATAACCCTGGGACTGTCCTGCGCAGTCGCCGCCGCAGGCTTTTTCTCCTACCGCAGAAAAGATTTGAGATAAACTCTTACCTCTTACCTCTAACCTCTTACATCTAAAATTGAAAGCCGGTGTTAACCGTGACGTACATCATCATCGCCCTGCTTGCCGCATTGTGCATCTTTCTTGTGATAAAAATTCACCTTATGCACAAAAGCACGCGCGAAATAATCGAAAAGCTCGATATGATAATAGACGGCGATACCAATAATATCATCACCGTCCCCTCGGGCGATAAGCAGATACAACAGCTTGCATTCGAGCTGAATAAACGTCTGCGCCGGATACGCAAGCTGCAGCTTCGCTGTCAAAGCGGCGAGAACGAGCTGAAAGGCGCGATAACCAACATCTCTCACGATATCCGCACACCGCTGACCGCCATATTGGGCTACCTCGAGATAATGAAGGATATCCCCAAAAGCGAAAAGCTCTCGCAGTACCTCGAAATCATACAAGGCAGAGCAAACGCAATGAAAACGCTCACCGAGGAGCTTTTCCGCTACTCCGCCTGCGTGTCTGGCGAGGGCGGCGAGCCGCAGCCGACCAACATCAATAAGCTGCTTGAAGACAGCATTATGGGTGCATACGGCGCACTCACCGAAAAAGGCATCACCCCAAAGGTGGATATCACCGAGGCGAAAATCGTGCGCACCCTCGACCCCAATTCGCTTTCAAGAGTGTTCTCAAACCTTTTGAGCAACGCGCTGAAATATTCAAGCGGCGAGCTCGAAATAACCCTGCGCGAGCCGTGCATCATAACCTTTTCAAACGCCGCGGAGGGACTCACACAAACGCAGGTCGAAAAGCTGTTCGATAGATTCTATACCGTCGAAAATGCAAATAAAAGTACAGGCATCGGACTTTCCATCGCCCGTACCCTCACCGAGCAAATGGGCGGCACTATCACCGCAAGCCTCGACAAAACCATTCTCACGATAACAATAATCCTTTAGCTATTCCTATAAGCTAAATCGGAATTTGTCGGCGCTTTGCGCCGATAAGCAATGAATAGTGAAGAGTGATTTTAATATATCGCCGAAGGAGATACCTTAACTATAAACTTTTCACTATTCGTTATTCACTATTCACTGTTAGCGTCAAAGACGCTAAATTCTGATTTACAGCAGCAATACTTTTAAAAAGGCAGGTATCATTATGCCAAACATCATCCACATCACCGACCTCACAGACCCCGCGCTTGCGCCGTTTGTGAGTACCAACGAAATACAGCTCAAGCGCTGGAACGAGCCGTCACCCGAAGGCCTATTCATCGCCGAGAGCCCAAAAGTCATACGCCGTGCGCTTGCCGCAGGGTATGCCCCCGTCAGCCTGCTGTGCGAGCAAAAATACATTGACGGGCAGGCAGCCGACATCATCGCCGCGTGCAAAGGCGTGCCGATATATACCGCTCCCACCGAAACGCTCACCGCGCTCACAGGCTACAAGCTCACACAGGGGGCGCTTTGTGCTATGCAAAGAAAACCGCTGCCGCAAGCCGATACGCTGCTTGAAAACGCCTCGCGCGTCGTCGTTATGGAGGACATAATGAACCAGACCAACATCGGCGCGATATTCAGAAACGCCGCAGCATTGGGCTTTGATGCAGTCCTGCTCACCCCTGCCGCCAGCGACCCACTCTACCGCCGCAGTATCCGCGTCAGTATGGGCACCGTCTTTCAGATACCGTGGACGTATCTGCCAAAGCAGCCGCCCGAGTACGTCACATACCTGCAAGCTAAAGGCTTTACCGCCGCAGCAATGGCGCTGCGCAGCGATACCCTCGCCGTAGATGACCCAAAGCTCGCGCGCTGTGATAAGCTTGCCGTTATACTCGGCACCGAGGGCGAGGGGCTTAACAGCGAAACGATAGCAAGGTGCGACCATACCGTAAAGATCCCGATGTCGCACGGAGTCGATTCCCTCAACGTCGCATCTGCCGGCGCAATAGCCCTTTGGGAGCTTCGCAAAAGGCAATAAATCCGAGTTTGCCGCGGTGTGTACACCGCGTAATTGGGGAGGACCCTTTTGAATAAAGGCAAAAATGCAAAGCATTTTTGAGAGTAACCGTGGTAACGGTTACTCTGTCTCTCCCCAATTGTAGTGTCCCTAAACGAAGAAAAGAAGCTAAAACCGAATAGGACAAATTGAAAAGCCAATGCTAACAATCAAGCATTGGCTTTTTGTCATATTGTTTCAAGTCTTCCCTTGTCCATCTCGTGCACCGTCTCGCACAGAACGGAAATATCCTCGGCGGAATGCGAACAGATAAGTATTGTTTTACCCTGCTGTTTATAGGAGAGCAGATACTCTCGCATCTCCTTTACACCATCCTTGTCGAGCCCGTTGAAAGGCTCGTCGAGGACGAGAATCTTCGGGTCTTCCATTATCGCCTGTGCAAGTCCTAGGCGCTGTCGCATACCAAGTGAATACTTTTTAACATGGCGTTTCAGGTCAGGGTCAAGCCCGACTTTTTTCATTGCCTCACGCACCTGCTGTTTGCCAATCTTATTGTTCAATCCCGCAAGCAGTTTAAGATTTTTATATCCCGAATAGTACGGGATAAACCCGGGCGTTTCGATTATAATGCCCATATCCTTTGGGAAATCAACGTCTTTGCCGACACGCTTGCCGTCAACGGTTATTTCGCCATGTGTAACTTTTATAAACCCGCAGATGCATTTCATCAGCATTGTCTTGCCCGAGCCGTTCCTGCCTATCAGACCGTGGATCTTACCCTCATCAAACTCAACATTTATGTCTTTGAGTATCTGCGTTTTGCCGATAGACAGACTGACATCGCTTACCGTAATTATCCCCATTTTCACTCCACCATTTCTATGTTGTATAATTGCAGTTTCCGTGCCGCAGTAGTGTTCATTGCAATGAGAACCGACACCGCTGCGCCGAAATAAGCATATGAACACCATACGGGAAAATTCTGCGCACGCAGTATCTCGTCATAATGCAGCCACACGAGAGTATTTGCCATTGGGAAAGCCCACATTGACGGCATTTTCAGCGAACAGGTCATCACCCCTGCGGCAACTATGAAGATTGCAGCGAACAGCCCGAATGACTGAATGTGTATCAGTTTGAAAAAGTATATCACCAGTGAGAGCATGAACAGGTACAGTGTCATCAGCGCAAGTGTGTGCGTTACCGCTGACATCAGCGAGAGCTGATTGTAGAGATTCGACGGCAAAAGCTGTGATGTGAAACTGCCTGCCTCGTTCGGAAAGCGTGCGGAATACTTAGTAACGGTATTACTCCAATCCTCTGCGAAGCTGCCGCCCGAAACGAGCATACTGCCGACAAGCACCGCAAGCAGAAAAGTGACTATCGCCATCAGCAGAAAAAGCACCTGTCCCCAGAACCAATTTGTCTTACCCGTGCGCCTTATGAAAAACAGAGTGCTGCCCGTCATTTTGGGGTAATCGCTTATCAGCACAAGGAACACGCACGGCATCAGCATTACCAGCATTCCCGAGTTCCCGACGGCAACAAACGGCTCTAAAATGTTGAGCTTTTCACCGAACTTTACAGCCCTTTCAAGCAGCGGCTCGACCGCAAGCGAACGCATAAAAACGAGCAGCACACCGACGATGATAACTCTTGGGTCGGTCAGCCATTTCAGGTACTCCGTGCGTGCGACCACAAATACACATCTGAGTCTATTCACCGTTGTCAAGCCTCCTCATCTGCAAAAACAGATACAGCGCAAATGCCGATACCACAAGCACTCCGCTGAAAACAAGCACGCTGCATTTCTGTGCGCACTGCGGCAGATGCGCAAGCGAATCGGGATGTATCACACCTGTTAATTCAAGCAGCTTCATATCGGTGTGCTTTATGTCCGACACAGCCTGCGCCTGCAATTTCTGGCACAGCTGTCCGAGTGCGTATTTTAGGAAGAACGGTACGCACATAACAATATACTTGTTTCTGACGACAGCGGTCAGGAGCATCGCCGGCATCGCCCAGAATACGCCGTACATAAACACCGAGCCAAGTGTTTTGAGCAGCGGCACTGCGATCCCACGACTCATTTCGGGATAGGCAAAACGCATGCTTTCAAAAAATATCTCTCGCTGCTGTGCGGTGTAGCTTTCAAGGTGCGGAAACATCAGAAAAACAAGGCCCGCAAAGATAAGATAACCAATTACGACCGCAAGTCCTCCGCACAAAAGCGATGTCACAAAGCGTGATGTGTGAAAGCTTAGCCTGCTTGTTCGGAATATCTCAAAGCGCACCGACTTTGCCTCGTGTTCGTCGCAGATGAGCGGTATGAATGCAAATGCCGATATGATAGGTATGAACATTGGCAGCCAGCCGTCTGCACCCTTGAGGACAACGCTCTGTGCGCAGAATGATGTGTCGCCAAGCATAAAACTGCGGTCAAAGTTCATCAGTGAGGAGATGACCGAATAGTTATCATTCTTCACGGTGTCAGTGTAGATCATAGCAGAGAAGCACAGCACGACCGTAAAAAGCACGCAGCCGAAAAAGCCGATATTCGTGACGATCTTTCTGATAATTGTCCGGGCTGCCCTCAAAAAAGTCATAGCTCTGCCTCTTTGCTTTCTTCAGGTGCAGGCGCTGCATAATAGTGGAAGCTCTCTCCGTCACAAGCGTTTACATAGCAATAATAAAAATGGTTGTCATTTTTGTTGTACAGCGTAAATTTCCACTCCGCGGCACACTTTCGCACGTCCTTTTCACGCTCGTATGAAGACGGTGCAGTCATCGTGTAAACAAGGTTGACCTGCCGGAGCTCAAACACGACCTCGGTAGTAAGCTCACTGCTGACCTTTTCAAGCGCTTTGTCGGCTGGCAGCATCTTGTCATACTCCTTCTCGTCAGAGATGTTAAAGCATCTAAAAATACCATAAGCACTATCTACTTTGTCAGGTGTGACCATGCCGCCAAAACCGGAAATGAAAGTATAGTCTGTCGGCACCTTTCCGCTGTCAGGACTGTCAAACATTATGCCCTTGTATTTTGCGCTCGTTTCAAAGCCCACACAGTAGTTTTTGCCGTCGGGCAGAAGATAGCTGCTTGCGCTTATGACCTGCGTGGTGACATTTGTGTCTTCAAACACCGGCAGCGAGTTCACATAGTCCTCATAGGTCCTGACCAGCTCACTAACAGGCTTGTTCACGCCCGATATAAACACCGTTTCGTCGCTTTCGGGCTGAAAGGAATTGCCCGGCTTCAGTTCTGTTTTCGGATATGACAGTTCAAGTCTGCGCCTGCTTTCATTCGGATGCAGCAAGCTGTCAAGTCCTCCTCTGTTGAAGCTCGACATTCCGCCGCAGTACAGCGGACTTTGATACAGCATAAACGAACGCTCTTTTTTTGAGGACGAAACATCATCATATATCAATGTGAAAATATATTCCTCATTGCTCTTTATCTGTTTCTCCAACTCGGATACTCTTTTAAGGTCGCTTATCTTCTCGCCGCTGTCGTTATACTGCACATGAGAATGTTCACTGTCGACATAAAAGCAGCTTTCCTCAAATCCACCTCCGAACAGATACTCATAGGTCTGTTTGAATTGCCTGATGAACTCGTTGTTATCGAGCTGCTTGGGCGATGACCAGTTGAATTCCCTGATGCTATTTATCTCTTTCGGCTGACTGATGATGCAATCGGGCGAGATGCTGATATTTTTCAGCTCGTTTTTCTTCAAGTCATCGACAGTAAGCGTTCGGCTCAGATACTGCGAAACATCAACAAGTGACGTGTCATTCTTTTTGCCGCCCTTGCACCCCGTCATAGAAAGCATCATCACCGCCGCAAGCAGAACACATATTATCCTTTTCATTTCATTCCTCCAAAAATAGACCGATAGAAAGGCATTTGTCTCTCTATCGGTAATAACAATCAAAATATATTTTTGTGAGAAATTATTTTTCTGCATTTTTGACTTTTGCCGAGCTGCACAATTTCACAAGAGCGTCTTTGTCCAAATCACTGTAAACGGAGAAAATGTAATTGCCGTCATACCACTTGACTGCGCTGCCGCCGTCGGTCGTATAGACAAAATATCTGATGCCGTTTTCGCCCGTGACATAGTCAGTGTGAGCATTTTCAACCGTGTAGTCCTCGTGGCTTGAAACTATCTGCTGCGAGAACAGGATATATCCGCCACTGCCGTCGGAGTAGCTTTCCATAGCAGATGTCGGTGTAATATCGCTGAAAGACAGCTTGAAGCGCTGCGGAACGTTTGTGAGGGTATAGGCAAGACCCATAGTCTTTTGCGGCTTGTCATTCTTGTTCGCACTGAAGGTCACCCTGCTGTCGCCGGTGTTATAGACAAAGCTCCAAAGCTCGCTCCTTGATGCGCCGATAAGAAAGCCCGATGCACATATCGCAGCTATCACAAATATCAGCTTGATACGATTTCTGATACTTATCCTTCGGCGCTTTTCAAGACTGTCATCTTCAAATACAAGGCGCATAGCCTGCTCAAACTGCGGCGAGAAAACATAGTCGTCGGGTATCTGCGGACAATCGGTCATCTTTGCAAGCGAGTCTGTCATATTAAGTTCAAGTACTGATGCAAATGTACTGTCATTCATTTTCTTCCTCCAATAAACTGCGCAGCTTGGCGCGTGCGTGGCGCAGACGCTGACGTGCTGCATCAAGCGAGATACCAAGTGCCTGCGATATCTGCTCGTACTGCAAATCAAGGCTGCACCGCAGATAGAGTATCTCTTTGTCGGTATGAGAAAGCCGCGCGATACACTCTTTCAGATGGGCAGTATCGGTATCGGGCAAAGGCATATGCTCAAGCTCGTCATTATACTCGACTGTTTCAACGGCAGTTTCCTTTTTGAGCATATTGAGCGCGGTGTTTCTGACAGTAATAACAAAGTAGGCTTGCAGTTTGTGAGAAGGCAGAGTGTGAATCTTTTTGAAATTCTTTGCGAGCTTCATAAAGCTCTCCGAGAGCGCCTCCTCTGCAAGAGCATTGTTTTTCAGCACTGCATACGCTGTGCGCATTCCCGTTATGCGATTTTCCGTATAGAACCTTTCAAACTCACCGCAAAGGGCTTTGTCGTCTATCATCGCAAAATATGTGCTTAGCATAGTATCACCTGCTATAATAAAAATAGTCGTTAAACCCATGACAAACCAGCCATGGTTTAATGTTCTTGTTACTTAAGCTATAATGGAAGCAGTGATTGGACTAATGTGTATCACCTTGGGACACCATGCCCGTATGTGAGACAGTTATCCATGCTTTCGTTATAGCGTTCGTTTTTTGCAGGCAGAGCCAACCTTTGTGCGCTCGTATCTCTCAGTACGCAGAATAGGTAACGAGTAAAGTGTGGAGTTTATCGATCACTAATTCATTTTAAGAGAGATGTTTATGAACGCAGTAGGTATCGACGTTTCCAAAGGCAAGAGCACTGTGGCTGTCATTCAACCCTTCGGAGTCGTCATAGCAGCGCCTCTAGGAAAACTGCATTTTTCATATTATATCACCTTTCACAGCGATATTCAAGTGTACTATTCTCATTATTCGATTTATGGCATTGTCTCGTCACCCTGCACAAAAACGCACCATTTGAAAAACCTGTCGTAATTTGTGCTGTATTGAAATGTTTTTTCGTATTGTATCATTTTATGAAAAATTCCCGCTGGATAAAATCACGTTCAAATCCTTTAACTGCGTTGTTTGCTTTGTGTTTAGCCTTGTTCGTAAACGCTCATAACTTGACGCTTGTGCAGCTCTACAAACTTGAATTTGCCGCTGTGTGTACACCGCGGCAAACTCTGATTTCCCGCAGTACACATTTCAAAAAAACACAGCGCCGAGCCATCATAAGCCCGGCGCTTTTTGCGTCCTTTGTTTTGTCCTACAATTCAATAGTAATGCACAGCTTTTCGCCGTTGAGCTGCGCGTATATCTTACCGCCCATCTGTTCGACCAGCGTGCGTGCGATAGAAAGTCCCAGCCCCGTCGAGTTTCTCCCCACCTCGACCGTGTAGAACCTGTCAAAAAGCTGCTGCACCTGCACCTGCGAAAGCTCCCGCGCCGTGTTTGAGAACCTCACCACACCGCGCTCGTCAAGGCTCACCTCAAGGTCGCCGCCCGAGTATTTCACCGCATTGTTCACAATGTTCGTAAACACCCTCTGCAGCGCGTCCTCGTTTGCGTTTCGCACCACGTTTTTGTTCGTGATGTCCACCTTTGGCACGATTCCTCGCCGCGTCAGGTCGGGGTAAAAGCCCGCCAGGCACTCCTCAAGCAAGCGGTTGATGCACACCTCGGCGGTGCTTTGCATACAGTCATCATTCAGCAGCACCGAGTAGCTGAAAAGCTCCTGCGTAAGGCGGTTCATCATCTCCGTGCGCTCCTTGATTATCTGCAAATACTTTTCCGCCGTCTGCCTGTCGTCTGTCTTTTTTATCATATCCAGATACCCGTATATAGCCGTCAGCGGCGTGCGCAGATCGTGCGATATGTTGGTTATCGCGTTTTTCAGATCCTCATTTCCCTGATGATTTTTCAGATATTCCCTGCGCAGCACCGTCAGCTGCCTGTTGATATCGTCCGCAAGCGCGCGAATATCGCGGTCGGCAGAGGTTATATCTATCTGCGTGTTGGTGTCCTCCTCCAGCCTTTGAGCAAACTGCGAGCGTATCTCCCGCAAAGACCTTTTCATCACGATGATCTTCACCGCGCAAAAGCACAGCGCCGCCGCAAGAATGCCTATCACCGCATAAAGCACACCCATTCACTCCTTGTCAGATAATATTGCGCCCTCTCCGCCTTTCGGCAGTACCCTTGTAATCGTCCACAGTATCTTACCCGCAGCGCCGTTCACTCTCGGCGAGCCGTTGACTATCACTATCTGCATCCTACTTCAAGTCCTTGCGCCTGAACGAAACTATTCCCGCTATCGTAGCCACAACGCCCAGCGATGCACTGCAAAGCGCCGTCAGCCAGGGTGTATCGGTCATCTGGAACGTGGTATAGAACTTTGTCTGCGACTGGATAAAGAACCTGCACACCAGCTTGTAGACTTCGCTATTTTTGTACACCTCACCGAGCATGGCGAATATCATCATCGTTGTCTCGTTGTAGATAAACGCCACCGCAACGCTCTTTACGCCTGTAAACAGCGCAGCAAACATTACGATTATCGCCGTAAAGCCCATATCGCACACCAGCATAACGAGCAGATTTATCACAGTTGCCTTTGCGTTTGTGTCCGACATATCTATCCCAAACACCAGCGCCGATGCAAACGAGGCTATCACAAGAACTACGGTCATAGCAAGCGTTATCACGAGCGAGCAGATAAGCCACGAGCCGTAAATGCTCTCGCGCTTGTGTCCGACAGTTATCTTGTTGCGTATGCCGCCGCTTGTGAATTCACCGCCGATTATCAGGCATATGCCTATGCTCACAAACATCGGCAGCAAAACACTGCCCATGCCAAAGATTACCGACGAGAAAGCATTTTCCACTTCCTGCACATTATCGACCGTAGCAATTGCGCTCTCAAGGAAAAAAAGTCCCGCAAACAGCAGCATCATCAGGTGCAGTATCCTTGACCTGAACATTCTAATCATATCCGCACGCAAAAGCTTAATCATGCTGCTCACCTCCCACCAGAGAGATAAAGAAGCCCTCAAGCGTCTCGTCATGCTCCCTGACCGTCACCAGCTCGCAGCCCTGCTTGTCAAAAGCGTGAACGAGCTGCGTGATGTTTGGCTGTGCGTAAACATCTATCCTGCCGTCCTCAAATATCTTGTACCCGACATCTGCCGCGTAGCCCAGCGCTTCAAGCGCCCTCACCGCACCTGCCGTGTCCGAAACAGTCAGCGCAACGCACTTTTTGCACGCATCGTTCAGCTCCTGCGCGCTCATCTCCCTGACAAGCGTTCCCTTGTCGATAAATCCGTAGTGCGTCGCCAGCTTTGAAAGCTCATCAAGAATGTGACTTGAGATCAGCACCGTGATGTTTTTCTCGCGGTTGAGCTTTAAAATAAGCTCGCGCACCTCAATGATACCCTGCGGATCAAGACCGTTTATCGGCTCGTCAAGTATCAGAAAATCAGGGTCGCCGCAAAGTGCGATAGCTATGCCGAGCCTTTGCCTCATACCCAGCGAAAAATTCTTCGCCTTTTTCTTTCCCGTGTCCGCAAGCCCGACCAGCTCCAGCAGCTCCCCGACCTTGTCAAAGCTCGGCACACCGATAACGCGGAATTGATGCTTCAGATTTTCCTGAGCCGTCATATCGGGAAATATCGACGGAGTCTCCACGACCGCGCCCACCCTGCGCCTTGCAGTGTTTATCTTTCCGCCAAAGCTTTGCTGCCCGTAAAGCTCAAAGCTCCCCCGCGTTGCAAGCTGCAATCCGCAGATAATGCGTATCAGCGTGGTTTTACCCGCACCGTTTCGCCCAACGAATCCGTATATCGAACCCCTTGGTACATTCATAGTAAGACCGTTCAGTGCCTTGAAGCTTTTGTATTGCTTGCAAAGCCCGTTTGTTTTCAGAACATACTCCATATCCTGACCTCCTCTTTTATTCTGAACTGATCATACCATATAACAGTTAAGATTTCGGTTAAGAAAATAGTTAAGATTTAGTTAAGTGCACCACATTTTCACCAATGTATTCCCAACACAAATCCGAGTTTGTGCACAGCGTGCACCACGCTTGTCCGTCGCATATCGGTTTGAGCAGGCAGCTGCCTTTGTGCCGCTCCGGGCTTTCATTTTGTGAGGGCGGCGTGTCCCCAAATGGCGAAAAAGCAATAAAAGGTTTCTGAGGGGGGTACGGGGGGAACTCTTCTCCAAAAGAGTTCCAGCCCGATTATTCACCGAACATACCCCCGCAAACTCGGATTTAACTCACTGTTCACTGCTGCTGTCGGTCAGCATAAAGCCGATGCCCCAGACCGCGCGGATATAGTCTTTTCCCGACGCAGCCTTCAGCTTTCTGCGCAGGTTATGAATATGTATTTTCAGCGAATCCTCGGTGCAGTCGGGCGTATCAAAGCTGATGTTGTCAAGTATCGCGTGCTTTGCAACGACCTGCTCCGATTTAAGCATCAAAAGCTTTAGTATCGCGTATTCGGTGCGGGTCAGCCTGACCTGCTCCGAGCCGACAGTCACCTCGTGCGACTGCATATCAAGCGCGATGTCCGCAAAGCGCACAACATCAGCATTTGCGCCGTTTTGTGCCTTACGCAGAGCGACCGTTATACGCGCGAGCAGCTCGCCCATATCAAAAGGCTTGGTAACGTAATCACACGCACCTGCGAGCAAAAGATCGACCTTTCCTGCCGTTTCAGCCTTTGCGCTTACAACGATGACGGGGATCCCCTTTATCTGCGGCAAAAGCTGCTCACCCGAAAGCCCGGGCAGCATCAGGTCGAGCAGAATAAGGTCGGGGTGCCTGTTTTCAAGCAGCATCAGCGCCTCGGTGCCCGAAAACGCCCTGTCTACGCTGTATCCCTCGTCGGTCAGCGCCTGCGTGAGCATCTCGTTGATGCTTGTATCATCGTCAATTATCATTATGCTTGCCATTTTATCACCCCGAAGAATTTGTCAATTTTAAATATTATAACATTTTTCGGTCGGCTTGTAAAGGTCGGGGAAATATTAACGTTATGTAAATTAAATCCGATTTCTCTTGACGAAACTACCGAACGGTAGTATAATGACTACCGAACGGTAGTTAAAAACTACCGAACGGTCGTTACAGACTACCGATCGGTAGTCTACAATAAGAAAATCTGTTAGAGGAGGAACAAAATGGAGAAATGGGAGGAGATAGTTCTTGCAGCGCTTGACCTCGCCGCGCAAAAGGGGCTTGGGAATGTATCCATGTCGCAGATCGCAGAAAAGGCAGGCATACGCAAGGCATCGCTGTACAATCACTTCTCGTCAAAGGAGGAGATAATCGGCGAGATGTACCTGTATCTGCGTGAAAAGGCGAAAGAAACGCTTCCAAAGGGCGTTGACATGGGCGAGCTGATGGAGAAAAAAAGTGCGCGCGAGATACTTTTGACATCGGTAAAAAACTATGCAAAAATGAACGAAGACGAAAATATGCGCAGATTTTACAAGCTGATATACTCGCAAAGGGCGATAGAATCTGCCGCCGCAAAGATAATGGCGGAGGAAACGCGCAGAATGATAGACGCGACAAAAGCCCTATTCTACGCGCTTGACGCACACGGCAAGTTCCTGTGGCACGACAAAGATATAGATATGTCGGCGACCGCTTTTGCGATGGGCATACACTCGATACTTGACTATATGCTCGACTGCAAAAACGGCGAGGAAGAGGCTGATGAAAAGATGCTTGAGGACTATGTAGACTGGTTCTGTGCAAAAATGGGAGGAGTTAACGATGAATACGATTTCGCGCTCGGCGAATAGGACGCTGATAAATTGGATAGGACTTTTGGGCGTAATTGCGCTTATTTCATACGCGGCGGCGGTGATATTCTCGCCGCTTGACTACCCGGGGTACAACTGGATGAAGCAGGCAGTCAGCGATCTGAGTGCGGAAAATGCGCCCTCGAAAATGCTGTGGAAACAGCTCGCCGCTCTTTACGACAAATGCACGCTGGTATGCCTTATGGCAGTCTGCGTTTTTATCAAAGGCAAGCTCAACAAGCCCTTGCGCGCAGGCATTTATCTGTTCACGGTGATGAGCTGGATATCGGGCATCGGCTACGCGATGTTTCCGCTTTCGGACAGCGGCAATGCAGGCAGTTTTCAGGACACAATGCACGTTTACGTAGTTACTCCGCTTGTAGTAATGCTGTCAATAGCATCGCTTGTCGTGGTAATGGTCGGGGGCTTTAGGGACAGGCGCTGGCGGTATCTTGCGATAGGTGCAGCGGTCGCGCTGGCGATGATGTTTGCGGGCGCGATCGGCAGCGCTGCGGTACCTAAGGCGTATTTCGGCATTGCCGAGAGGTTCAGCGTATTTGCTGCGGTCGGATTTACTGCGTTTTTGGGTTTGTGCCTGTTCAGAGGCTTCAAGCCACACAGCGCGGAAGAATAGTGAAAAAGCGGAGCCTTGCTCCGCTTTTTTTGTATACAAATCAGTATTTGTCGGGGTATGCGTGTCGAGCAGCTGGGGGAAACCCTTTTGGACGAAGGTCGAGAACGGCAAAGCCGTTCTCTTGGGAGTAACCGTGGTAACGGTTACTCCGTTATCCCCC
>CADAEJ010000060.1 GCA_902786965.1 uncultured Ruminococcus sp. | reverse complement strand
ATTATTCTAACAGCTATTTCGCCGCGGTTGGCGATAAGGACTTTCTTAAACATCATTCTTCTCCTTGAAGTTTGATTCTGTATTTCTCTCCATTATTTCTTTTATCATCTGTTCATTTTCTGCTTTATCATAGCTTTTTTGTGCACTTTTCTTTAAGATGATGAAAAACAGCGACAAAACGACCATTCCCACCCAAATGCACAGTCCGATCTGAAGTGTATCATCAAGGCGTATCATTCCGTGCTTTTTTTCTTGTGAATCATCAAGAGCATAATTTAACGCAAAACAAGTCATATCAAGCCCAAGCCATATCGCTAAATGGACAAGTGCCGATATAAACCGCAGACCGAAGAAAACCAGTTTGTCATAAAATACCGCATACATAACAGCAGAAATGACCATAGGCAGTATGGGGATACCAAGTAAAAGGCACAAAGCTCTGCTGATGACAGCGATCATTAAAACTACAAATAGTTTTTTCACTTTGCTCATTTGAGCCACCTTACTTTATTGCAAAGGTTATCTCCGCTGAAACTGCTTTCTTTCCGCGCAAAGGTTATCTCCGCTGAAACTGCTTTCTTTCCGCCGACGGTGGCTATTGCCTTGCCAACGCCGATAGGTCCTTTGACTTTAAGTATCTCGACCTCTATTTCAAGGGTATCGCCCGGCAGCACCTGCTGTCTGAACTTGCAGTTGTTTATGCCGCCGAAAAAGCCTATCTTGCCCTTGTTCTCGGGCAGTGACAGCAGTGCTACCGCACCTGCCTGTGCACACATCTCAACCATCAGCACGCCCGGTGTTACGGGGTACTGCGGGAAATGTCCCTTGAACCAGAAATCGTCAGCCTTTATGTACTTGGTAGCCTTTACGCGCTTGCCCACCTCAAGCTCGTTTATCTCGTCGATCAGCAGGAACGGGTCGCGGTGAGGGATCACCTGCATTATCTGCTCTTTATTCATCACTACTGCCATTTTCATTCTCCTCTTTATCGGGGTCGGTATCTTCCTTTTCGACCTGTTTGTCGTCAGAGATCTTTACGGGCTTTCTGCGTTTGAGCACCTGCTGCGTCATATAGTCCTTACAGCCGATGAGCATAAACACAGCGCAAAGCACCGCGGGTGCGAACTGCATATATCTCCACGCCTCAAATTCCAGCGTTGCTATCCAGTAGACGAGCGCAGGGGCATAAAGCAGCGAATATATCGCGCACACGAGGTACAGCGGTGTTATCTTCTTCATTCTGATAAGCACAAACGCGCCTGTCAGCGCAGTTTCGATGCCAAGGGATATGTAGCCCGAGAGTTTATAATCGTTCGAGCCGTCCTTCAGAATGACTGTAAGCGGACCAAGCTTTGAGAGGATAGATGACGGGCTTAAAAGCATTATCCACTTTATAAGCACGAACGCTCCCCAAAGCATAAGGCAGGTCGCAAGCCTTTTTCTGACTTCGGTTTTCATTATCCTATCACCATTACTGTCTGGTCAAAGTCAACGGGGTCGCCGCTTTGAACGAGTATCTTCTTCACCACGCCGTCAAATTCGCTCTGCACCTCGCTCATCACCTTCATTGACTCGATGATGAAGATCGTGTCGCCCTTTTTGACGCTTGAGCCGACCTTTACGAAAGGCTCTGAATCAGGTGACGGTGCGGCATAGAAAGTGCCCACGATAGGCGCTTTTACCTCGCTGCCCTGTACCTGCTCGGGCTGTTGCGTCTGATCGGGTGCAGGTGCCGCCTGTACGGGTGCCGCTGCCGCAGCGGGTGCGGTCTGTGCGGAAACACACACCTTGCCCTTTACGCTTATTCTCTTATCGCCGTCTACGACGGTTATTTCGCCCAGATCGTTTTTCTTGACAAGCTCTGCGAGCTTTTTCACGGTATCAAGGTCAAATGACTTGTCGCTCATAGATTTGTCCTCCTTCAGATTAAAGGGTTTATCAGCCCTCGTATTTCTTTATGCAGATGGTCGCGTTATGTCCGCCAAAGCCGAGTGAATTGGACAGCGCGCCCTTGATGTCGATATTTCTGTTGCCGTCGGTCGCGTAGTCGAGGTCGCACTCGGGATCGGGAGTGGTAAAGCCAAGTGTTTTATGCACAAAGCCGTCCCTTACGCTGAGCGCTGTAACGACAGCCTCCATACCGCCTGCTGCGCCCAGCAGGTGTCCTGTCATAGACTTGGTGGAGTTGATGACGGTCTTTCTTGCAGCGTCCTCGCCAAGAGCCAGCTTGATAGCCTTTGTTTCATACTTATCGTTAAGCCCTGTCGATGTGCCGTGTGCGTTGATGTAGTTGACCTCCTCGGGCTTCAGACCTGCCTCCTCGTACGCCATTTTCATAGCGTGTGCGGCAGCCTCGCCCGTAGGTGATGGGCTTGTCATATGGAAAGCATCGCCCGTTGCGCCGTAGCCTGCTATCTCTGCGATGATATTTGCGCCCCTTGCCTTTGCGTGCTCGTACTCCTCAAGGCAGAGTATTCCGCAGCCCTCGCCGAGAACGAAGCCCTGTCTGTTGAGGTCAAAGGGAGTTGATGCCTTTTCAAGCTCGGTCGCTCTTGAAAGGGCGTGCATATTATTGAACGCGGACAGGCAGAAGCGTGAGATGCAAGCCTCTGTACCGCCGCATATAGCGGCATCAAGGTAGCCGTCCTTTATTTTTCTGAATGCCTCGCCGATAGCGTGAGTGCCTGACGAGCAAGCGGTGGTGGTGCAGAAGTTATCGCCCTTGAAGCCTGTCTTCATAGAAACTGTGCCTGCTGCCATATTTGCTATCATCATCGGGATAAAGAATACAGAAACCTTATCGGGCTTTACCTCGAACTTTTTGACCTCCTCCTCGGTGAGAAGAAGTCCGCCGATGCCGACGCCTATCATAACGCCGACTCTGTACGGGTCAAGGTCCTTGAGGTCGCTGCCTGCCATTTTAAGAGCCTGCTTTGTTGAGGCAAGCGCGAACTGGGTAAAGCGGTCCATTTTCTTGAGTTCTTTTTTCTCGACATCGGGTATCTGTGCGGGCGCGTCAAAGCCTCTGACGGTGCCTGCGAATTTAACGTCAAAATCAGAGGTATCGAACTGGTCTATCGCGGAAATGCCTATTTTATTTGCCTTGATATTTGCCCAGAACTCCTCGGTATTATTGCCAAGCGGATTTACTGTGCCAACACCTGTAATAACAACTCTTCTCATTTGCTTTCCTCCGTTTTATCACATCATTATGCCGCCGGATATCTCTATTACCTGTCCGGTGACGTATCTTGAATCCTGCGATGCAAGGAAGGAGATAACTCCCGCTATATCCGATACCTCGCCAAAGCGTTTCATAGCTATCTGTCCCAGCATCATATTCTTCTGCTCGTCTGTGAGCTTATCGGTCATAGGTGTTTTGATAAAGCCCGGTGCTACTGCGTTGCAGGTGATGCCCCTTGAACCGAGCTCCTTGGCAACGGTCTTGGTCATAGCGATTATCGCGCCCTTTGATGCGCTGTAATTTATCTGCCCGGGGTTGCCGTAAACGCCTGCTACCGATGCAAGATTGATTATCCTGCCCGATTTTTGACGCATCATTATATTGCCGACAAACTTGCACATATTGAAAACGCTCTTTTGGTTGACTGCGATAACGCTGTCGTACTGCTCCTCGCTCATGCGTGCCATAAGGCCGTCACGGGTGATGCCTGCGTTGTTTACAAGAACATCTATCGAGCCGAAGCGCTCTTTTATCTGCTTTACTGTTTTCTCCACCTGCTCAAAGCTTGAAACGTCGCAGATGAACTTTTCGCACTCTACACCGAGTGCCTTTATATCGTCGATTATAGTATTGTTTTCAAACATTGCCTCGCTGATGTCATTCAGTGCGATATTATAGCCATCCTTTGCGAGCCTTAAAGCGACTGCTGCACCTATACCCCTTGCAGAACCTGTTATCAGTGCTGTTGCCATTTGTATTTCCTCCCGATACTGTATGTATTATTTGCCAAGCAGCTTATCTGCCTGTGCGAACATTTCCTCTATGATCTCCTTTGCGGGCTTGATATCATTTATCATACCTGCTATCGCGCCGCACAGGAAGGAGCCTTCTTCAAGGTTGCCGTCCTGAACTGCCTTGCGCAGTGAGCCGAGCGTGAGCTGCTCGAATTCGTCGGGTGTGAGGCTTCCGTCCTTTTCGCCCGATGCGAGCTTTTTGGTGAACTTTGTTCTGACGTTTCTGCACGGGTGACCTGTATATCTGCCCGTAACTACGCTGTCGGTATCCTTTGCCTTTACGACGAGCTCCTTGTAGGTGGGGTGTATCTGACACTCATCTGCTGCGAGGAACCTTGTGCCGACCTGAACGCCCTGCGCGCCGAGCATGAACGATGCTGCAACGCCTCTGCCGTCTGCGATGCCGCCTGCTGCTATAACGGGGATGCTCACCGCATCAACGACCTGCGGAACGAGGCACATGGTGGTATTCTCACCGATATGACCGCCCGACTCGGTACCCTCTGCGATGACCGCATCTGCGCCTGCTCTTTCCATTCTTACAGCAAGGGCAACAGAGGGAACTACGGGAATGACCTTAACGCCTGCCTCTTTCCACGCTGCCATGAACTTGCCCGGGTTGCCTGCGCCTGTGGTAACGACGGGGACTTTTTCATCTACAACGAGCTGTGCAAGCTCCTGTGCATTTGGCGACATAAGCATTATGTTCACGCCGAACGGCTTGTCTGTCAGGGATTTGCAGCGCCTTATCTGCTCACGCAGGTAGTCTATCGGAGCAGAGCCGCCTGCGATGATGCCCAGTCCTCCTGCGTTTGAAACTGCTGCTGCGAGGGTGGACTCGGCTATCCAAGCCATACCGCCCTGAAAGATGGGATACTGTATTCCGAGAAGCTGTGTTATTGCACTTTTCATTTTCTTTCTCCTTAATATTCAAAGATTACCGCGCCGTAGGTGAGTCCGCCGCCGAAGCCGACGAAGCAGACCTTATCGCCCTTGCATATCCTGCCTTCCTTTACTGCCTCGCAGAATGCGATAGGTATTGACGCGGACGAGGTATTGCCGTACTTGTCGATATACATCGGGAACTTCTGCATAGGAACACCCAGGTTCTTTGCAGCGGTCTCGATTATCCTGATATTTGCCTGGTGCGGAACGATAGCGTCAAGCTCGCCGGGCTGCATATCAAGCTTTTCGCAAGCCTTTGTCACAGCCTCGGGCAGCGCCTTTGTTGCGAACTTGTATACCTCCTTGCCGTTCTGGCAAAGGTAATGCTTGTTGGGCTTTGGCATATCCATATCAAACTCTTCCTCGTTGATGCGGAAGGGATTTTCGGAAAGCAGTCCTCTTGCGGCGAGGTACTGTGCGCCGTTTCCGTCTGCGCCGAGGAAGCTTGAGAAGAAGGTGTTCTCGCTGCGCTTGAGCACGAATGCCGATGCGCCGTCACCGAACAGCACGCAGGTCGTTCTGTCGGTGTAGTCAACAAACTTTGAAAGCTCCTCCGCTGCTACGAGCAGGACGTATTTGAGGCTGTGGTCGGTCTGCAAATATCTCTTTGCCATATCGAAGCCGTACACAAAGCCTGAACACGCGCAGTTGATGTCGATCGCCATTGAGCCTATCGCGCCTATCTCCCTCTGGATAAGGCAGGCAACAGACGGCGTGTAGTAATCCGCAGTTACGGTAGCGGCGATTATCAGACCTACATCCTCAGCCTTTATGCCTGCATCGTCAAGAGCCTTCTGCGCAGCCTTTGCACCGAGGTAATATGTAGGCTCGCCGTTTGTGATATGCCTTTGCTTGATGCCTGTTCTTTGTGTTATCCACTCGTCACTTGTTTCAACTATCTTTGCAAAGTCATCATTAGTAGCGATTATCTGCGGAACGTGCATACCTATGCCCGCTATCCTCACACCTGTTGTTCTGTTTTCAGTCAATTTAAACTTACCTCCGTTTTTTTGCAAATATCTATTGTTAAAGTTGGATTTATATGCTATAATCTAATTACCGACGTCCCCCGCCTCTGTCGCGGCGGTGTCCTTTCGGTCTTTCGGCGGCGGAATAAATTCCCCACCGAAATCCCGCGGAGCTAACGCTCCTACGGTAAGATTGCCTCGTCGCAGCCGATGTTAAGCAAGCTTACATCGGGCTTTGCTCCGAGATAAATGTACTCGGTATCAAAGGATATGTAAAATCAGATTACAAATTCAATTTTGCAAGGTTTTTGAGTGTTGATTTTCCGCCCGCTGCCAATAAAGGCGGGGACATCAATAAATAAATTATACTCCTTTTTGGATTTTCAATCAATAACAAATTATGAACAACGCTATGCGTTTTTAAACATTTGGGGAATTTTACACAGGAAAAACGGCGAAAATTAACGGATTATTACCGAATTTGAAAAACAAACGCAAAAGTTAAATCTGTAAACAAAGATTTCATTCCGCAGGTGCGGCTGATATATTTATTAAATGTAAGGAGAATCATCATGGCAAAAAACGTATTGTTATTTTCGGGACAGGGCTCGCAGTATGTGGGCATGGGCAAGGAGCTTTATGACAGCTCGGACAGCGCAAGGGCTGTTGCAAAGACCGCCTGCGAGGTACTTGGCTTTGACATATGCAAGCTGATGTTTGAAGGTCCGCAGGAGGAGCTGAACAAGACGGCAAACTCGCAGCCTGCTATCATGCTTTGCTCGCTGATGGCGCTTGAATGTGCAAAGCTCAAGGGACTGGAGTTTGACGGAGTGGCAGGTCACTCGCTGGGCGAATACGCGGCAATGGTCGCATCGGGCGTGGTAAGCGCACAGGACGGCTTTAAGCTTATCAAGGCAAGGGCTGCGGCTATGCAGAAGGCTGCGGACGAAAACGACGGCGCGATGTACGCGATAATCGGACCTGCTCCTGCGGAGGTAGAGGACGCTTGCGAAAAGACCGAGGGGTACGTCACTGCGGTAAACTACAACTCCCCTGTTCAGACGGTAATTGCAGGTGAGAGCGCTGCGGCGGAGGCTGCGTGCAGGCTTATCAGCGAGACAAGCAGTGCAAAGCGCGTCAAGGTCGTTAAGCTCAACGTTTCCAGCGCGTTCCACTCAAAGCTGATGCAGTCGGCTGCTGACGAGCTTGCGGAGTTTGCAAAGGAAATTGACTTCAAGCCTGCCCAAAAGGAGTTTTACTCAAACGTGCTCGGCGAAAAGCTGGAGGACTTCTCGGCTATGCCGCAGCTGCTTGCAAAGCACATAGTTTCGCCCGTTAAGTTCACAAGCGAGCTTGCTGCGATGCAGACAGCAGGCTACACCGATTACATCGAGCTGGGACCGGGCAAGGTACTGACGGGGCTTGTAAAGAAGACGCTTGACGGCGTGAGGGCTGTGAACATCGAGAACGCCGAAACGCTTGAAAAGGCGTTCGTGCAGGAGTGACAAAAAACAAAAATGAAAATAAAGATAGCGTTTATCCAGCTGGTCGGCTGCAAAGAGCTTGAAAAGCAGTACCAAAATGGACAGGCGGCTTGCAGGAAGGCTAAGCAGATGGGTGCAGACATTGCACTGTTCCCTGAAATGTGGAGCAGCGGCTATTATCTGCCGCAGGACGAAAATGAGCTGAAAGCTTTGTCGATAGCCAAGCAAAGCAGCTTTGTTCAGGGCTTTAAGGCTCTTGCAAAAGAGCTTGATATGGCAATAGCGATAACATTTCTCGAACGCAGCGACCCAAAACCGCTCAACTCGGTGGTGCTTTTTGACAGAAACGGCAACGAGGTGCTGCACTATTCAAAGGTGCACACCTGTGCTTTTGATCTTGAAAAAGTGCTGTCGGCAGGTGAGGAGTTTTGTACAGCAAAGCTTGAAACTGCAAACGGCAGCATAACGGTCGGTGCAATGATATGCTACGACAGAGAGTTCCCCGAAAGTGCCAGGATACTTATGCTCAAAGGCGCAGAACTGATACTTGCGCCAAACGCCTGTCCAATGGAGATAAACCGCCTGTGTGCGCTTCGGACAAGGGCTTATGAGAACATGACGGCTGTGGCGACCTGCAACTATGCGCAGGGGCAGCCCGACTGCAACGGACACTCAACTCTCTTTGACGGTGTGGCTTGGCTGCGTGAAGAAGAGGGCGTGCGTGATATGTGTATCCTTGAAGCACCCGAAGATGAGGGGATCTATATATCAGAGCTTGATGTGGACAAGCTGCGCAGTTACAAAGAATGCGAGGTAATGGGAGATAAATTCAGACGCCCCGAAATGTACGGGGAGCTGGTGAAAAACAGTAAAGTGAGGTGAAAGGGTATGCCGCATATCGAGATAAAATGCTACCCCGGGCGCAGCGAGGAGCAGAAAAGGCTTTGCGCAGAAAAGGTCGCGCAGGCTGCCGCAGATGCGCTTGGCTGCAAGCTTTCAAGCGTTTCGGTGGCAATAAAAGAGGTCGAAAAGGAAAACTGGAAAAAAGACGTTTGGGACAAGCAGATAGTCCTAGGCGAAAAATATCTTTACAAAAAGCCCGAGTACAAAATGTGACCGAAAACATAGGAGGACTGCTATGAAAAGGACAGACTACATTTCCTGGGACGAATACTTCATGGGCGTGTCGCTGCTGGCGGCACAGCGCAGCAAGGACCCCAACACGCAGGTCGGTGCGTGCATAGTTTCGCAGGACAACAAGATACTCTCGGTGGGCTACAACGGTATGCCTGCGGGGTGCAGCGATGACGAGATGCCGTGGGAGCGTCAGGGCGAGATGCTTGAAACAAAGTACCCCTTCGTCTGCCACGCGGAGCTGAATGCGATACTCAACCGCGGTACGACATCGCTCAAGGGCGCAAGGCTGTATGTTTCGCTTTTCCCCTGCAACGAGTGCGCAAAGGCGATAATCCAAAGCGGCATCAGCGAGATAATCTTCTGCGAGAACAAGTACGCGGGCACTGACGGCGTAAAGGCAAGTATGAAGATGTTTGAAATGGCGGGCGTGAAGATGACGCAGTACCGCCCAAGCGGCAGAAAAATTACGATAGAGGTATAAGACTTATGCAGAGAAAATACGCACTTTTAGGCGGAAAGCTGGGGCACACGCTCTCTCCGCCGATACATAAAAGGCTCTTTGAGCTTAAAAGCAGAGAGTTTGAATACACACTGATAGAATCCGAGCCCGAGCAGCTTGACGGCAAAAAGGGTGAGCTTTCGGCGCTTGCAGGGTACAATGTGACGATACCGCACAAGCAGTCGGTGATCGCGTTTATGGACAGACTTGACGATTCGGCCAAGCGCTACGGCGCGGTCAACTGCGTGGACAACAAAGGCGGTGCTTCGGTCGGCTACAACACCGACTGCGACGGCTTCCTGCGCTCGGTGAGGGCAGAGGGCGGCAGGCTCGACGGCAGCGTTTTGCTGCTTGGCGCGGGCGGCGTGGGCAGAATGATGGCGATAGAGACCTGCCTTGCGGGCGGTCGGCTGACCATGGCGGTGCTTGAAAGCTTTATGGAGCAGACGCAGAAGGTCAGGGAGGATATACTCGCGCTCGTGCCGAGTGCGCAGGTGCGCATAGTTTCTATCGGGAATATCCCCGATGAGCATTTTGACACGCTGATAAACGCGACTCCCGTGGGAATGTACCCAAAGTGCGATGCCTGTGCGGTCACGGACGAGGTGATCGCAAACGCTGATTTCGTATTCGATGCGATATACAATCCAAAGGAAACGCTGTTGATACAAAAGGCAAAGGCGATGGGCAAAAAGGCGGTCGGCGGTATGGCGATGCTCGTATGGCAGGCGGTCTCCGCGCACGAGATATGGGACGGCGACAGCTACACCGATGAGCAGGTGCAGGCGATAATCGACGAGATGTATCAAAAGGTCGAGAGGGATTTCAAATGACGAAAAGTGTGTTTCTGTGCGGCTTTATGGGCTGCGGAAAGTCAACTGTCGGCAAGGTCGCGGCAGGTATGCTGGGTATGCAGTTCATCGACCTTGACGAGTACATTGAAAAGCAGGAGGGTATGACTATCCCCGTGATATTCAGCAAAAAGGGCGAGGAGTATTTCCGCGCCTGCGAGACAAGGGCTATCGCGCAGTTTGAGGGACAGACTGCGGTAGTGGCTACGGGCGGCGGCGCTTTGCTGCGTGAGGAAAACGCCGAAGCTGCGCAGAAAGCAGGCAAGGTGATCTTTATCGACACGGATTTTGGCACCTGCTACGAGCGCATCAAGGACGACCCGCACAGACCTATCGCGTACAACTCGACAAAGCAGCAGCTGAAAGAGAGGTTTGACCAGCGCAGACCGCTTTACCAAGCGCACTCGCAGTACACGCTCGACGGCGCGCTCTCCCCTGCACTGATGGCAAAACAGATAAAAGAGATAGCTTTGAGCAAATAAATCAGAATCTGCCGCGGTGTGTACACCGCGTAATTGGGGAGGACCCTTTTGAAAAAGGGTCTCTCCCCAAACCCCACCCCTAAAACTTTTATCTCTTTTTCGCCATTT
>CADAEJ010000059.1 GCA_902786965.1 uncultured Ruminococcus sp. | reverse complement strand
AGGACCTGATGACACGAGATATGTTACGCTGCCTGACGGGGTGCTGGGTTTTCACAGGCTGTCGATAATGGGATTGACACCGTCGGGAATGCAGCCGTTTCACCTTGGCAAAAGCTATTGCGTTTGCAACGGCGAGCTTTACGGCTTTGAAAAGCAGCGTGAGCAGCTTGCCGCAAAGGGCTATACGTTTGAAAGCGATTCCGACTGCGAGATTCTTCTGCCAATGTACGAGCAGTACGGAACAAAAATGTTCTCCATGCTTGATGCCGAGTTTGCCTGCATCATCTATGACGGCGAAACCAAGCAGTTCATCGCCGCCCGTGACCCGATAGGCATCCGTCCGCTTTACTACGGCTATGACGAGAACGGCGTGCTTGCCTTTGCCAGCGAGCCGCAGAACCGGGGTACTACTGCGTGGACGGTGAATTTTTCCGCTACTGCGATATTGCGGCGGTTGATAAAGTCTGCTTTGACGACCACGAAACGATATACAAAAACATACACGATAAGCTTGTCGCAGGTGTTGAAAAGCGCCTTGTCGCCGATGCAAAGGTAGGCTTTCTGCTTTCCGGCGGACTTGATTCCTCGCTCGTGTGTGCTATCGCGCAAAAGCGTTCGGATAGCCCGATAAAGACCTTTGCCATAGGCATGAGCGAGGACGCTATCGACCTCAAATATGCAAAGCAGACCGCCGACTATATCGGCAGCGAGCATACCGAGGTCATTATCAATAAAGACGATGTTATCGCTGCCTTAGAGCCCGTCGTAAAGCTGCTCGGCACCTTTGATATCACCACCATACGCGCCAGCATCGGTATGTACCTTGTCTGCAAGGCTATCCACGAAAATACGGATATCCGCGTTATCCTCACGGGCGAGATCTCCGACGAGCTTTTCGGCTATAAGTACACCGACTTTGCACCAAGCGCGCAGGAGTTTCAGCTTGAAGCGCAAAAGCGTGTGCGCGAGCTGCATATGTACGATGTCCTGCGTGCCGACAGATGTATCTCTGTCAACTCGCTCGAAGCGCGCGTGCCCTTTGGCGACCTTGATTTTGTCCGCTACGTTATGGCGATAGACCCGGCCAAAAAGCTCAACACCTACGGCAAAGGTAAGTACCTTCTGCGCAAGGCGTTCGAACAGGGCGATTATCTCCCGCGCGATATTCTCTACCGTGAAAAAGCAGCGTTTTCCGATGCAGTCGGACATTCGCTCGTAAACTATCTCAAAGCCTATGCCGAGGACTATTACACCGATGCGCAGTACACAGCCCTGCGCGAAAAGTATACCCACGCAAAACCGTTTACAAAAGAATCGCTGCTCTACCGTGAGATATTTGAAAAATACTACCCCGGGCAGAGCGCGATGATAGTCGATTTCTGGATGCCCAACAGATCGTGGGAGGGCTGCAACGTTGACGATCCGTCCGCAAGAGTTCTTTCAAACTACGGTGCAAGCGCAGTATAAGGAGGCGAGCAAAATTGAGAAAATACATCTTTGTAACAGGCGGAGTAGTATCGGGACTTGGCAAGGGCATAACCGCCGCATCGCTCGGCAGGCTGCTCAAAGCGCGCGGATTGACAGTCGCAGCGCAGAAGCTCGATCCCTATATCAATGTCGATCCCGGTACCATGAGCCCCTATCAGCACGGCGAGGTCTATGTCACCGAGGACGGCGCAGAAACAGACCTCGATCTTGGTCATTACGAGCGCTTCATCGACGAGGACCTCAACAGGTATTCCAATCTCACCACAGGCAAGGTCTACTGGAACGTCCTTAATAAAGAACGCCGCGGAGAATACCTCGGCTCGACCGTGCAGGTCATTCCCCACATCACCAACGAGATCAAGGAGTTCGTCTACTCGGTCGGCAAAAAGACCGATGCAGACATCATCATCACCGAGATCGGCGGTACCATCGGCGATATCGAATCCCAGCCGTTCATCGAGGCGGTAAGGCAGATATCCCTTGAGGTCGGACGCGAGAACGCACTGTTTATCCATGTGACATTGGTGCCATTTTTAAGCGGCTCAGACGAGCATAAATCAAAGCCCACACAGCACTCCGTCAAGGAGCTTCAGGGCATGGGTATAAATCCCGACATCATCGTGCTGCGCTGCGACAGACCGCTTGAAGCGTCCATCTTTCGCAAAATTGCGCTTTTCTGCAACGTAACGCAGGATTGTGTCATCGAGAACCTCACCCTGCCCGACCTCTACGAAGCACCGCTTATGCTTGAAAGATCGGGCTTTTCCGAGGTCGTCTGCAAGCGCCTTGGCATAACCGCACCGCGTCCGCAGCTTGACGAGTGGCGCGAAATGGTCAGCCGCATCAAGTCCGCGCAGAACACTACGCACATAGCCCTTGTCGGTAAATATACCGAGCTTCACGATGCCTATCTTTCGGTCGCCGAGGCACTTCGCCACGCAGGGTACAGCATCGGCACCCGCGTCGAAATAAAGTGGGTAGATTCCGAAAAGCTCACAGAGGAAAACATCTCGCAGCAGCTTTCGGGAGCAGGCGGCATCATAGTCCCCGGCGGCTTCGGCGGACGCGGGATAGACGGTATGATAACCGCGGTGAAATATGCCCGTGAGAACGGCATAGCCTTCTTTGGCATCTGCCTTGGTATGCAGATAGCCGTTATCGAGTACGCAAGGAACGTCTGCGGCATCACCGATGCAGATTCGGGCGAGTTCAACGAGCTTTGCAAAAATAAGGTCATCGACTTTATGCCGGGGCAGAGCGATTCTATCGAAAAGGGCGGCACCCTGCGCCTTGGAGCATACCCCTGCGTCATCGCACCCGATACCGCGATGCGCCGCTGCTACGGTACTGATACCATCAGCGAGCGCCACCGCCACCGCTACGAGTTCAATAACGACTACCGCGAAAGGTTGACCTCGGCAGGCCTTACCCTCTCGGGACTTTCCCCCGACGGCAGACTTGTCGAAACAGTCGAGCTGACCGACAGAGCGTTCTACATCGGCGTGCAGTTTCACCCCGAGTTCAAAAGCAGACCTAACAGACCCCACCCCCTCTTTGCCGAATTTGTCCGCGCATCTATGACCGAGGACGGCAATAAGGCATAATATACACGCATCAAAACAGCGCCCGTACATTTTCGGTACGAGCGCTTTTTGCGTCCCTATATATCAGCCTTTACCGTAAGTTTACATATCCGAAACAACTTTTCACCGCGAAAACCGCACTACCTATAAAAGAAAGGAAGTGCGAATATGCAAATATCAGCTTTAAAAAAGACCGCAGTTCTGCTCGCCGCAGTGATGCTCACCGCGTGCGCACAGACACCCAAAAAACGTAAAGGAAAGAAACGATGAGCTTAACAGTATGCGTGGCGTGCAGTCCTCACAGGCTGATGATATGTCGGGCGATAAGTTGACTGAATCCGGCGAAAAAAAGGCGCAGGAGAGCGATTTCGGCGACCTTGACTACATTCGCGCGCATTTGAAAGAGGATGCATCAAAAAATTACGGCAGGCTGACTGTCAAGCGTGCAGGCGCAGGTGATTCAAAGTCGATGCCGACTTATAAGATTGAAATAGGAGCTGACAGTGCATATGATATCGACAAAACTGCAAAATGGCTTTTTGGCGATGAATCTGCATCAGGCATAAAAAAGCAGATCCATGGACGCGGCGAGCCTGCACCGCTTATCAGCAATCCCTATGAAAACGCAGATGCTGATTATGATATCAAGCGCATCTATCCACCCGATGAACCGATTTACGACCACACATTCATAGAGCTTGGACAGGGTGCGCAGTACAGATGTGTTTCGCTGACGGGCGATGGGCATATGTCTGGCGGACAGGCGTGTCAAAGCGATTTTGAACAGTACTATTATGCAATACATCAGGGCAAGGCGAAGATGAAAGAGCGGTATTATCCGCTGACTGACGATATTTCGGACAAGGTGTACAAGATGCTCGACGGGCAGGAGTGGAGCTTGCGCGAGGCGGTGAGGTATGCAGAAGATTTTGCAAATCAAGAGCTTGCACCATGCGACAGAGTAAGGTTTACGCATAAGGTGAGAAGCGTTGGTGTTTCACAGCTTGATGACAGACACGGGTTCTATTTTGAAATGGTACTTGTCGATGAAAACGGTCGGGAATTGGATTCCGCCGACTTTGCATATGATAAGCTGCAAGCAGACAGAATATACGGCGAAAAGAGCTTTGTGATACCGGTGCAGTACAGCATTGAATGTCTTGCAAAAAAGCAGATAACGAGGTATTTCAAGAGCTGCTCATTCAGCAGTATGCAAAAGACGGCTGACAATGAAAAACTGCTGACGCTGGGCGGCGCGATGAACAAGCTTAACAGCGAGCTTGCAAAGAACCTTGATCTGTCATTTGAATTGGCAGACCTTTGCTATGCTTTGGTTTGCCAAAGGTATCCCCAAAAGGAGCAGGGAGAGCTTGTGGGGTATGACGAAAGCTATTGCGTCAAGACGTGTGAGCTGTCGGCAAGACCGTATTGGTGCTTTAAGGAAAAGACTGCGGAAAATGATTTCCTTGGCGGTGCGCATAGAGTCTTTTATGTTGATGCGGTGACGGGTGAGGTGCTTGCGCTTTTCCCCGATATAATTGAATGAGGTGAGTGTAATGAAAAAGAAAATAGCGATAATTCTTGCATCGGTGATGCTCACCGCGTGCGCACAGCCCCCCAAAAACGTAAAGGACCAAAACAGCTCGCAAGCCGAGCTGAACAGCAGCTTGCAAAGCCGTGAGCAAAGCGAGTCGATCGCCGACTCAAAGGCTGAAAAAAGGGTAGTCAACAAAACCGTCAGCGAGAAAGACCTTGAAAAGTGCGTGCAGGGAAGCACGGATATTATCCTTGCAGGCAAGTACGACAATCTGAAGATCGACAGCAATTTCAAGGTCATAGCAAATGCCTACCCGTCGGACTATCAGGCATCTGTACCGACTGACTATGAAAAAAATGCGGACAGCGTGTTCGGCAGTTTTTTGCCTGACAAGACTCAGGGGTATTATCCGTCGCAGAAAAAGCTGCATAATGACCCGAACTCAGATGACAGAACATATGAGTACAGCAATACATTAAAACAGGGCTATGTGTCATCAAACGGCACTGTTGCGATAGTTGAAAAGGAATACATGAACAAAGCCATATATGGTACTTCTGTTTCTGTCACGGAGACGAGGAATCTCTTGATGCCGGTGACGGATGACAGACTGTCATTGGGATCGGCAGAACTTGACATTAGAGATGTGAACAGGCAAACAGATGAAATACTTAATTTGTTTTCAACCTGTAATAATGGAACGGTCTTTTTTAAGCCTTATTCGATCTCGACCATTGCAGAGCAAAGCGGTGAAACGCTTGCATTTATGCATTGCAGACGAGAAATAGATGGCATCCCCGTATTTGATTCGGTGCCTCATATCAATGATCAGTTCCTCGAGATGCCGATAATGCTTGGCCCGGTACTTGCTTTTAATGATAAATGCAGAGCTGTTCAGATGAATTTTAGCCAGAATATCGAACTGAAAGAAAAGAAAGATATAAAAGAGATCCTCACCCCTGAATATGCATTTGAAGCAGCAAGCAAAATGCTTGCACCACACCTTGAGCATACTGCAAGATTTGAGGAACTGGTGTATATACCTATCATTGATCTTAATGGCTCAAAAAATAGGTTGGATGTTTCTCAATTCAAAGAGGTTATGCTCAAACCGTATTGGGTGATCCACTTTGAAACTGATTGGTGGAAAGAGGTGTACGCAGCAGTCGATGCCGTCACAGGCGAGGTCTGTTACGTCAACAACCGCATCTGAATGGACAAATATCTCCTATTTGTTGACAATCTCACAGTGCAGTGGTATAATACTAAAAACTGTATTTTCCCGAACGGGTGAGAAGTATGAGAATAAAAACATTTTCAAAAAAGTACATATTCGTTTTCCTGCTGTTTTATGTGCAGGAGCTGTTTATGAACCTTATCGGCGAGTATAATAAGACCTTTCTTGCAAAGAGCATCACGGGCGGCAAATATGTAATTGATATGCTGTGGACGCTCGTGCTGTACAGCGTGGTCGTGTTCGTGGCAGCGTTCGTGATCTTTCTGCTGTTCTTCAAAGAGCAGTCGCTTTTGTACAGCTTCAAGAAAAAGCTTCTGTGCTTTGCAGGCGTAACAGTCGGCTGCGAGTTCGTCAAAGCGCTCACCTATGCTATCGCAAAGGATAAAACGCAAAGCGTCTATTTCATTATCGGCAATTTCTATCTCTTTGCCGTGCAGATAGTTATTTGCCGCCTTTTCAATGACACCGAGGAAATACTTGAGAAGAAAAGGTTTGGTATAAATAAAAAAATGGTCATCGCATCAGTCATTACAGCAGCTGCTGCGGCATTTTCTGCCGTGTATGAGATATCTGTAAAAAAGAATGACAACCCGTTGTACATAAGCGGAAAACTGTTCGTACTCGGTTTTATTCTTGCGCTGTTTACTGCCGTTATACAGACCGTCTTTTTCGCCGCGGTGATGAATGAAGAATTGCCTGAAAACGTTACGCTCAAAAGAGAGTCGATACTCTTCTTCGGAACTGTGTTCCTTGCCTTGCTGCTATGGGTGTTCAAACTTGCAAAGCCCGAAGGAGCGCTTATGCCGTCCTCTCACGATTCGCATTTCGACCTTGGGCAAAATCCCGGTGAGAGTGATTTTAAGCTTGACTATACGGAGATTCAGTACAGCCGTTTTGTTAAGGGCGAACTAACACCTGTTTATTGCAAAAAGATAAGTACAGTCTATTGCGGAGAGAAAAAGGTCTGCACATATAAGCGTATCCCCTCGGACGATAAGCTCGGCAGTACGGGCGTCGGAAGTGTTTCATCGGCAACAGACAATAAGTACCATGGTATATATGAGGATAACTCGCTGGTGGTTTATAGAACCGATGACGGAGATCTTGAATACTATCTTCGCAGCGGCGAGAAAAGCGAGAACTTTGATATGAGCATATCCTACCTCACCGACTGATAATACATCACCAAAAGACTAAGAGGACTGCCTTTTGATAGGCTGTCCCCTTAGTTTTTTTCCGTCACCATCTTTTCAAGCTCCCTCGCCGCGCTGCTTAGCGAGTGCTGCACGTTCTTTATGCAGCATATCTGCCTCTCGGGCGGCTTGCCCTTCAGCTTCAGCTTTATTACCCCCTGCACACCGTTAAGGAAAGGCTCGGGCACAAAGCCTATGCCAAGTCCGCTCCTGACCATAGGCAGTATCAGATCGGCAGTCGCGACCTCAATATCGGGATCGAAAGCAACACCGTTTTGCACAAAAATATCCCTGTACATATCATAGCTTTTCGTCCCCTCGCTCAATGATATTATCGGATACCGCGCTATCTCGTCATAACCAAGAGCCTTCCCCGACAGATGTGAAAGCTCCGCCGAGCATACGGGCAGCTCGCGAACCTTTTTTATGTTGACCGCCTTCAGCCCCTTCATATCACTTGTCGGTGTCGTAACGAAAGCAATGTCCACCACTCCCTTGTGCAGCGCAGATATCGCCTGCGGCGTGGAAAAGTTCGATATCCGCAGCTTGACACCGCTGTACTTCTTGTGGAACTTCGCAAGCAGCGGCAGCAAAAAGCAGCGCAGCGCTATCTCGCTCGCCCCTATCGAGATAATGCCCGATTGCAGCGTCTTTCGCAGCGCAAGCTCCTCCTCGCCCGTCTGTATCTGCTCAACAGCAGGCTTAATATGCTCGTACAGCCTCTGTCCCTCCGCCGTCAGCTTAACGCCCCTGTTGGTGCGGATAAAAAGCGTGCAGCCAAGCTCTGATTCAAGTATCCCCATAGCCCTTGTGATGTTGGGCTGATTGCTCGTAAGTGCGCTTGCAGCCTTTGTAAAGCTGCCGTATCTGACAACATAGTAAAATATCCTGTAATGATCGTAGCTGATATTCATATAAAACCTCCATATAGAAAGTATATATCAGATATGTTAAATATATATTTTACATATTCCTGAAAATGAATTATACTATATAACGGTAATAAAGTCAATAGTGAGTTTTTCAGGGAGAGATACTAATGAACAGGGATCTGACAGTAGGACGTTCAGACAGGGTGCTGTGGAAATTCTGCCTGCCGCTTTTCGGCAGCATGATCTTCCAGCAGCTTTACAATATCGCCGATAGCTTTGTTGCAGGCAAATTCCTCGGAGAAGATGCACTTGCGGCAGTCGGCAACAGCTACGAGATAACACTTGTGTTCATAGCCTTTGCATTCGGGTGCAATATAGGCTGCTCGGTCATCGTCTCAAAGCTCTTCGGCGAAAAGCGAATGAAGGATATGAAGACCGCAGTTTATACCACCCTTATCGCAGGCGCAGCGCTGTGCCTCGTGCTTATGCTCGCAGGGCTGATATTCTCCCGTCAGCTGCTTGAGATGATAAACACCCCCGATAATATCATGACAGCCTCAAAGCAGTACCTTGATATATACATCTGGAGCCTGCCGTTCGTGTTCTTTTACAATATCGCAACAGGCATCTTTGCAGCACTGGGAGATTCGCGCACACCGTTCATCTTCCTTGCCGCATCATCGGTCTCAAATATCGCCGTTGATATCCTCTTCGTGACCGCATTCGGCATGGGCGTCGCGGGAGTCGCGTGGGCGACCCTCATCTGCCAGGGAGTGAGCTGCGTGCTTGCTGTAACAGTCGTTTTCAGAAGACTTTACAAAATTAAAACTCAGCAGCCTGCCGACCTCTTTTCGTGGAAGCTGCTCGGCAAAATAGCCGTTGTCGCCGTTCCGAGCATCATCCAGCAAAGCTTTATCTCCGTGGGCAACATCATCATACAGGGAGTCATAAACAGCTTTGGTTCCAGCGTTACCGCAGGCTATGCCGCATCCGTCAAGCTCAACAATCTTGTTATAACCTCCTTCACGACCCTTGGCAACGGCGTGTCCAACTTCACCGCGCAGAACCTCGGCGCAGGCAAGCCGCAAAGAGTCCGCGAGGGCTTCAAAGCAGGCATAAAGCTCGTCTGGGTCATCTGCGTGCCGATAGTCCTGCTGTACCTCTTTGCAGGCAGATGCCTCGTATACTTCTTCCTCGATAAGCCGACCGATACCGCGCTGAATGTCGGCGTAAGATTCTTGCAGATAGTCTCGCCGTTTTATTTCGTTGCCGCCGTAAAGCTCGTTTCCGACGGCGTGCTGCGGGGCGCAACGCTGATGAAGCAGTTCATGTCCGCGACCTTTACCGACCTGATACTGCGCGTAGTGCTTGCCAAGGTGCTGTCGTCATACTTCGGCACAACAGGCATCTGGTCAGCATGGCCGATAGGCTGGAGCATCGCAATGGTGATGTCGGTGCTGCTTTGCAGAAAAGGCGTGCATTTTTCACAAGAAAAAAAGCATCCCCTCATACGTCACCGCCACGCTTGATAAAAAAACAGCACTTGCCTTTGCGCAGGTGCTGTTTCGTTTTACGGCTGTCAAAGCCACTTTTTCTTTTTGAAGAATATAAGACTGATAATAACTATCGCAATGCTTACCGCGATGACGATAGGGTATGCCGCCTCATGTTCAAGCTCGGGCATGTATTTGAAATTCATTCCGTACCAGCCCGCGATAAGCGTAAGCGGCATGAATATCGAGGTTATCACAGTCAGCAGCGTCATAATGCGGTTCTGCTTTTTGTCAAGCTGTGATTGATACAGCTCGCGTATCTGTATCGAGTAATCGCGCAGCGAGGAGGTCACATTGTGCAGCCGCGAAACGCGCTGCGAGAACAGGTGAAAGTAACGTGTGTTGTCCTCGTTGAAAAAGTCGTTTTCGTTTTCCTCAAGCTCCTGTGAAAGCTCCAGCAGCTGCTCGTAGTGTATCCGCATATCACGCAGGTCGCTGCGTATGCGGCTGACCCGAAGTGACGGGTCGTTTTCATCGCCCTCGAGTATCTTGTACTCTATCGTGTCCAGCTCCTTGTCCACGCCCTGTAAAATGTTCTGGTCGCGCGAAACTATCTGTTCGAGAAAGTCATAGATAAAGCGCTCCATGCACGGCATAGCCCAGCGCTTTGAGCTTATGATGCTGCCGATAGTACTGCTGACAAAGCCGCTGTCATCAATAAAAACAATGCCCTTTTCGTCAAGTGCAAACGCGAAATTGATGTTGGGCGCACTGATGTTCTCCCTGTCGGGAACGCTGAAAGTACCCGTCAGCGAGTCGTAGTTCACCTCGGCTTTGGTGGAATCTATCGCCGAAAGATCCATGTCCATCTCAATGCCCATATCGAACCTGTCCCTGCTCTCAAGCCACTGCGCCGATGTAAGCACAGCAACGAATTTGCCGCTGCCGCCGCTGAGATCGGGCGTGTCGGTTCTTTCAAGTGTGTTTTTTATATAGTAGTACATATTAAACGCTCCCGTAGTTGAAGATAACTAATTATAACATTCTTTTGATGATAATGCAATCATTTTTACAAAACTATGCTAACATAGATCAGAGTTTGCCGCGGTGTGTACACCGCATAATTGGGGAGGACCCTTTTGAAAAAGGGTCTCTCCCCAAACCCCACCCCTAAAACTTTTATCTCTTTTTCGCCATTTGGGTC
>CADAEJ010000058.1 GCA_902786965.1 uncultured Ruminococcus sp. | reverse complement strand
CTGTTATCGTTAGTGATAACGCCGTCCTTGAGCGGAACGTTGAAATCAACTCTTACCAGGACCTTTTTGCCCTTTACGTTAATGTCATCAACACTGACCTTGTTTAAACCTGCCATAATTACAGACATCCTCTCTTTTTATAATTTGGGGATATGCCCCCATAGTTTACATTTTGTACAGGGTTTTGCCCCGACTATTCTATTATAAAGGAAAGCGCCGAAAAAATCAAGCACTTTCTTTTATTATTCACCCACGTTTTACAATTGCGCGCATCTACTTGCCGTCTTTGCCGTCCTTGCCGCCGAACTTTCCGAATTTGCCCGCAGCTATCATGCCCAGCCCGATAACCACAAACAGCACGAACCATACGCGGTCAACATCGAGCAGCACCCTGCACCAGCAGCTCACCAGCACGACCGCCGCACCGCCGCCCATAAGTATCCAGGATAATTTATCGCTCATTTCATATCCCTCCGAACACGCAGAGTTTTATTTTTGCTGTGCCTTGAAGATAACTCCTACCACGCGCGGACCTGCGTTTATCGCAATCGCCGCACCTATCTGGAAATACTTCTCAGGCGGATATCCTACCTTTTTTATCATCATCTGCGCCATTTCCTCCATCACAGCCTCATCGTTGCCGTAAACGATGCAGTACGGAGTCTTTGGTATCATATTCTCAATTGTAAGGTCAAGTATCTTCGGTATTACCGCCTTTTCGCCCCTGACCTTTGTTTCGGTGACTATCTTGTTGTCCTGAATGCGCATAACAGGCTTCAGACCCATCACCTCGCCCACAAAAGCCGCCGCCGAGGGTATCCTTCCCGACTTTCTCGCGTACTTGAGCGTGTACGGCGCAAAGAAGATAACGCAGTTGTCTATCCAGTCCTTCATATACGCAACTATGTCCTTTGCCGATGCGCCCTTTCTCGCCTTTTTCGCGCCCTGTATAACAGGGTATCCGTAAGCGCCCGTGTAGCCGCGCCCGTCGATATTGTAGATGTTTATTTTACCCTGCGCCTGCGGCACCTCGTCATAGAACATACTTACCGCCATCACCGAGTTATCATAGGTCGCAGAGCCCTTGCTGTTTATCGAGGTAAAGATTATATCGGTGTAGCCCTCCTCAAACAGCTTTTTGTACACCTCAACAAACTCCAGCGTCGTTATCTGCGAGGTCGTCGGCACGCCGTCGAACTCGTCCAGCATCTTGTAGAATTTCCTGTTGTCGAAATCCACACGGGTAGTGTAGCTTTTGTCGCCCATTACCACCTTGAAATTGAGGATAAGGATATCGTACTTTTTCTCATAAGCCTCCGAAATGTCGCTCGCAGAATCTGTAACGAATTTTATTTTAGCCATTAAGGTACCTCCCCTGTATCTTCCCATTTATATTGTGTAAGCTGACCGCACCTGCTCAAAAGCGCGTAATCCCACTGCCGCAGCACCTCATATGCCGCTATCGCCGCCGAATTTGACAGATTAAGGCTTCGCAGCGTCTGCCTCATAGGTATCCTCACGCACTTTTCGGGATTATCAAACAAAAGCCGCTCGGGCAGCCCCTTGTCCTCCCTGCCGAAAATAAGATAGGTCGGCTTATTTATATCATATTCCACGTCCGAGTGTACCTTTCTTCCCTTCGTGGTAAAAAAGTACATATCGCCGTCATTTTTCTCAAAAAACTCGTCAAGGCTCTCATACTCGTGTATCTCCAGCTTGTCCCAGTAGTCAAGCCCTGCCCTTTTCAGCGCGCTGTCCGTTATCGTGAATCCGTAAGGCTTTACCATATGCAGCACCGCGCCCGTCACCGCGCAGGTCCGTGAGATATTCCCCGTGTTCTGCGGTATCCGCGGCTCGACAAGTACAATGTTCAGCCTCGGTGTCAAGTCCTTTTCCATACCCCTCACCGCCTCACATACGCTTGCAGTCATCAAATCTGTGAGCGCTGTTGAGCCATGCCATGCCCTCGCCCTCAAACAGCAAGCCGTCGCGGAAGGAGTTTTTGCACTGATACGTCTGATACACCGTATGCTCCGTGTACTCCGCCGCCCTGTTAAGAGCCGCAGGCAGAGCGTCACCGCGCAGCAGTCCGCCTATCAGCACGCTTGTGAACATATCGCCCGTGCCCGAATAATGCGCAGGCACAAGCACATTGTCTATCTTCCAGAAGCTGTCGTCAGCGCTGTCGTAGCCAACAGTCGCCGCACCCGAGCCCTCCAGCCTTACCGATGTTATAACGACCGTCTTTGCGCCCTTTTGCGAGAGCCGCACCAGCCAGTCCTTAGCCGTTTTCTCGCTGATAGCGCCGCTTGGATACTGCTCGCCGAGCAGTATCGCCGCCTCGGTCAGATTAGGCGTGATAAGGTCAGCCACCGCCACAAGCTCGCTCATCCTGCCGCAAAGCTCGCTGGTATAAGTCGCATACGCCTTGCCGTCATCGCCCATCACAGGGTCAACGACCTTCAGCGCATTCGGGTAAGCCTTAAAGAACTCCAGGCAGCTGTCTATCTGCTCGCTTGATGCAAGAAAGCCGCTGTACACGCAGTCGAACTGCACACCCAGCTTTTTGTAATGCTCCAGCGCAGGCTGAATGAAATCCGTAAGGTCGCGCATAACGAACTCGCCGTACCCCGTGTGAGCCGAAAGCACCGCCGTCGGCACAGGGCACACCTGCGCGCCCATAACGCTCAGAACAGGGATTATCACCGTCAGCGAGCATCTGCCTATGCCCGACATATCCTGTATCGCGGCTACTTTTTTTATCCTGTTGAGTTCCTTATCCATATCGGCACGACCCTTACAACACATCTAATCAATTAAGTATACCATATTTTTTTACTTTTTTCAATAGTTTGCGCACACATTTTCTATATTTTTCGTATGCTTATCTCCCCGCTTGATATGAGCTTTTTCTCGCCGCCGGGCAGCTGCACAACAAGCCTGCACTCGTCATCGACATCAATAAGCCTGCACCGTGTCTTTTCCCTGCCGCTTATCGCAACTATCTCCTCGCCCTTCCACATCAGCCTGCGGCTGTAATCCTCGCGGAAGCTGCCGCTCGATATATCCCTGTAAAAGCGCATAAAGCCGCTTATTATGCTCCCTGCGAGCCTGTTTTTCAGGTCTGCCGATTTCTGCTGCGTCACAGCGCCCGCTATGTCCCTTATCTCCTCCGGGAAACCGCCGCTTGGCTCATATACGTTCACTCCTATGCCGAGCACCGCGTAGTCCACACCGCCGCTTTCCATCGAAAGACTCGCCTCTGTGAGTATCCCGCATACCTTCCTGCCGCGGATATACACATCGTTGACCCACTTGATGCACGGCTTCTCGCTCGTGTGCTCTTCGATAGCGCCGCACACCGCAAGCGCCGCACAGGTGGTTATCCGCACTGCCCTTGCGACCTCGATATCAGGTCTTAAAAGAATACTCAGATAAAGCCCCGTACCCTCGGGCGAAAAAAACGACCTCCCGAGCCTGCCCTTGCCGCCCGTCTGCTGCGCCGCCACCGCGACCGTGCCCTCGGGCGCACCCTTTGCCGCAAGCTCCTTTACAACGTCATTTGTCGAGCCGACACTCGGATAAACACTTATCTGCATACCCTTGCAGCTGTCGTCAAGGTACTTTCGCACGCCGTTTTCGTTCAGCACATCACTGTCGGGGTCAAGGCAGTAGCCCTTGTTTGTCGCCGCAGTTATGCCAAAGCCCTGCTGCTGCAAAGCACGCACCGCCTTCCATACCGCACCGCGCGTGCAGCCGAGCCTGCCTGCAAGCTCCTGCCCCGAAACATAGCTGCCGCGGTTTTGTTCAAGAATATCAGCTATATCGTCCTTTACAGACATTTCAAACCACTCCTCATCAAAGCCCGAGCAAGCGCACCGCGTTTTGCCCGAGTATCTTTTCCTTTGCATCGTCAGATATCTTCAAGCCCAGTATCTTTTGCTTTATCCTGTCGGGGCTGTCCCACGGCAGATCGCTTGCAAAAAGTATCCTCTCCGCGCCGTGTCTGCCAATCATCTTTGTCAGCATCTCCTCGGGGCATTTCCACCCCGTAAAAGCCGTGTCAAAGTACACCTCGCCGTCAATGCCGGCAAGCACATCGTATACCTCGTCCCACATATCATTTCCGCCAAGGTGCGCAAGTACGACCTTCAAGCCCCTGTGCCGCTTTATCATTTCAAGCGCAAGCCGCGGCGGACAGTGAATAAGGTCGGGCGAAACCACGTCAAACCCCGCGTGGAAAACAACAGGCAGATCTGCCCTTTCTATCTCGTCAAGCAAGCCGTCGAGCCGCGAGTCGTTTATCATAAAACCCTGATAATCGGGGTGCAGCTTTACACCGTGCAGGCCAAGCTCCTTTATCCGCCAAAGCTCGTCTATCGCATCATCGGCATCCGGGTGTACACTTCCGAAGGAGATTATCCTGCCGCCGTCCTGATGCGCCGCCCAATCGTTTATTATCACCTGCTGCGAAGGCTTTGTAGCTATCGGCAGCATCACCGAGCGGTCTATCCCCCACTCGTCCATACGCTGCACAGTCTGCTCGATAAGACCGCGTGTAAGCGGCTGTATCCCCGAGCATTTTTCAAGCGTCTGTATCGCGCGCTCCGCGATCTTCGGGTTAAAAGCGTGTATGTGAAAATCTATGACCATATTCCTTGAATATAACTCCTCTCAAACAACTTTTCCGCAAACAGTATACCACAAATCACGCGCCTTTTCAACACACGCGCGCACCTTTTCAGTATTTGTCACAAAACTCTTGAAAAAAAGGGGCGGTTGTGGTACAATGATTACAATCGACAGAAAGGAACTTGATCGTAAATGGACGTTTTTATGGAACAGGTCGTGGAAAAGACCCCCACAAGCCGCGATAAAATGCTTGAGCTTTGGGTAAAGGTGTCAGCCTTCGCCCTCGCATTCGGGCTCGTGCTCGCATCTATCGCATTTTTCCCATATATCGCGCCGCTCGCGCTGTTTGTAGGCTGTGCTGCGGTGTGGCTCGCCTTCAGGCTCTCAAAAAAGCTGGTGGTTGAGTACGAGTACGCCTTCACCAACGGCGAGCTCGACGTTGATAAGATAATCGGCAAAAGCAAGCGCAAAAGGCTTTGCAGCGTGCAGATAGGCACCATCACCTCCTTTGGCATCTGGAATGACGATATGGAGGTCGAGGCGGACAGCACAATGGTCATCGCCTCTGACAACAGCGGCACCCTCGATGAATACTTTATGGACTTCAAATACAAGGATTACGGCGATACTACGCTGTTTTTCTCACCCAACGCAAAAATGCTCGAGCTTATCGTGCCCTATCTTCCGAGGGAGATAAAGCGCGAGTTCCAAAAGACATATAAGGGCGCAGGCAACGCAGATGATGAATAAGATAGCCGTCGGTACAGACATCATCGAGGTCGCAAGAGTGAGAAAAAGCTGCACCTCGCCTCGCTTCACCGACCGAGTATTCAGCCAAAAAGAGCGTGAGCTGTTTTCGCTCAAAAAAGATCCCGCACAGTCGATGGCAGGCAACTGGGCTGCAAAAGAAGCCTTCGCAAAAGCGCTCGGTACGGGCGTTTCAGGCTTTGCTCTGCACGAGGTCAGCTGCCTTCGCGACGAAAAGGGCTGCCCCTACCTTGAGCTTTCGGGCAGTGCGCTTGATATAGTGCGCAAAAACGGCTTGAGCGCGTCTGTGAGCATCTCTCACACCAAGGACTATGCCACAGCAGTAGTGATTCTTTACAAGGAGTGAACGCTATGCAAACCATACTCACCACCGAGCAGATGAAAAACTGCGAGCAGCGCAGCGCCGGGTGCGGCACCTCCCTTGCGCAGCTTATGGATAACGCAGGCGAGGCTCTTGCAAGGACAGTGCTTGAAAGGTGTATGAAAAATGACCTGCACAGCTGCACCATACTCGCAGGCAAGGGCAATAACGGCGGCGACGGCTTTGTTGCAGCCAACCACCTTTCATTTGCAGGCGTAAAAGTAAAGGTCCTTCTTTGCTGCGGTCAGCCGAATACAGAGCTTGCAATAGCAGCCTTTGAAAAGCTCGATAAAAGCGTTGCCGTAATGACCGACCTGCAAGCCGCACTTGACGGCTGCGATGTCATTATCGACTGCGTTTTCGGCACAGGCTTCAAGGGCACCCTCCGAAGCGAGCAGGCAAAGATATTCAGCACAGCGAATGAAACCTCCGCCCTGCGCATAGCGTGCGATATCCCCTCGGGGTGCGATGCCTCAAACGGCAAAGCAGACCCCTGCGCCTTCAAAGCAGACCTCACCGTTACCTTCCACGCAAAAAAGCTCGGGCTGCTTCTCTCCCCTGCAAAATACAGCTGCGGCGAGATACTCACCGCCGATATAGCTATCCCCGAAAAAGCGCGCCAAAGCGACTTCCCCATAACCGTGTGTGATGCGCACTTTGTCAAGGGCTCTCTGCCGTACCGCACCCCATACGGCCATAAAGGCACATTCGGCAAGCTTGTCGCCGTCTGCGGCAGCGATGCCTATATAGGTGCCGCAGGACTCAGCGCCCTCGGAGCGCTGCGTACAGGTGTCGGTCTTTGTGAGCTTTGTACCACAGACCGCGTGATCTCTTCGCTTTCGGGCTCTCTGCTTGAATGTATCTACACCCGTCTTGAAAGTGACGGTGGATCTGCCGCGCACACAAACGCAGATATGCTCATCGAAAAGACCAAAAACGCAGGCTGCCTGCTCGTTGGCTGCGGAATAGGTCATACGGGTCAGACCGAAATGCTTATCTCGCAGATAGTGCGCGAATCACATTGTCCCGTCGTAATAGATGCCGACGGCATAAACTCGCTTGCGGTGAATATAGATGTATTACAGAAGAAAAAATCCGATGTGATACTCACACCTCACCCGAAGGAGCTTTCAAGGCTCTGCCGCTGCGAGCTTTCACAGGTGCTTGACGATCCGCTCGGCTGCGCAAAGCAGATTGCCGATAAGTACGGCATTACCGTGCTTGCCAAGGGCAGCGAGACTTTCGCCGTCGACCGCAGCGGCTGCGTGCTTGTCGATGCAGGCAATACCGCGCTTTCCAAAGGCGGCTCGGGGGATATCCTCGCAGGAATGACCGCCTCGCTCATCGCGCAGGGCTGCGATATAAAAGCCGCCTGCGCCGCAGCAAGCTTCATTCTCGGCACATCAGCAAGAACGCTGTGTAAAGATGCGTCACCGCGCGGCATACTGCCCACAGATGTCCTGCGCGAGATCCCCCACACCCTGAAAGTCATCGAGGAAATGTAATATCACATACTGCAAAAGCTTTCTTCTGTCAGCAGAAGAAAGCTTTTTTCATCCCCCACAAATCCGAGTTTGCCGAGGTATGCTTGTCGAGCAGCTGGGGGAAACCCTTTTGGACGAAGGTCGAGAACGGCAAAGCCGTTCTCTTGGGAGTAACCGTGCCGTTCTCTTGGGAGTAACCGTGGTAACGGTTACTCCGTTATCCCCCCGAGAATATCCTTTGGATATTCTCGCAAGCGACCGCAGGTCGCTATACCCCTATTCCTAAACCTTTTAATGACTTTTCATCAACGGGAGGCAAAGCTCCCGTTGATGAAAAGTGTTAGAGAGTTCAGAAAAAAGAGTTTGAGGAAAAACACTCCCAAGAGAATACCCACAGTTGCACGATATGCAAATCGCAGTAAATCCGCATTTGTTGAGAAATATTCAGTGCATAGTTGGGTTAGTTCTTCTGAAAAGAATTTTCTTCGCACTCTCTTATAAACCTGTCCCCAAATGGCGAAAAAGCAATAAAAGGTTTCTGAGGGGGGTACGGGGGGAACTCTTCTCCAAAAGAGTTCCAGCCCGATTATTCACCGAATATACCGCGGCAAATACTGATTTATCTTGCAAACTACACAGGAGGCATAATATGCGAATAAAACTCTTCATCACCGTCCTCGCCGCGTGCGTGTGTCTTTGCTCCTGCTCATCGCAGAGCAGCGCCAAGCCGTGCGAGCTTGACGAAAAATTCTCATCACAGGTCAAGATCACAAACGGCGAAAGGAACTACACCGCCACCCTCACCCGCGCCGATGCGCAGATCTGGCAAATGGAGTTCACCGCCCCCGAAACTGTCGCAGGTCTGCGGCTCGGCTTCACAGGCGATGTCTGCACGCTTGAGATGCAGGGCTTGAAATACGAGCTTGACCGCAAGAGCGTCCCACAGTGGTCATGCGCGAGCCTTTGCTGCGGCGCGCTTGAGGAGATGATAGCAAAGCGCGGCGTGAGCTGCACAGCGCAAGGCGACACCGTCACCGAAAAGGGCAGCGTAAACGGACACGACTTCACCGCGCAGTTTGAGGACGGCAAAATAAAAGAGCTGACCTTTTCAGATCAGCTCAAATGTGAGTTCTAATTTTCCTTTGGCGATTTCTGCACACCGCCGTCCAGCACGATCAGGCACTTGGGCTCGCCCTCAACCGTCGCTACCGACTCATCGACTTCCTTAGCCGATACCTTCTTCAGCCCCTTCGGACCGTTTCCGTAAGCGGTGTCGCCGTAGTAGAAATACAGCTCTCCGTTCTCTACCGCGTAAGCGCTCGGCTCAACAAAGTGTATTATCGAATACGGGTGGTGAACAATGCCCCACGCATACCTTACCGACAGTATCGAGTGCATTCCCTTGTCAATGACCGCTGTTATCTGCCCCGAGGGCTTCTGGCTCTCCGTAAAGATGTTGCTTGCACTGTACTTGCCGCCCGAGTACATCTGTATAAGCTTTATTACCATCGGCGCGCTCATTCCGCCCTTACCGACCTCGCCCATCATACTTCCCTGATCGGCAAGCTTGTTTTTCTCGGTGTATCTGATAAGCTCGTCCTTGTCCCATTTCTCGCCCTTGTCGTAGCGAACGATCACCGCAGCCGCAGTCGGTCCGCAGGCAGAGCTTCCGAATATCTGTCCGCCCTCCTGACCGATAACGCTCGTGTGCAGCGCAACAGCGTCCTTAACCTCCTTGACCTTGTCGGTCTGCTTCACATACGCCGTTGTGAACATATAATCTATCGCAATATATCCCTTGTGCTTTTCATCGGGATCACCCGTGTAGTAGCCCTCTTCCGTGAGGATATACATCGCCTGCAGCTTTGCATCGTAGACCTGTGTGCCCTTTGGCAGCAGATAAAGCTTTGCAAATTCGGGAGTTTTCTCCGTCAGATCAAGCTCAACAGCATTACTGCTGCCGCCCGTAATGATGCCGCCGTCCTTGTTCTTCGCAAACACCTCTACCTTGAAGCTGTAAACACCGCCATGCAAGTCGCTGTCCTTGTCCACGGCGAATTTGCACACATCAGGGTCGGTTATCGTCCCCGCGAGCTTCCATACCACGCCCGAAGGTGAGCTGCTGTAATAAATGCGGTAGCCGCCTGCATTCTCGGGCTTTTGCCATTTCAGTATATATGCGCCGTCCGCAGCCTGCTCAAACCCGTTTTCAAGCTTCACCGCGCCGACCTTTATCTCCTCTTTCGGCGGTTCGGTCTTTTGCGTGACAGAGGTTTTAGTATCGGGCACGCTGACCTGGGTAGTCCTCGTCGCCAGCGGAGTCTTTTTCAACGGTACCGAATCATTTCCGTTATCCGACGGGAACAAAACAAACATAAGCCACACAAGTGCACCGAGTATCGCCGCAGTTACTATCGCCGCGATAATATACCCGACCTTATGGTGTTTAACACGCCCTCTTGCCAATCCCGCGCATCTCCTTTCAGGGTACAGTCCCCTCATTCTATCCTTGATATTATATCACACAGACCAACCGCCGTCAATACGCATAAAACAAAACTTTCGCAGAAAAAGTGGACGAAAAATTGTACACTTTAACAACTGCCGCAAAAAAAGCTCCCTTCGGAAGCCTTTTCCAAAGGGAGCACAGCGCTATGCAATTATAAGTGTCGCGACCGCCGCAGCCACAGCAATGCCCATCATCACACCGCCCGTGAGCGCGCCCGTCTTTTGTTTTTTCGTCATAAACTCCTTGGGCTTTAATGGATTGAACTTGATGTTCACCTTGTCCCCTATCTTGTACGCCTTGCTCTTGTCCGAGCTTACACCCGCAGCCTTGCGTATCTTCTGTGTGCCGACATTGAACTCAAGCACAGGGCGGTACTTGTACGACTTGTTGCCCTTGTCGTCGGTGTTCGCACTGCGCTTTATGTCAACTATCTGCGCAATGCCGGGCTCCGTGCACCTCTTTTTCTTTTGTATGCCCATATAGATGATCATAAACCCCACAAAGCAAACAAGACCTTCGATAATAAGCAAAATACCCTTCAGACCCATTAAAAACACTCCCTTCGCGTAATTATTGTAACTGATTATATCATAAAAATCTCAAAATTGCAACAGCAGATTTACAGTTCGGATAAAATTCAGCTTTTCGTATTGACTTTTCCTCCTCGCCGTGCTATCTTATTGCCAAGGAAAGATATATCTGACCTAAGGCAGCACCGCATAGTCATTGCGCATCAGATGCGCCGTCAGATTTTTCGTCAAGCCGAATCTGTATGATTTGGCGGAAAATATGCCGGCAGATGATGTGCAAAGCGCAGCGCGGTGGCTGTGCGGTGCTGCCTTATATACCTCCGATCTTGTTTTACTGTCTGCGCAGCCGGATAAGCTGTACAGCTGCGCAGATACGCTATCCCCCGAACAGCTTTTTCATACACGAAAAGAAAAGAGTCCCGAAGCAGCAGTTTCGGGGCTCTTGCATTTTTAGACGAGATAAGAAAACAGCGGCAGTCCGCGGCCGCCGCTGCAATATAAACGCATTACTGTGCGCTGTTTTGTGTCTGTGCAGGTGTGCTGCTCTGGCTCTGACCGTTTGCCGATTCGCCGTCAATGTCCATAGCTATAAGCGGATTAGCGCTGCCTGCGACCTTCGGGAGCACGCCGTTCCATCTCTCGATAGTCTGGTACTGTATAAGTGACGGGTTGAGCGACTCTGAAATAGTCTTGTTCGCCGCAGCCTGTGCGTCAGCCCTTGCCTTTATAGCCTTTGCATCAGCCTCCGCCGCGATGACCTTCTTTTTCGCCTCTGCCTCTGCCACTACGATAGCCTGGTTCTGCTCTGTCCTTGTCTTGATAAGGTTCTGCTCTGCTACCTGCTTTGCCTCGATAGCCTCGTTGAATTCCTTTGAGAAATCAAAGTTGACGATGTTGAACTTTTCTATCTCAATGCCGTACTCGTTGACCTTTGCCTCCAGCTCGGTCTTTATCTCCTCTGCAACACTTGCGCGCTGCGAGATAAGCTGCTCTGCATTGTACTTTGCGCAGACGCTCTTCATACCCTCCTGCACGGTCGGCATAAGTATAACGTCCTTGTAGTCAACGCCTATATCTCTGAATATCCTTGCCGAAGCCTCGCTGCGTATGCGGTAGTTGACGGCTATCTTCGTCGAGACAGCCTGCAAGTCCTTTGATACCGCATCAGCCGTAGCCTCATATATCTGTATCTTGTTTGAGATGACCTCGACCTTCTGCGCAAACGGAACAACAAAGTGCAGTCCCTCCGTCAAAGATGTGTCGGATACCTCGCCGAACGTCGTAACAACGCCCGTGCAGCCCGCAGGCACTATCTTTATTGATGAAAGTATCGCAACAGCTGCAAAAGCCGCTATCACCACAATACCCACAATAAGCGGCACCTTGTTTTTCTTTCCGCCTTTTCCGATGTCGATTACTCTTTCCTCACTCATAGTCTTTTTCCTTTCTGTTTAAGGCAATACCGCACGACCATTGTGCGTTAGAAACGCAGTCAGATTTTCCGTCAGAGTGACTAAAAATGACGCAGGCACTGGCGTAAGTCAAGGAGTTTTTGGTTGCTATGACGGAAAATATGCAAGTTTATGACGTACAAAAGCGTTAGCTGTTGGTTGCGCGGTGTTGCCTTAAGTGAATTCTCTCCCATAACGGATGTACATCCTCAACCTTTCGGTTTAGCATAGTATAACACGAAAGCGCGATTTTTGCAAAGCCGCGGGAAGCAAAAAGCGGCAAAATGGAACGAACTTTTTTGATGTTTCGCCCCGTTTTCTTTGATTTTCTCACTCTTGCTCGCCCGTGCTCGCTATTTCAAAACCAAACCGCACCGCCGGAATGACCATGCTCCGCGCACCCCTGCACCTGCATACCGCCGCGCAGATACGCCCTTTGCCGAAGATTCCCGCAAACTATCCCGAAAAAGTTGAAATCGATCGCAAAATGTGTTATCATTTACTTGATAAAACTTTTCGGGAGGGATAATATGCTTTACACAATAAAAAACGATATCCTCGAGCTTTCAGCCGATACCTTCGGTGCCGAGCTCCACTCTCTGCGCCTTGGCGGAAAAGAATACCTCTGGCAATGCGGCGATGCGTGGAAACGCTACGCACCCATACTCTTTCCGTTCATCTGCTCGCCAAAGGACAGATGCTACACCGCGCGCGGAAAACAGTACCGTATGAAAGCCAACCACGGCTTTGCGCGTGATATGGAGTTTGCTCTCACATCGCAGACCGACAGCTCCTTGTCCTTTACGCTCACCGAGAACGCCGAGTCGCTCGCGCAGTACCCCTACAAGTTCGCCCTTGACGTAAAGTACACAATATCGGGCAGCTGCGTCACGGCCGAAAATACCGTCACCAATACGGGCGATGACGATATGTACTTTTACCTCGGCGCGCACCCCGCGTTCAACTGTCCCCTTGATGACGGCACAAGCTTTGACGACTACTATGCCGAGTTTGATGAAAACGAGCATATCACCCAGATGATCGGCGGCAAGCAGGTCATCCTCGTTGAAAACGGCAGAACGCTTGCTATAACACGCTCGCTGTTTGATAACGACTCCATTCCCATCGAGTATCCAAACTCCAAGGCTATCTCGCTGAAGTCAAAAAAGAGCGCCCATTATGTCCGCCTTGAATACCCCGATTCCGACTGCATAACCGTATGGTCGCCCACAGCTGACGATAATGCAGCCTTTGTCTGCCTCGAGCCGTGGACAAGCGTGCCGACCTTCTACGATGACGATTTTGAAGCCATCGAGGACAAACCCCATGCTATAAAACTGTCCGCAGGCGAAACCTACACCTACCACTACAATATAAAACTATACTGATAAGGAGAGCATTATGAAAGCAATCATCCAGCGCGTCACACACGCAAGCGTCACCGCAGACGGCAAAACGGTCGGCGAGATAGGCAAGGGCTATATGATACTTTTCGGCGCGGCGCAGGGCGATACCGATGCCGACTGCGAAAAGCTCGCGGATAAAATATCAAAGCTGCGCATCTTCGCAGACGAAAACGACAAGACCAACCTTTCCATAAACGATGTCGGCGGCGACATTCTCGCCGTATCGCAGTTCACCCTGCTTGCCGACTGTCACCACGGCAACCGCCCGTCATTCATCTGCGCAGGCAAGCCCGATGAAGCAAACCGCCTGTTTGAAGTCTTCAAAGCAAAGTGCGCCGAGAAAATAAGCGGCAAGGTCGAAAGCGGCGTGTTCGGCGCGCAGATGCAGGTCACGCTCACCAACGACGGACCTTTCACCATCTACCTTGAATGCAGAAACGGAGAGATACTCGCATGAATATACAGATCTTCGGACGCTCCTCCTCGTTTGATACCAAAAAAGCGCAGAGATACTTCAAAGAGCGCAGGATAAGCTTCCAGTACATCGACCTCGATTCAAAGGGCATGAGCAAGGGCGAGCTTACAAGCGTGCTTGCCGCGGTCGGCGATATCGACAAGCTGCTCGACCCCAAAGCCAAGGGCGAGGCAGCAGCGCTTTTCAAGTACCTCGGCAGCAAAGAGGAGAAATTTGAAAAACTGCTTGAAAATGGGCGAATTATCACCGCGCCGATAGTGCGAAACGGCAGACAAGCCACCGCAGGATACTGCCCTGATGTGTGGAAAAGCTGGGATTAAGCGATAATTATTTATTATTTTGATAATTTATTAAAAAAACTTAGCCCTGTATTGTTCAAAATGCTGATTTTTGCGTTGTATCATTGTAAAGTTTGAAAAATCTATGTTTTGTCCAAAATGCGGAGCACAAGTTCCCGATGGCAGCCCGTTCTGCTCATCATGCGGCGCACAGATGGGCGCACAGCAGCCACAGCAGCCTATGAACCAAGGTGGTTTCGGTCAGCCAACAGGTAATGCAGGCGGCAACCAGTTTGATTTTAATCCAGCTAATATGATAAATGAACTGGTAGCTTTCTTCAAAAAGCCATCAGCTACCATACAGCAGATCATCGGCTGGGCAGGCGCACTTTTGCTGCTTATCAGCACATTCCTGCCAAACTATAAGTATTCCGTTTCATCCTTCATCAAGGTATCAGTAAACGGCAACATTTGGGAAACAAGACACGCAGCATACAACATTTTCCTTATCCTGTTTGTTCTTTTGGCGATCTTCTTTGTCACCATAAAGAAGCACATCGGCGTTATCGGCGCTGGCGGACTTCTCTTTATCTGGTGGATAATAGATATCGCTACAAAGACTTCACTTTACTCAACAGGAATCGGTCTGTGGCTGTTCTTCCTCTCATCTCTGGCAATTATCGCAGCAGGTGTATGGGGATTCCTTGAGTCCAAGAAATAGTAATCAAACAAAACAAAGCTGTATCCTGAAAGGGTACAGCTTTTTCTTTTTGTGCATATGATATACCGGTGATGAAAATGCTTTACGAATATCCCCTCGACACAGCCGCGCAGATAGAGTATGCACGCCGCTGGGCGCTCTCACGCAACCCCGCGTACTATGACTTTGACTCCCTCGGCGGCGACTGCACGAATTTTGTATCCCAGTGCATCTGCGCAGGCGGCGCGGTGATGAACTACACGCGCGACCTCGGCTGGTACTACATCTCCCCGCGCGACAGAGCAGCCGCGTGGTCGGGCGTTGAGTACTTCTACCGATTTGTGACGCAAAACGCAGGAGTCGGCCCCTTTGGCAAGCAGGTGAGCATTTCGCAGGCACAGCCGTGTGATGTCGTGCAGCTTGGCAGCGCGCAGGGGTACTACCACAGCCTGTTTGTGATAAACACGCAAAACGGCGTGCGTGTCGCAGCGCACTCAAACGATGTCTACGGCAAGCCGCTGTATGATTATGACTTTGACCGCGCCCGCTGTATCCGCATCCTCGGCGCAAGAAAACACGCATAAAAAAAGAGATGCCCAAACAGCATCTCTTTTCGTTTACGTTGAACTAAGCCCGCATAAGCGGCTTACGAGGCTCGAACTCGCTACCTCCACCTTGGCAAGGTGGCGCTCTACCAGATGAGCTAAAGCCGCATATTAACTTGTCAGCATAACGCTTGTGGGAATTACCCTATGCCTCCGGACGGAATCGAACCATCGACACGGGGATTTTCAGTCCCGGAATGGGGCTCGAACCCACGACCTCTAGCGTGACAGGCTAGCGTTCTAACCAGCTGAACTACCCGGCCATTGAAAAAAATATCTTCAACCTGCCGAGCCGAGCGCCGACATTTGAAGAAACTCATATAACGGTGCGTGCAGAGTTCTCGCGAACTCCGCAGTTACCATTATGGTGGGGACAACAGGGATCGAACCTGTGACCCTCTGCTTGTAAGGCAGATGCTCTCCCAGCTGAGCTATACCCCCATTTGCTTGTCCGTTGCGATTTGCAACATTGTTATTATACTACAACCCGAGCCATTTGTCAAGCACTTTTTTTATTTTTTTCAAAATTTTTCTCGCAGCCCCCTCAAACCCGCGCATCTGCGCGAAAAGACGGCAAATAAAAAACCGTACGGGATCTCTCCCGCACGGTCATGCTGTTAATTATCCATCTTGCTGCGAAGCTTTTTCTGTTCCTCGTCCATCATCTTCATCAGATCCTCGATAGAGCTGTCAGAAGCCTTTGGCCTTGCCTGCTGCGGCCTGTGATGAACAGGTGCCGCGGGTCTGGTCTTTGGTGCAGGTGCAGGTATCTGCGGCGCCTCGTCAGCGATCTTTGCAGCCTGCTCAAAATACTTGTTGTCAACATTGTGGCTGGAGAACGTCTGCTCCTCGCTTGCCTGAACCGGCTGTGCCTGCTGAACATCATCAGCCTTCTGCTTGATCTGCGCACCCTCTCTCTGTGCGCGACGCTTGGCGATCTGCTCGCCCTCCTTGTCGCCGCCAAAGAGGAAGTCATCAAGCTTGACATCATTCTTTCTGTCGTTCTTGTGGCTCTTTCTCACAGGCTCGTCATCGTAGCCGTCGTCGTAGCCGTCATCGTACTCATCATCGTAGTACTCGTCATCATCGTAGTACTCATCATCGTCATAGTACTCGTCATCTTCATCATACTCGTCACCCGAGGAATGCTTAACGATAGCGATGATAAGCTCGATAAGTATCAGCAGGAATATCGGCACAGCGATGCAAAGTATCATACCGATAGTCGATGTCACGAAAGCAATGACCTTGCCCGCCGTCTTGTAGTAGGTGTTTGCTATACCCAGAATGTTTGACGACTTGACCTGATACATCGTTTCGGGGTCTTTCTTCTGGAAGATATTATAAGTAACGCCGTCCTGACCCTCCTTTGACTCGATAGAGTCCAGCCAGAAAACGCTCGTGCCAACGCCTCCAACGTCCTTGCACAGCACCGCGCTGTTTATCTTGTCCTTGCTCGGTGTTCCGCTTGAAGCCACTACCAGCGAGCCCTTGGGCACCACATCGCCCATCGCGTCGGACTTCATAACATAGAATTTATATCCCGCAACGCCGGGTGTGGCGTTATCATTTTTGAAAAGCAGAGAAAGTCCCACAACGAATATCATTTCCAGTATGATGAAAACGATAAAGAATATCAGTACATTTTTGCCCGCAGAGGACTTTTTGCGTTTTGTTTTGCTCATATAAAATTACATCCTTTCCCCATTCTCGCATTCAAAGCGCAGACGGCAAGCCGTCCGATTGATATTATAACATATTGTTCCGCGTAATTCAACACTTTTTGTGCATTTTTTGATTTTCACCGCCGCCGTCAGACCGCGCTGTCCTCAAACCTGACCGTGATCGTGTACGTTTCGTCATTACAGATCATCGAGTAGCGCAGCACCTTGTCCTCGTCCTTTTTGAGCAGCGTCTTGTTGAGCAGCCCGAACATCTCGGTAGTGCCGTCATTTGTTTCAAACAGCATATCCAGAGCGTGCTTGTAAGCGTCCTTGTCCGTGCATTTTATCCTTGCCAGACCGTCACCGTTGCTGACCGCGAGCTTTATCGCCTTTGTCATAGCCTCATCCGCCCTGCGCCCGTCGTCACAGATAAGATCGTTCACCTCAAAGTAGTCAGCTTCCCTGCTCCTTGCCGATGGATAGTGTACAAACTTGTTCTTGTCAGCGGTGTGCGTTCTTTCAAACTGATCGTCGCACACGCCGAAGTAATCATACCTGATGTAGCCATCGCCCAGATCGCCCACAGGGTCATCCCACGTCACATCGAAGTTGCACCACTGCCCGTCGATCATCACCATATTCCAGATGTGACCCTGACCGCTGCCCGTTTCGCCTGCCTGACCGATAACGGGGATAGCATTTATCCCTGCCCTGTCACACAGCGCGAGCATAGCCTTTGTGTAGCCCTCGCACACGCACCTGCCCTGAACAAGGCACCCGTATGCCGAGTACGGCTGCGCAGCCTTATCGTCATAAGTGCAGTGGGTAACGATGTAGTCGTGCAGATACTTGACCTTTTCGTAGTCGCTCATATCATCGTTCAAGCCCTCAAGTATCGTATCTATCCTCGCATCAAGCTCGCTGCGCTGTTTTTCAGCCTGCTCTTTGTTAAAGGAATACTGAACGTTCACGCTCGTAACATATCCCTTTTTGTTCAGCGATATCGTGTAGCTGCCGCCGATGTAGTTCACATACGGATTTGACACCGTGAACAGCACGATGAACTCGCCTATATCGTCCTGCTTGATGACATTGTTCTCGATGTTTATCGTTTTCTCAAAATTGTATATGCCCTTGTAAAGCTGGTGATAGACCTTTTGCTCCTCGTCCGAAAGATAATCAAGGAAATACTCCGACACGAATGCATCGTTTATCTTGTCAAACTCCTCTTTCGTGACGTTCTCAACAGGCTTTTTCTCCTGTTTTTCCTCGACCTCGTAGCTTATGCTCGTCCTTGTAGCCTCATCGTAGTAGACAGCCCCCGGGTCCGCAGGCGAGAAAAAGTTCAGCACCTCTTTGTACGGCTGTTTCTCACCGCTGCCGCTGCCCGCATACAGACCGCCCGCCATCGAAAGCACCGCAGCCGCCGTCATCGCCAGCACCAATATCCTGTTTTTCTTTCTGACCGATCTTTCCGCCATTGTCAAGTTCTCCGTATAATTTTTACACAATTACAGAGCCTTATCTTTTTTCTTTACGGCTCTTATTCTCTCAATCATATTGTCCTGCACCTCAAGTACAGTGAACTGTATATCCTCCCAGGTCACGCTTGCGCCTTCCTCCTGCGAGGGTATATGTCCCAGCAGGTCAACCACGAAGCCTGCTATAGTATCAAATTCCGAATCCTGCGGCACCTGCTTGCCGAGTGCCTGCATAGCGTCTGCAAAATCCGCCGTCCCCAGAAAATCGAATACGTCCTGCGAGTGCATAAGTATCTCCTCTTCCTCGTCGTCATATTCGTCCTGAATGCTGCCCACTATCGTTTCCAGCAGATCCTCCATCGTAATTATGCCTGCGGTGCCGCCGTATTCATCGACCACCACAGCTATCTGGTTCTTTGTCCTTGTGAACTCCTCAAAAAGCTCGCCGCACTTGTTGCTTTCGGGCACGAACATTATCTCGCGCATAAAATCCTTCGCGCTGTGGAACCCGCCGTCATTGTCAAGCGCCAGCCGCAGCAGGTCTTTAACATACACCACGCCGCAGATGTTATCCATATTGCCGTCATACACGGGGATCCTTGACTTTCCCTCGTCTATCGCGAGCCTTATCGCATTTTTTATATCATCGCCCTGCTCCACACCAACTATCTCCGTGCGGTGTGTCATAGCGTCCTTTATCTGCGTGTCATCAAACTGGAAGATGTTGCTTATCATCTCCGCCTGACTCTCCTCGATACCGCCCGTTTCGTTGACCGCATCGACCATCATCAGTATCTCTTCCTCTGTGACCGTGTCGCTTTCCGTGCTGCCCTTTACGCCGAAAAGCCGTGAAGCGCCCCTTGCCACAAGCTCGGTCAGCAGAACTATCGGCATGAACAGCGCTATCCACATACTGTACGCGCCGCTTGCCGCAAGTATGAACCTCTCACCGATCTTCCCCGCCGTGCAAAGCCGCTTGGGAAGAGCCACCGCCAGCGCCGTGACCAGCACAACTATCGCCAGCACCGAAAGTGCGAAGCTCGCCGCCGTGATGCCGTAATAGCCCGCGCCTCTGCCCTGTATCATCAAAAGCCTTATCAGCGCGTTTTTGACAGCAGGGAAAAGCAGATGTGTGCCCAGCGCGCAAATGCTCGCAGTAAGGCACGAGCGCGAAATGATGTTTGCCGAAACGAATCTCGCAGGGCGCTCAAGCAAGCCTGTCAGTACGCGCGCTTTTTTATCTCTTTCCGCCAGAAGTCTGCGCAGTTTTACCTCCGTCAGCTCCACCGCTGCGCCTTGGCACGCAGTAAAAAAGCCAAGCAGCACCGAGAGCGCAAGGCAAGCGCCTGTTATAAGCCAGATACGCACGGCAGATCCCATTTATCCATCAACCTTTTCATAGTTAAAGCGTTTACGATCTCATACACTATAATTCTACACAACAAAACATCTTTTGTCAATAGAAATATATCACATAAAACAGAAAAATAATACCTGCGCTATTGCCAAAAAGGAAAAAAAGTAGTATAATTACAATATGTACATCAACAATATCGGAAGGAGGATATGTCCGCCCCTGCGGGCATAACAGTATTATGCGCAAAAGCGGTATTTTAATGCACATTTCATCTCTGCCGGGCGAATACGGCATCGGCAAGCTGGGCAAGGCAGCCTATGAATTTGTTGACTTCCTCGAAAAGTCAAAGCAAAGCTGCTGGCAGATACTTCCCGTTTCCCCCACAAGCTACGGCGATTCGCCCTACCAGAGCTTTTCGATACACGCAGGCAACCCCTATTTCATCGACTTTGAAGCGCTGCAAAGCGAGGGCTACCTTGAAAGCGGCGACTGCAAGGGCTTGAACTGGGGCAGCGACAGCACGCAGGTCGATTACAGCGCCGTCTACGAGCACACCTTCGAGGTGCTGAAAAAAGCACATAAGCGCTTTCGCAAAAAGACCGAAAAGGGCTTTCGCAAATTTGTGATAGAAAATAAAGACTGGCTGTACTCCTACGGACTATTTATGGCGCTCAAGACCGCGAACGGCGGCAAGGGCTGGTACGATTGGGACGAGCCGCTGAAAATGTGCAAGCCCAAAGCGATAAAGGCCGCCGCTAAAGAGTATGCAGGCGAGATAGACTTCTGGTGCTTCGTGCAGTATAAATACTATCAGCAGTGGGAAAAGCTGAAAAAATACGCAAACTCCAAGGGCATACGCATCATCGGCGATATCCCCATCTACGTCGCCTACGACAGCGTCGAGGTGTGGACAAAGCCCGAGCTTTTCTATCTCGATAAGGATAAAAAGCCGATAGAGGTCGCAGGCTGTCCGCCCGATATCTTTTCCGAGGACGGTCAGCTCTGGGGCAACCCCCTCTACCGCTGGGACTACATCGAAAAGAAAAAGTTCCGCTGGTGGATAGAGCGCATACAGGCAGCCTCGAAGATATATGATACAATAAGGATAGACCACTTCCGCGGCTTTGAAAGCTACTACTGCATCCCCTACGGCGCAAAGACCGCAAGAAAAGGTCAGTGGCGCAAGGGCCCCGATATGAAGCTTTTCAAAGAGATAAACAGGCAGCTCGGCAGCGTGGATATAATCGCCGAGGACCTGGGCTTTCTCACCAAGAAGGTAACAAAAATGCTCGAGGCAAGCACATACCCCGGCATGAAGGTGCTTGAATTTGCCTTTGGTTCGGGCAGCTCAAACACCTACCTGCCGCACAACTTCAAAAGCTCAAACAGCATCTGCTATACAGGCACCCACGATAACGAAACCATCGCAGGCTGGATAAAAAATGCCGACCGCAAGACCGCAAAGCATTGCCGCGAATACCTCGGCGTGCAGACGGATACACAGGTGCCCTGGGCAATGATACGCCTTTGCTGGTCAAGCATCAGCGATACCGCCATAACGCAGATGCAGGATATCCTCGGGCTTGACAATACCGCGCGTATGAATACCCCGTCAACACTGGGCGGCAACTGGCAGTGGCGGCTTTCCGACCTTTCCTGCCTTGACGATAAGCTTGCCAAAAAGCTCGCCGACCTCACAGTCCTCTACGGCAGATGCGCCGAAGAAGCGCAGACAAGCGAGGACGAAAAGGAGCCCGCAAAGGACGCAAAGGATAAGGATACCGCAGGCGCAAAGCCCGAAAAATCAGAAAAAGCCGAAAAAGCAAAAGATAAAAAGTGAAAGGATATTTCCCGTATGGATAAGAATATGTTTGAGCAGTCCCTTAAAAAAGACCTGCTCGGAAAGTACGATACGACCATAGAAAACGCTCTTGACTGGCAGCTTCACGAGTGCGTCAGCGCAGTCGTTATGGAGGATATCTCCGAAAAGCACAGCGCAAGCGTGCAAAAGCACCTTGGCGGCAGACGCGCGATGTATCTTTCAATGGAGTTCCTTATGGGGCGCGCCGTTCACAACAACCTGTTCTGCGCAGGTGTTTATGATGACGTAGAAAGCGTGCTGAATGCCCACGGCAGAAGCCTTGATGACCTTGAAACCATCGAGGACGCAGCACTTGGCAACGGCGGTCTTGGCAGACTCGCAGCCTGCTTTCTCGACTCCGCAGCCGCGCTTGACCTCCCCCTCGACGGCTACGGCATAAGATACAAATACGGACTTTTCAAGCAAAAGATAGTTGACGGCTTTCAGAAGGAGGAGGCTGACGACTGGTCAAAGTACGGCGACCCGTGGTCAAAACGCTGCGAGCAGGACAGCGTGCTTGTAAAATATGCCGACCAGACCGTTAGAGCCGTTCCCTACGATATGCCCATAATCGGCTACGGCACCGACAATATTGGCACCCTGCGTCTTTGGCAGGCAGAGGCAGAGGGCGGCTTTGACTTTGGCAAGTTCAACAGCGGCGACTACGCAGGCGCACAGGCAGAGATAAACTCCGCCGAGGACATCTCGCGCGTGCTGTACCCAAACGACAACACCGACGAAGGCAAGATACTTCGCTTGAAGCAGGAGTATTTCTTCTCCGCCGCGTCAGTTACCGATGCCCTTGCAAAGCACAAAGCACGCTTCGGCAGCCTTGACGAGCTTGAAAAATACCTTACCATACAGCTCAACGATACCCACCCCGTTATCGCTGTACCCGAGCTTATACGCCAGCTTTGCGAGCAGGGCTATGACTTTGACACCGCATTTGATAAAGCGCATAAGATATTCAACTACACCAACCATACCATTATGGCGGAGGCTCTTGAAAAATGGCGCTGCTCACTCGTTGAGAGCATCCTCCCCGATGTCTACACCTATATCCTTATGATAAACGAGCGCTTCATCAAGGATATGTACCAAAAAGGCATGGAAAGAAAGGCTATCGAAAAGATACAGCCCGTGTCAGATGGCATGGTGAATATGGCATATATGGCTATCTACGTTTCGTCATTCGTCAACGGCGTTGCGCAGATACACACCGAGATACTCAAGACCGATGCCCTCAAGCCGTGGTACGACCTGTACCCCGAAAGATTTCAGAACAAGACCAACGGCATCACACAGCGCCGCTGGCTCGCGCTTTGCAATAAGGAGCTTTCCGCGCTCATCACAAGGCTGCTCGGTGACGATGCCTGGATAACCGACCTTGACAGGCTCAGACAGCTTGCAAAGTATGCAGATGACGAAGCCGTCCTGCGCGAGTTCATCAATATCAAGAAAACCAAAAAGCAGCAGCTTGCCGACTTCATCAAAGCCCACGACGGTATCGACGTTGACCCGGGTACCGTTTTCGATATCCAGATAAAACGGCTTCACGAGTACAAGCGCCAGCTGCTCAATGCCCTGTCGATAATCTACATCTACTACGGCATAAAGGACGGCAGCATCAAGGACTTCACCCCGACCACCTTCATCTTCGGCGCAAAGTCCGCACCCGGCTACCGCCGCGCAAAAGCTATCATCAAGCTGCTGGGCGAGGTAGGCAAAATGGTCAACTCCGACGAGCAGACCAAAGATCTGCTCAAGGTCGTATTCGTGCAGAACTATAACGTCTCCTACGCGCAAAAGCTCGTCCCAGCAGCCGATGTCTCCGAGCAGATATCCACCGCAGGCACCGAGGCAAGCGGCACGGGCAATATGAAGCTTATGCTGAACGGCGCAGTTACCCTTGGCACCTATGACGGCGCAAATGTCGAAATAGTGCAGGAGGCAGGCGAGGAAAACAACTATATCTTCGGCGCGAGAGTTGAGGATCTTGCACAGATAATGCCCTCCTACGACCCCCGCAAGCTGATATTTGAAAACGAAAAGATAAACCGCGTGCTGAATAAGCTCATCGACGGCACCTTCAATGACGGCGGCGTGCCCTCGGATCAGGAGGGCAGCTTCAAGGAGCTTTACAAAGCACTCACCGACGGCGCAAGCTGGCACGTTCCCGACCACTACTACGTTGTGGGCGATCTGGAAAGCTATGTGCAGGCAAAGCTTAAATGCAGCAGCGACTATAAAGACGAGCTTGCCTTTGCAAAAAAATGCTGGCTGAATATGTGCAACGCAGGCAAGTTCTCGTCCGACAGAACTATCAAGGACTATGCCGAAAACATCTGGAAGATAGTCCCCGTGTCAAAGTGAGGTGCTCACGATGAAATGGGAAGCTGATGTTCTTTTGTGGATACAGGACAATCTGAGAAATGCCGTGCTCGACCCGATATGCAAGCTTTTCGGCTGGATCGGCGCACACGGCGAACTTGCGATAGCAGTCGCACTGCTGCTTATGATAATACCGAAGACACGGCGCACAGGCTGCGTATGTGCATGCTCGCTGGGCAGCTCGTATGTCCTCGGCAGCCTTATCCTCAAAAAGATAATAGACAGGCCACGGCCTTTCACACAGATAGACGGACTTGAATCACTTATGAGCGTGAGAGATGCCTCGTTCCCGTCGGGTCACGCAGGCGCAACGTTCGGCTGTCTGTTCGTGGTATTTCTGATGATGCCGAAAAAATTCGGTATACCCGCACTCTGCGTGAGCATTTTCATGTGCTATTCGAGAATGCACGTCGGCGTACACTACCCTACCGATGTCATCGCAGGCTCGCTCATAGGCATCTTCTTCGCGTGCCTGTATTCATTCATCTATAAGAAAAAGTTCGCTCCGAAGCAGGAAAATGCGGAGCTTTTGAAAGGAAAGTAAAACATAATGGCAGAAAAAAACAACGACAGGAAAAATTTTGAGATCCCCCGCCCCGAGTTCCCCAAAAGAGCTGTAATAACAGGCGGTATGCCCTACGGCAATAAGGAGCTTCACTTCGGCCACGTCGGCGGTATGCTCGTTTTTGCCGATACCTACGCGCGTTTCCTGCGCGACAGGATAGGAAGCGAAAACGTCATCTTCGTTTCGGGTACCGACTGCTATGGCTCGCCTATCGCAGAGGGATGGCGCAAAAAGGTCGAAAGCGGCGAGTTTGAGGGCAGCCTTGAAGACTTCGTGCGCCAAAATCACAACAAGCAGGCGCAGACGCTTGAAAGCTACGCGATAAAGCCGAACCTGTTTGCCGCATCGGGACTTGACAGAAGCAAGGAGATACACGCCGAGTTCACCAAGGAATTCCTCAATTCCCTCTATGAAAAAGGTCAGCTCGAAAAAATAACCACAATGCAGTTCTTTGACGAAAAGGCAGGCGTTTTCTTAAACGGCAGACAGGTCGTGGGCAAATGTCCCGTTGACGGCTGCACCTCCGAAAAAGGCTATGCCGACGAGTGCGATATGGGACACCAGTATATGCCCGAGAACCTCGTTGACCCCATAAGCACCCTCACAGGCGAAAAGCCGTCGATGCGCCCCGTTACCAACTGGTACTTCAAGCTCACCGACTACGAAAAGCTGCTTCAGGAGTGGGTAGCTCAGATGCAAAAGCGCAAGGATATCCGCCCTGTCGTGTGGAAAACCATCTCCGAGTTCTTAAAGCCGCCAGTTATCTACGTCAAGCGCGAGTTTGAGGAAAAGTATAAGCAAATATCCGCACAGCTCCCGCAGCACGAGTATATCGAGGAGCCTAAAAAGCCCTCCTTCACCATCGCCTTTACAGCGCTTGCCGACTGCGAGCAGGCTTGCAGAGTGCTTACCGCAAACGGCATAAGATACCGCACAGGCAAAAAGCTCGTTCCCTTCAGGCTCACAGGCAATATCGAATGGGGCGTTCCTGCACCAAAGTTTGAAAAAGACGGCGAGGACCTCACCGTGTGGGTGTGGCCCGAATCCCTGTGGGCACCTATCTCCTTTACGCAGACCTACCTCGAATCGCAGGGCAGGGACAAGGCAGAGTGGAAAAACTATTGGTGCTCAAAGGACGCGGCAGTTTACCAGTTTATCGGACAGGATAACATCTATTTCTACGGCATCGCCGAGCCTGCTATGTGGATGGCACAGCAGCAGTCAGCACAAAAGACAGCCGATGTCCCCGACGGCGAGCTGCAAATGCCGATAATTGTCGCTAACCACCATATACTGTTTCTCGATAAAAAAGCATCGAGCTCGGGCGCAGTAAAGCCGCCAATGGCTGACGAGCTGCTCAATTACTACACCCCCGAGCAGCTGCGTATGCACTGGCTGGGACTTGGTCTTGGTCAGCGCTCCGTAAGCTTTATGCCAAAGCCGTTCAATCCCGAGGCAAAGGAAGGCGAGCAGGATCCCGTTGTTAAGGACGGACTGCTGCTCTCAAACGTGTACAACAGGATAATCAGAACTGCCTTCTACACAACGCAGAAGGAGCTTGACGGCGTGCTGCCGACAACCCCCGTGAGCGAGAAAATTCTCGCCGAGGGCAAAAAAGCCGTGCTCGACTACGAGCGTCATATGTCACGCTTTGCCTTCCACCAGTGTACCTACGTCCTTGACAGCTACATCAGGAATGCAAGCAAGTACATGGCAAAGGCGCTCAAGCCTGATGAACAGTCGAAAGAGGAGCTTTCGCAGGCGCTTGCGGACATCTTCTATATCATCAGGATCGCCGCAATACTTCTGCACCCGATGGCACCTATCGGCACCGAAAAGGTCCGCGAGTACCTCGGCGTCGGCGAGGAGTTCTGGAGCTGGGAACACATCTTCGAGCCTGTAAGCTACTTCACAGGCGAGGGACATAAGCTCAAATTCCTGCCCCCGAGAACAGATTTCTTCACCCGCCACGAAAGCCAGTTCGCACAGTCAGAGGAATAACACACAAAGCCGCAGTCAAAAGCTGCGGCTATTGTTTTGCACATTTTCAGGCACTTTTTAACAATAAAATTGTGCAAAATGCTTGAAAAATCTTGAAAAGTGTGCTACAATAAAATATATTAAATGAATCGAGGCGAGAGCTTTATGAAACTTGTATTTTTAGGCGCTACCCACGAGGTAACAGGCAGCTGCACATATATCGAGGCATGCGGAAAGAAATTTCTTGTTGACTTTGGCATGGAGCAGGGCATAAACTATTTTGAGAACGAAAAAGTCCCCTGCCCGCCATCAAGCATTGATTTCGTGCTGCTCACCCACGCCCACATCGACCATTCGGGGCTTCTGCCGCTTTTGTACGCAGGCGGCTTTGCAGGACAGATACACGCCACCAAAGCGACCTGCAACCTTTGCTCGATAATGCTGCGCGATTCTGCGCGATTCTGCGCATATCCAGGAGTTTGAAGCCGAGTGGCGCTCCAGAAAGGGCAGGCGCAAGGGCGGCGAGGACGTTGAGCCGCTTTATACAATGGCTGATGCCGAGGGCGCTATATCCTGCTTTGCACCGCACGATTACGATACGCAGATAGACATCTGCGATGGCATAAAGGTGCGCTATACCGATGCAGGTCACCTGCTTGGCTCGGCAAGCATCGAGCTTTGGCTGACCGAGGGCGGCGAAACGAGAAAGCTGCTTTTCTCGGGCGATATCGGCAACCACAATCAGCCGCTTATCCGCGACCCGCAGTATATCGACGAGGCGGACTATGTGATAATGGAAGCCACCTACGGCAACAGACGCCACGAGCCGCCTAAAGATTACACCGAGGCTTTCGCAAACATCATACAAACCACCTTTGACCGCGGCGGAAATGTCGTAATACCGTCATTTGCAGTCGGCAGAACGCAGGAGCTCCTGTACTTTCTGCGGCAGATTAAGGCGGAGAATATGGTCAAGAACCACGCGAATTTCCCCGTCTATGTCGATTCCCCCCTCGCTATCGAGGCAACGCGCATCTTCAACGAAAATAAGGACTCCTGCTTTGACGAGGAGGCTATGCGGTTCGTAAATAAAGGCATCAACCCCATTTCCTTTGACGGACTTACCCTTGCCACCACAAGTGACGAGTCGCGCGCGATAAATTTTGACAGCGTGCCGAAGATAATCATCTCCGCAAGCGGTATGTGCGAGGCAGGACGCATAAAACACCACCTCAAGCACAACCTCTGGAAGCCCGAAAATACGGTGCTTTTCGTGGGCTATCAGGCACTGAACACGCTCGGGCGCAGTCTTGTCGAGGGCGCAAAGACCGTCAAGCTGTTCGGCGAGGAAATCTCCGTAAAAGCGCAGATACTCGTTCTTGCAGGCATAAGCGGCCACGCGGACGTTGACGGACTTAATGACTGGATACAGCACGTAAAGGGCGTTAAAAAGGTGTTTGTAAATCACTCCGAGGCAAGCATCGCCGACGAGTTCACCGCGCACCTGAAAAACGATTATCGGCTTGAAAGCTACGCCCCTTACAGCGGCGCCACTCTCGATATCCTCACAGGCGAGTTCACCAATGCCGCACCTATCCCCGTCGAGAAGAAGTCAAAGGGCTATTCGCCGTCATATCAGCGCCTTGTTGCGTCACTTGAGCGCCTTACCGCGCTTGTCAATAAAAGCTCCGGGCTTACCAATAAGGAGCTTGCAAAAATGACCGATACTCTCAATAATCTTTGCTCCAAGTGGGAGAGCTAATACAACGAAAGGATAATCCCCTATGAAAATACTCCATGTAAACGCGCTTAACCACCGCATTTTGCAGGATGAAAAAAAGTTCATTGCCGATAGTGACAACAACTACGAGCAGCGCCTTATCTCGATAGCCGACAATATCGAAAACTCAAAGGAAACCAAGCCTATCCTGCTGCTTGCAGGCCCGTCTGGCTCGGGCAAGACCACCACCGCCCTGAAAATACGCGAAATACTGCTCGAGCGCGGCATCATCACATATAACATTTCCCTTGACAACTACTTTCTGCCAAAGGACCGCTTCCCTGTTGACGAAAACGGCAAGGTCGATCTTGAATCGCCCGTGCACGTTGATAAGGAGCTTTTCACGCAGCAGCTCACCGACCTTTTCAACGGCAAGGAGGTGACCCTGCCCGTGTTCAATTTCCCCGACCAGACGCGCCGCTGGGGCGCAACGCTGCACCGCGAGAAGGACGATATATTCATCTTTGAGGGCACTCACGCGCTCAACCCGATGGTCATCGGCGAGGTCGCAAAGTACGCTCACAAAATGTACGTCAGCGTGAGAACAAGACTGCAATATGATGTCAAGGGCGAGGAGGATCAGCTGCTCGATCCCGCGTATATACGCCTTATGCGCCGCATCATCAGAGATATACTCTTCCGCGGCAGGCAGATAAACCGCACCCTTGATATGTTCGACAGCGTTGAGGCAGGCGAGGTCAAGTATATCATGCCGTTCAAAAATACCGCCGAATATTCGGTGGATTCGTTCATTCCTTACGAAGCGCCTGCGTACAAAAGCTTTGTGCTGGGCAAGCTGAAGGCTGCTATCGCGGAAAACAAGAGCTACGAGCGTTTCAGACCTATCGTGCAGGCGTTGACCGAGATCGGTGCTATCTCGCTTGACAACATTCCGCCCGATTCTCTGACGCGGGAATTTATCGGCGGCAGCTCTTATAATTACGACTGACGAAAGTTTTGCAGTTCAAAACTACCGTTTGGTCGGAAAAAACTACCGATCGGTCGGAAAAAACTACCGTTCGGTAGGGAAATGACTACCGTTCGGTAGTCAGCAAATGCTAACAGATAAGCGCTGCTTTTTGCGGCGCTTTTTTGTCGCCCAAAGGCTTCAAGCTCACCTGCCGCGCCGCTATTGACAAGCGTTTACTTGTGTGGTATATTTTTAAAAGAGAAAGATCTAAAGAAAAGCAGGAGAACAGAATGAACAAACAAACCAGAACGCATATCAGGTACACGCGCGTAGCGTGCGCAGTGATCGTGCTTGGCGTTATCATCGGTTTTGGGGTGTATCTGCTCGGGAAAAGCGCAGGCAAACGTGACGCAAAAGCCGATAGCAAAGGCAGTTCGTCATACAGCTATCCCGATGTGAGCTTTGAGGACTCCAAAGGTGAGCAAAAGCTTTCGGGCGACCTGACGGCTCTCAAAGACGCAATGAACGCCAAGATAGCAGACTACGGCGGCGAATGGTCGGTGTATCTGAAAAATATGGGCACGGGCGAATATTTCAGCATAAATGACAGAGATGTTTACCCGGCAAGTATGATAAAGCTTTTTGCGATGGGTGCGTGCTATCAGCAGATCGAGGACGGCAAGATAAACGAAAATGACTGGTACAGCACCATTCATTCAATGGCGGCTTTAAGCAACAACAACTCATTCAATAAGATGATCTGGACTATCGGCAAGGACTACCTCACCAAGTGGTGCCGCGATAACGGCTACACCCGTACAGCGCAGTATCACGGGCTTTTCCCGTCAGACAACGGCGAGGGGCTTCAGACCTCGGATAAGAAAAATGTGACCTGCGCTTCTGATGTCGGGCATATGCTGGAGGACATCTACAACGGCAAATGCGTTTCAAAGCAAGCCTCGGAGAAGATGCTGAAGATCCTTACCGAGCAGTACTGGCGCAACAAGATACCTATGGGTATCCCCTACGGCCCGATAATTGCCAATAAATCGGGTGATACCGACGATGTTTCCCACGACGGCGCTATCGTTTACAGCGACGGTGCGGATTATGTGCTGGTGATAATGTGCGATTATCCGCAAAACGCCTCTTTGCAGGGACATCGCTTTATCGAGCTTTCCAAAATGGCTTATGAATATTTCAATAAATAAAAAAAGCGCTCTCACCACGAGAGCGTTTTTTTGTGCCAAATCAGAGTTTGTACTATTATCAAATCAGTAGAGGTATGCCCGAAGGGGTTATAGGACGGGCGCAAATTTGCGGAAAGCCCCCTAAACAAGAGCAATTCAATCCGCCTTTTTGCAGGCGGATTGCGGAAAAATGGTGGGTGTATTCTACGTAGGGGCACGCCCTCTCTTGCAGGGCGTCCCCTCTTTCAAACAGTCCACAGGACTGTTTGAAATTCACCCCTTGCCGAGCGCGCGAAGCGTCAGGGT
>CADAEJ010000057.1 GCA_902786965.1 uncultured Ruminococcus sp. | reverse complement strand
CAAATACTGATTTATCGTGCAACACAAAACTCCTGCGAGTTATCCGCAGGAGTTATTTTTTTCACCTTGTTCACTTTTCTTTTTGTCACGCTCGGCTTTGGAGAACACACAGCCGCAGTAATCCTGCCTGTAAAGCCCGTACTTGGCAGAAAGCTCGATAGAGCGCTTGTAGCCGCCTTTTTTCTTAAAATCCGCAGGCAGAGCGTTCACGCCGTATACCGCTGCAAGCTCGCTTGATATCTCGTTGAGCTTCTGCGCGTTTTTGTACGGCGAGATAGAAAGGGTAGTTGTAAACCAGTCCGCGCCGAGCTTTTTTGCAAGCTGCGCAGTTTTTTCAAGCCGCAGGCGGTAACAGCGAAAGCATCTCTCGCTGCCCTCGGGCAAGTCCTCCAAGCCCTTTGCGATATCGTAAAACTCACGCACATCGTAGTCGCCGACAATCACCTCTGTTTTGTCATTCAGCGGCATCTCGCCAACGAGCCGTTTCAGCTCGCGCGTGCGCTTTTCAAATTCCTCTTTCGGCGAGATGTTCGGGTTGTAGTAAAACAGCACTATGCGGAAATATTTCGTCAGATATTCAAGCACATATGACGAGCAGGGCGCACAGCACGCGTGCAGCAAAAGTGTCGGCTTTTCGGCACTTTTTTCGACCTGCGCGATGACCTCGTCAAGCTTTTTCTGATAGTTCACATTCTGCAAAACTCTCACCTCTTTATCAATTATACCACGCCGCCGAGCATTTTTCAACGCATAATCTGAAATTTTGTGCAAACACTATTACAAAAATCAAAGGAGCGAATAAAATGGCAGGCAAAGCGACAAAGCTGTTAAGCACACAGCCGTCAGTCATCGCCGCGGCGGCGATAGGCGGAAAAAAAGAGGGCGAGGGACCTCTCGGCGGGTGCTTTGACAAGATAAATGACGACCCCTATCTTTCCACCGATACCTACGAGCGCGGCGAGAGCCGTCTGCAAAAGCAGGCGGTGCTGCACTGCCTTGAAAAAGCAGATCTCAAAGCGGGCGATATAGATGTGCTTTTCGGCGGCGACCTGCTCAACCAGTGCGTCGGCACGACCTACGCAGTACGCTGCTTTGAGATGCCGTTTCTGGGCATCTACGGTGCCTGCTCAACAATGTCCGAGGGGCTTGCGCTGGCATCTCTTTTTGTGGACAGGGGAGTGACGGCCAACGCAATGGCAGTCACAAGCTCGCACTTTTGTACTGCTGAAAGGCAGTACCGATTCCCCCTCGGCTACGGCGGACAAAGACCGCCAACGTCCCAGTGGACAGTCACCGCAGGCGGAGCGCTTATCGTGTCACAGCACGCTCAGCCGCCGTATGTGCGCGCCTGCACGATAGGGAAGATAGTCGATATGGGTGTGAGCGATGCAAACAATATGGGTGCAGCTATGGCACCTGCGGCATTCTCCACGATAAAAACGTTTTTTGACGATACGGGAATGAAACCATCCGACTTTGACTTTATCGTTACGGGCGACCTCGGAAAAGTCGGCAGCAGACTGCTTTGTGAGCTTATGCAGCAAAGCGGCAGGGACATCTCGCAAAACCACGCCGACTGCGGAATGATGATATACAGCTTTGAAACGCAGGACGTCCACGCGGGCGCAAGCGGCTGCGGCTGCGCAGCCTCGGTGCTTTGCGGACACCTTATCCCGCGCCTGCAAAGCGGCGAGATAAAAAATATGCTCTTTGCCGCAACGGGAGCGCTTATGTCGCCAACCGTCAATCAGCAGGGCGAAAGCATACCGTCTATCTCTCACCTTGTCTGGCTGTCAAACGAAACCACTACCTGAAAGGAGAATACAATGACTTACCTCTACGCATTTCTTGTCGGCGGCTTGCTTTGCGCGATAGGGCAGCTGCTTATCGACTTCACAAAGCTCACCCCTGCGCGCATACTTGTTTCCTACGTCGTCGCAGGCTGTATCCTCGGCGGACTGGGCTGGTACGAGCCGCTGATAAAGACCGCAGGTGCAGGCGCGAGCGTGCCGCTTACAGGCTTTGGCTACCTGCTCGCAGACGGCGTAAAAACGCAGATAGCGCAAAACGGCTTTTCGGGCATCATCACAGGAGGGCTCACCGCCGCAGCGGGCGGTATCTCGGCGGCAATGCTCTTTGCGTTCCTGTTCGCACTGTTCTTCAGAAGCAAGCCCAAGTAAAAGCAAGATGTTCAAAGGCAGGACAAGGTGTCCGCCTTTGGCTGACCATAAAAGAACAGGGAACTCATCAAAAGGTGAGTTCCCTGTTCTTGCATCTTGCGTTTATTATTCTTATTTATTTCGCCATCTCGTCAAGCAGGTCGCCTATCGCGCTGATGTGGCAGCCCTTGCAGTCCTCGATAAGCCCGTTGTCGCATTTTTGTGCGACCGCCTGCTTCATCGGTATCTTGCCAAGCACCTTCAAGCCCTTTTCAGCGGCGATCTCGTCAATTCTGCTCTCGCCGAAGATGTTTATCTTCTTTCCGCAGTCGGGGCACTCAACATAGCTGTAGTTCTCAACGATGCCAAGGATAGGTATGTTCATCATCTTCGCCATATTTACAGCCTTTTCGACTATCATCGAAACAAGGTCCTGCGGCGAGGTCACAACGATAATGCCGTCAATGCGTATCGACTGAAAGACCGTCAGCGGAACGTCACCCGTTCCGGGAGGCATATCAACGAACATAAAGTCCACATCGCCCCAGATAACGTCCGTCCAGAACTGCGTAACAACGCCCGCGATAACAGGACCGCGCCAGATAACAGGGTCAGTCTCGTTCTCGGTAAGAAGATTAAGGCTCATTATCTCAATGCCCGTTTTGGTCGTCACAGGCAAAAGCCCGTCCTCGTTCTGCTCGGCTCTTTTGTGTATGCCGAACATCTTCGGTATCGACGGCCCCGTAATGTCCGCATCGAGTATAGCGGTCTTGTAGCCCTTCTTGTTAGCCAGCACCGCGCTCATAGAAGTCACCAGCGATTTTCCTACGCCGCCTTTGCCGCTTACCACGCCGATAACTCTCTTTATCTGCGACAGGTCGTGCGGTTCAACGTGCATATCCTGCGGCTGCTGTCTTTCTCCGCAGTTGCTTGAGCAAGTCGAGCAGTCATGTGTGCAGCCTTCGCTCATTTTTGATCCACTCCATTTCATAAGATATTACAGATAGTATACCACACTTGTAGTGTATTGTCAACGATGTGTGTTAGCACTCAAAGTTGGCGAGTGTTAGCACTCTCACATAACGAGTGCTAATTTTCAGTTTTGCATCACCATTCTATCACAAAACGAACACAATCGGGCAATATCATATAATCAGTGAACGAAAGGAAATGATACCAATGGAACAATATGAAACCTGTGAATAAAAACGGTAAAGTAAGGAAAGATAATCATATACACATTTAAGGAGGAATCATTATGTATGCACTTACACCATTTGAAAGAAACTCATTCGACCTGTTCAACGCCTTCAACGATTTTGACAAGGATTTCTTCGGCAGATACACCACACCGCGTTTCAAGACCGACCTTCGTGACGAGGGCGATAAGTATGTGATGGAGGCAGAGCTTCCGGGCTTTGATAAGGAGGATATCACCCTTGACATCACAGGCGATACCCTTTGCCTCACCGCACAGCACAAAGAGGAGAAGAAAGAAGAGAACAAAGACAAATACATTTACAGAGAGCGTTCCTACGGCTCTTACCAGAGAAGCTTCGATATCTCGGGCATAGATGCGCAGGGCATCGCTGCAGAGTACAAAAACGGCATTTTGTATCTTGACCTGCCAAAGAAAGAGGCACACCAGCCCGAAACAAAGCGGCTGGAAATAAAGTAAACAAGCTTTTATCATTATTTCATCCCCTTCTCAAAATGCAGATCGGCTCACTGCAAACGCAGTGAGCCTTTTTGTATCCTGTGACGCAGCCGCACCGTTTTCCGTCTTTGTGAGTGAACAGACAAAAAAACTGTGTGTTGCCGCAAATAGTCCATATGCGATATCTGACGGGAGAAAAGAATAAGCAAAATCGGTCGGGAACAGCGTTTTCCGACCTTTTTTGCGCCTTGCGGACTGCTTTACTTTTTTGTCATTTTTTAATAATACTTTCTCTATATTTGTGGTGTATAATAAGTTAAAATATTTACAGGAGAAAACTTCAATGAAAAATAGATATATACCCGCCATTCTTTGCGCAGCGATAGCCCTCTGCGCCCTTACCGCCTGCGCAGACAGCGCATCATCAGCAAATGATACCGGCTCATCTTCTCGGCAGACCACTACATCAACAACGACCGAGCAGACGACCGGCGCTTCACCCGAAACCACGACCGCACAGATACAGCCTGCACCCATCGGCAAGGTGTCGGGCGACATCGAGGGCAGGATAAAGTGGACTCTCGACGAGCAGGGCACGCTGACTGTCACGGGCAGCGGTGCGATACCCGATATGGACGGCGGCTATGACTACTGGAAACAATACGCCTCGAATGTCAATAAGATAGTGATAGAAAACGGCATCACCTCTATCGGCAGATATGCTTTCGGACGCTGCGATTTTGCACTGTCTGTCAGTATCCCGGACAGCGTCACCGAGATAAAAAGCTTTGCTTTCTGCAACTGCGCAAGGCTGAAAGAGGCAGTTATCCCCGACAGCGTCACGACTATCGGTGACGGTCTGTTCTGGCGGTGCTTCAAGCTTGAAAAGGCAGTTGTCGGCAAGGGAGTAAAGTATCTTCCGTTCAATACATTCTGCCGCTGCAAGAGCCTTAAAGATGTCACGCTCAATGACGGTCTTGAACGCCTTGGCAACACCTGCTTTGAGTATTGCGAGAGCATCAGGGACATATATATCCCCTCAAGCGTCAGCGAGTTCGGCTTTTGCATCTTCCCCGATGATTCGTCAAAGATAACCATAAATAGCAAGGCAGGCTCACCTGCGCAGGAGTACGCACAAAAGCACTCGATAAAATTCAAGGCTGTGTAACGATATCATATATACGCCAAATCGGTCGGAAACGAGGTTTTCCGACCCTTTTTGTTTTTTGCGGAAGCCTTTGTTTATTACAAGGTCATAGCTTCTTAACATTTTTGTTGTATATTAAATGCTGAATATAAAATAATGGAGAGAACCTATGCTAAAAAGAATTTTACCCGCCCTGCTGTCCGCAGCGATAGCCCTTTGCGCCCTTACCTCCTGCGGAGAAAACGTTTCGCAGGCTGACACAAAGCAGACTGCCGCGCAGACAGCATCATCTGTTTCGACCACCGCTTCGGCTTCGGCAAAGACCGCTTCCGAAACGACCACGACGACAACCACCACAACAACAACCACCACGACCGCCGCGCCCTTGCCTGCTATCGCGCACACATCAGCGCACGCGCTCTACTGCGTGGAGGAGGACAGGGTGCTGCTTGCAAACAGCCTTGATAAGCGCATTTCCATAGCAAGCACCACCAAAATGCTCACCGCATCGCTCGCGCTCAAATATCTCTCGCCCGATACCGTGATAACCGTCGGCACCGAGGTCTATATGACCAAGCCCGATTCTACCGTCGCAGGCTTGATGCCGGGGCAGAGACTGACTCTACAGCAGCTTTTGTACGCACTTTTGCTCCCGTCGGGAAATGATGCGGCGTATGTTGTCGCAGTCAATACCGCGCGCAAGGCAGACCCCGCAAATTCTGTCACCGATGCACAGGCGGTAAGCACGTTTACCTCTATGATGAACACCTTTGCACATCAGCTGGGAATGACCTCGAGCCGCTTTGCAAACCCCGAGGGCTGGGACGATGCAAACCATTATTCGACCCTCTCGGATATGCTCAAGCTCACAAAGTACGCGCTTTCGCAGCCCGCACTTGCAAAGGTTATGGCGACACAAAGCATTACCGTTCAGCTGCTTTCTGGCGAATATGCACTTTGGAAAAACACCAATCTTTTGCTTGACCCGTCAAGTATGTTCTATCTGCCCGGTACGATAGGCGCAAAAACGGGTACGACCCCCAACGCAGGCTGCTGCCTTATATCCGCCGTTAAAAAGAACGGCAAGACTTACATCTGCGCTGTTATGGGCTGCTACACCGATGCTGACAGATACACCGCCTCGCGTGCGCTGCTTCAGACTCTTGCCTGACAGCACCGCAACGATGAAGGAGTGCTGCCTGCTTGCCGCAGTGATGTCCGACTATCATATGTCTGGCAGATTCTATTTCCCCGCGTGAAAACTATCAAAAAAACAGGAGGTATACTATGAAAAAAAGACTTATGGCAATTGCAGTATCAATGTTAATGGCATTTTCCTGCCTGACAGCCTGCAGTGAAAGCTCAAGCGCGGCAGACAGCAGCAAGACCGAAACCAGCAAGACCGAAATATCAAAAACCGAAAGCATTACGGCAAGCAGCATTGAGACTGTGAGTCCTGTTGATGACGTGCCTGAAGACCCCGCGTCAGATCCCGACGCTGGGTATTGGCGCGAGGATACCACTACAACAACTACAACGACTACCACAAAAGCCACAACAAAGGCGACAACTAAAGCAACGACCAAAGCTGCTCCGAAGTACGATTACTCGGCATACAAAGAGTGCCTTATCATCTATGAAAGCAAATATGACACGAAACCGCTGGATACCCATTATCTTCTTTTTGATATGAACAACGACGGTATCAAGGAGTTGTTTCTGTATTATCCGTCAAAGAATAGTTCAGGCGGTACTGTTAATGTTTTCAGTTACAATAACGGCTCTCCAAAAGCTATTGCAAGGTCTGAAATATATATGGCGCACGAATTGTATTTTGGCTATTCCGATCACAATAAACTCGAATTGGTGGAGCTTTCGCTGGCAAGTGAAGCGGGTGATTACTGTTATGTAAAGACGGAGTATTCCCTTGTAAACGGCAGCTATGACTTGAAAAATGAGTGTGTCAAAATATCCGAAATGTATAAGGATAAGACCAAATGCAAAAATGACGGCTGTGCCACGATGAAGAACGCTTTGAAGGTATACAAAGCCATAAACGACGACGGCACACCCAATTACAGCGGCTTGGTATAGTGAAAATAAAAAGAGGTAAGAGAGCCGTTCTCTTACCTCTGATTTTTTATGTCAGTTTCAAAAACCTATCTTTGCCTTGAAATCCTCTGCGATCTTTTCTTCAAGCTTTTCAGCGTCCTCGCGCTTCTCACCGATAGTCGTGTAGTACGCCTTGATCTTGGGCTCCGTGCCTGACGGACGCAGTATGACCGATGCGCCCTGCTCCAGCCTGAATGCAAGTACATCTGACTTCGGCAGCTTTATCTCGGTCTTTTTGCCCGTGGCAAGCTCTGTCTCCTGCGAAGCCATATAGTCGCCGAAAACAAGGACTTTAAGACCGCCTATCTCTGTCGGGACATTGGTGCGCAGGTCAGTCATTATCTCCTTCATTCTCTCCATACCGCTTGCGCCTTCGCACTGGAAGGACTTCTGTGAGTGCAGATAGTTGCCGTACTGCGCGTACAGATCCTCTCTGGCCTTGAGCAGCGTTATGCCCTTTGTGCGGTAGAATGCAGCCATCTCGCAAATAAGCATAGATGCCACAACAGCGTCCTTGTCCCTTACATACGAGCCTGCAAGGTAGCCGTAGCTTTCCTCAAAGCCGAATATATATCTGTCCTGCTCGCCCTTTTTCTCAAGGAAGCCTATCTGCTCACCGATGAACTTGAAGCCCGTGAGTACCTCGCGCAGCTCAACATTGTACTGCGCCGCGATCTTCTTGCAGATGTCTGTTGAAACGATAGTCTTGACAGCCACAGGGTTCTTTGGCATAGTGCCGAGCGCCGTTCTTTCCTGGCAGACATATTTGAGCAGCATAGCGCCCACCTCGTTGCCTGAGAACAGTACGAAATCGCCGTTTTCATCAGGAACAGCAATGCCCACTCTGTCGCAGTCGGGGTCGGTAGCAAGCAGAAGGTCGGGCTTTACGCTTGCGCACAGCTCAAGACCCTTTGCAAGAGCCTCTTTTATCTCGGGGTTGGGGAACGGGCAGGTAGGGAAGTTTCCGTCAGGGTTCTCCTGCTCGGGAACGACCGTGACCTCCTTAACGCCGATGCGCTTCAGTATCTCTCTGACAGGCTTGTTGCCCGTGCCGTTCAGCGGTGTGTAAACCACCTTCAGACCGCTTTGCGCAACAAGGTCGGTATGTATGCCCTGTTCAAGCACCTTTTTGTAGTATTCCTCGATGATGTCCTGTCCGATATAGCTTATCATGTCGCTTTTTACGCCCTCGTCAAAGCTCATCACCTTTGCGCCGCCGAACATATCCACAGCCTCTATCTTAGCGGTAACAGCGTTTGCCGCATCAATCGTCATCTGGCAGCCGTCCTCGCCGTATACCTTGTAGCCGTTGTACTTTGCAGGGTTGTGCGATGCGGTTATCATAATGCCCGCCTGCGCCTTGCAAGCCCTTACCGCCCACGAAAGACAAGGTGTCGGCATAAGCTCGCTGTATATGTAGACCTTTATGCCGTTAGCTGCAAGCACAGCCGCAGCCTCCTTGGCAAATACGTCCGACTTTATTCTCGAATCAAACGAGATAGCTACCGCAGCGTCCTTGTAAGCATCGTTGACATAGTCAGCAAGACCTTGCGTTGCACGCCTTATAGTGTATATGTTGAGCCTGTATGCGCCCGCGCCGATAACACCGCGCAGACCGCCCGTGCCGAATTCAAGATCGCGGTAGAACCTGTCCTTGATAGCCTCTGCATCGCCCGCTATCTCTTTAAGCTCTTTTACAAGATCCTCGTCCTCGGTCGCATTTTGGCACCACAGCTTGTAGAGTTCCATTTCAGTCATTGTCAAACACCTCTTATTTCAATAAGTTTTTTGATAATCTCTATACACAACCATTATACCAACAACCGCGTGATTTTTCAAGTACCTGCAAATAAGTTTACAAAAAAACAACACAACTTTTTGTTGATTTGTAAAACCTTTGAATTTGTGCGCAAAAGCCTTGATAAAACCCGCAAGCCGTGGTATACTTGTTGTAATAAGTGTTGGTATTAAAAAATATGTGAGCGAAGCGAACACCACAATTATTCACTATTCACTTTTCACTCTTCACTATTCATTGCTTATCGGTGCAAAGCATCGATAAATACTGATTTATCTGACTAACAAAAAACTATGGAGGTGCAGTATATGAGTACACATTTCAGGGGCAGTTTCCGTTCGTCCGACAAAGCTCACGATATCGCGTATTATGTAGTTTTCCCAAAGGGAAGCGTTCGCGGCGTGGTGCAGATAGTACACGGCATGGCGGAGTATTTTGAGCGTTACAATGCCTTTGCGGACTTCCTTGCGGATAACGGCTTTGCAGTCTGCGGCGAGGATCACCTCGGCCACGGCAGAAGCGTCAGCACAGACAGCGACTACGGCTATTTCTCCGAGCGCGGCGGCTGGCAGAACGTCATCAGGGATATGTGCAGGCTCACAAAAATGATGAAGCGCAATTACCCCGAGGTGCCGTATTTCGTGTTCGGTCACAGCATGGGCAGCTTTCTTGCAAGAGCGTATGTCATCAAGTGCGGCAAGTTGATAGACGGCGCGGTTTTCAGCGGTACAAGCGGCGGACAGGGCGGCACCGAGGCTCTGCTGACAATGCTTGACATCGCAGGGCGCATCCGCGGCTACAGAGCAAAGGGAAAGCTGTTTGATAAGCTCGCCTTTGGCAGCTACAATAAAAAGATCGCGCAGAGAAATTCCGATTTCGACTGGCTTTCAAGGGATCCGTCGGTCGTTGCAAAATACTGTGCCGATAAGCGCTGCGGCTTTACCTTCACCATCAACGGCTTTGAGAATCTTGCAAAGCTGCTTTGGTATGTTTCCAACGATAAGTGGTACAGCGCCTATCCCAAGCACCTGCCGACCTACCTAATCGCAGGCTCGGACGACCCCGTGGGCGAGTACGGCAAGGGCGTGCTGAAGGTGTTCAACAAGCTCAATATGCAGCAGTGCAATATCGAGATGAAGATATATAAGGGCGCACGCCACGAGCTTACCAACGAGACCAATAAGCAGGAGGTCTTTGCAGATGTCCTTGACTTTTTTGAGTCGGTGATGCAGGGGCAGCAGTGAGCGAAATTTCTGATCGAGGGTGAGAAACGATGTTTGCAAAAGTCAACAGTGTCGGACTGACGGGGCTCAATGCGTTCCCCGTGTACGTTGAGATAGAGGCGAGCGCAGGACTGCCTGCGTTTGACCTGGTCGGTCTTGCAGATGCAGCCGTGCGCGAGAGCCGCGAGAGGATACGTTCCGCGCTTCGCACACAAAAGCTTGATTTTCCGCGCAGCAAGGTGCTTGTCAATCTTGCCCCTGCAGATGTGAAAAAATCAGGCTCGGTGCACGACCTTGCGATAGCCGTCGCACTGCTTTGCGTATCGGGGCAGATAGATACCGCGCGCATCGAAAAAGCTGCCTTTGTCGGCGAGCTTTCTCTGAACGGCGAGATACGCAGGATAAACGGCGTTCTGCCGATGACCATACTTGCTCAAAAAAGTATGCAGGAGATATACGTCCCTGCCGAGAATCGGCTCGAAGCCTCGGCGGTGCGTGGCATAAAGGTCTACGGCGTGCAGTCGCTCAGCCAGCTTGTTGCTCACCTTTCGGGCAGGGAGGAAATGCAGCCTGCGCCCGAGTTCACCCCCTCAAAAGCCGACTACATAAGCACCCTCGACTTTGCAGATGTCAAGGGTCAGAGCGCCGCGAAAAAGGCGCTTGAGGTCGCAGCCGCAGGCGGTCATAACGTGCTGATGATAGGCGCGCCGGGCTCGGGCAAATCAATGCTTGCCAAGCGTATGCCGTCAATACTCCCCGAAATGACCTTTGAGGAGGCTATCGAAACGACGGGCATACACTCCGTCGCAGGTCTGCTCGATGCAAGCCACCCGCTTATAACCACCCGCCCTTTCCGTTCGCCGCACCATACCGTTTCCTCGGCAGGACTTGCAGGCGGTGGCACCACACCGCGCCCGGGCGAAATTTCCCTTGCCCATAACGGTCTGCTCTTTCTTGACGAGCTTGCCGAGTTCCCGCGCCCCTCGCTCGAGGTTCTTCGCCAGCCGCTTGAGGATATGAAGGTCACCATTTCGCGCGTTTCGGGGAGCATCACCTACCCCTGCTCGTTCATGCTGATAGGCGCTATGAACCCCTGCCCCTGCGGATATTACGGTCACCCCACCAAAAAGTGCATCTGCTCGCAGCATCAGGTCGAGCATTATCTCAACAAAATTTCGGGACCTATGCTCGACCGCTTTGATATACACCTTGATGTCGCACCTGTCGAGTTTGCCGACTTGTCCTCGGGCGAAAAGGAGGAGTCCTCGGCAAGCATCAGGCAGCGCGTCCAGGCAGCAAGGGATATCCAGAACAAGCGCTTTGCGGGAACGGGCATCACCTGCAACGCGCGCATAACTCCCGAGCTTCTGCACGAGGTCTGCCCGATGACCGACAGCGCCGAGAAGATGCTCGGCAATATGTTCGATAAGCTTGGGCTCTCCGCAAGAGCGTATGAAAAGATACTCAAGGTCGCGCGTACAGCCGCCGATATGGACGGCGCAGATGTTATCGACAAGCCGCATATCGCGCAGGCGGTGCAGTACCGAAGCCTTGACAGAAAGTACTGGAAATCGTGATATGGACATTATAATAAGACAGCTCACAGAAAAAGACGACCCTCTGCAAATAAGCAATATCTATGAGCAAAGCTGGAAAAACGCCTACAAGGGGATCATTCCCCAGGCGTATCTTGACAGCATACCGAGCGGCAAATGGGTGAAAAGCCTTGATACGCCCGGCAGAACGCATTTTGCTGCCGAGCTTGACGGAAAGCTCATCGGTACGGCGAGCATCTGCCCGTCACGCTGGGAAAAGCACAAGGACTGCGGCGAGATCGTTTCGATATACTTTCTTCCCGGGTTCATGGGAAAGGGCTTTGGCGGCGCACTTTTTGACCGCTGCGTCAGCGAGCTTGAAGAGCTGGGATTTGAGCGCGTCATTCTCTGGGTGCTGGAGGAAAACAGCCGTGCAAGGCGGTTTTACGAGCGAAACGGCTTTGTCTGCACAGGGGAGTACCGCGAGGACAGCATCGGCGGAAAAACCTTGCGCGAGGTGCTGTACACAAATGATAACAATTAAAACAACCTAATGAAAATGAAAATGGAAATGAAAAGGCAAATGGAAATGAAGATGAAAAGACAGACTGAAAAAGCGCGCAAAGCGTCTGTCTGTCGGTCTTTCCGCCACACCGACGGGGTGAATGTATAATTCTTGTCAACAGCAGACGGGATAGTATCTATCCTGACAGCATTTCCCATATTTCACATTGGGTTAATAAAAAAGTTACGGAATATCGTATGAATGGTAATAATAGAATTTTCGCTCTGATTTTTCTCCAAAAATGTGCAAAACGCTGATTTTGCCCTAAATGAATAATTTTCGGGTGCATAACTCTTGACATCTTGTTTGCAGTATAATATAATTGTATACTGTATCATAATGGAGTTTTGCACCTTTTCTTTTGCTTTTTCGGTGAAAAAACAGCGTCAAAACTCTGAAATAAAAACGGCATTGATGAATTTTAAACACGTGTTCACACAAAGTTCACAAAGCCAAATCAATCCGCAGACATTTAACTGCAAATAAATTAAGGAGTGATCAAGCCTATGGTGAATGTCAAGGACGTGAAGCTCGGTAAGAATACGAGAAAGAGCTTTGCCAAGATCAACGAAGTCTTGGATATGCCCAATCTTATCGAGGTACAGAAGAACTCTTATCAATGGTTTGTTGAGGAGGGTCTTAAAGAGGTTTTCAGCGAGGCATCTACGATTACCGACTACAACGGCAATTTAGAGCTTAACTTTGTTGGATACCGCTTTGATGACGAGCCTAAATATTCTATTGCAGAGTGTAAGGCAAGGGACGCTACGTACGCAGTACCGCTGCGCGTAACGGCAAGACTCAACAATACCGAGACCGGCGAGATAAAGGAGTCCGAGGTCTTTATGGGAGATTTCCCAAAGATGACCGACAGCGGAACCTTCGTTATCAACGGCGCGGAGAGAGTTATCGTATCACAGCTGGTGCGTTCACCGGGCGTTTACTACGCATTTGACAAGGACAAGACAGGTAAGGATCTTTTCAAGACCACAGTTATCCCTAACCGCGGTGCGTGGCTTGAGTACGAAATGGACTCCAACGACGTTGTCTATGTCAGAATAGATAAGAACAGAAAGATACCCCTCACCACCTTCCTGCGTGCTATCGGCGAAACAGGAACAAACGAGGAGATCGAGCAGACCTACGGCAAGGACGAGCGTATCACACAGACGATAATGCAGAAGGATCAGACCGCAAACAGAGAAGAAGCTCTTCTCGAGGTCTACAAAAAGCTCCGTCCGGGCGAGCCTCCTACGGTAGAGTCCGCAGAGAACCACCTCAACAATCTGTTCTTTGATGCAAAGAGATATGACCTTTCAAGATTCGGTCGTTATAAGTACAACAAAAAGCTGGGCATCGCGTCCAGACTTGCAGGACACAGACTTTCACAGCCTGCCGTTGACCCTCTCACAGGCGAGGTGCTTGCAGAAGCAGGCGAGCTTATCGACTTTGACCAGGCTACAAAGATCGAGGTCGCAGGTGTCCGCGAGGTATATATAAAGGTAGAGGTCAAGGAGTTCGTTACGAATGCATCGGGCGAGACCGAGACCAGACTTGAGGAGCACGAGGTCAAGATCGTCGGCAGCAATATGGTCGATATCAAGGATTTCGTAAGCTTTGACTGCACCAAGCTCGGCATAAACGAGAAGGTTTCCTTCCCCGTGCTTGCACAGATCCTTGACGAGTGCGAGTCCGATGACGAGCTTATGGAGGCTATCAAGTCAAATGCCGATGAGCTTGTTCCAAAGCACATCACGGTAGACGATATAGTCGCAACAGTTTCCTACTTCCTCAACCTTTGTGACGGCGTAGGCACAGTTGACGATATCGACCACCTTGGCAACAGAAGAATAAGATGCGTAGGCGAGCTTTTGCAGAACCAGTTCAGGATCGGCTTTACCAGAATGGAAAGAGTCGTTCACGAGAGAATGAACACCCAGCCGCAGGACGGCGCAGAGGCTATCACACCTGCATCACTTATCAACATCAAGCCGATCACAGCAGCTATCAGAGAGTTCTTCGGTTCATCACCGCTGTCGCAGTTCATGGATCAGAACAACCCTCTCGCAGAGCTGACACATAAAAGACGTCTTTCCGCACTCGGTCCGGGCGGTCTTTCAAGAGACAGAGCAGGATTTGAGGTCCGTGACGTTCACTATACACACTACGGCAGAATGTGCCCTATCGAAACACCTGAAGGTCCTAACATCGGACTTATCTCCTACCTTGCATCCTTTGCAAGAATAAACGAGTACGGCTTTATCGAGGCTCCTTACAGACGTGTCGATAAGGCAACAGGCGTAGTTACCGACGAGGTAGTTTATATGACCGCCGATGTCGAGGATAACTATATGGTAGCACAGGCAAACGAGCCTCTTACAGAGGATCATAAGTTTGCACGAGCAAAGGTAAACGGCAGATACAGAGATCAGATCCTTGAGATCGAAAGAGAAAAGATCGACTTTATGGACGTTTCTCCTAAAATGGTCGTTTCTGTCGCGACTGCTTGTATCCCGTTCCTTGAGAACGATGACGCGAACCGTGCGCTGATGGGCTCTAACATGCAGCGTCAGGCTGTTCCGCTTATTAAGACCGAGAACCCTATCGTTGGTACGGGTATGGAGTATAAGGCTTGCGTTGACTCGGGCGTTGCAGTCGTTGCAAGCGCCGACGGCGTAGTCGAAAGCGTTGACGCAGACAAGATAGTTGTCCGCGAGGAAAATGGCGTTATGCACACCTACGAGATGACCAAGTTCAAAAGATCAAACGCAGGTACCTGCACAAACCAGCGCCCGATAGTCGATAAGGGCGAGAAGATCACCAAGGGACAGGTAATAGGCGACGGCCCTGCGACCTCAAACGGCGAGCTTTCACTCGGTAAGAACGCGCTTATCGGCTTCATGACCTGGGAAGGCTATAACTACGAGGACGCCGTACTGCTCAACGAGAACCTTGTAAAACAGGATAAGTATACATCTATCCACATCGAAGACCTCGAAACAGAGGCAAGAGAGACCAAGCTCGGACCCGAGGAGATAACAAGAGATATCCCCAATGTCGGCGAGGACGCTCTTAAAGACCTTGACGAGAACGGTATCATCTGCATCGGTGCAGAGGTACATTCGGGCGATATCCTCGTAGGTAAGGTAACTCCAAAGGGAGAAACAGAGCTTACCGCAGAGGAAAGACTGCTTCGCGCAATCTTCGGCGAAAAGGCAAGAGAGGTAAGGGATAACTCCCTTAAAGTACCTCACGGCGAGGCAGGTATCATCATCGACGTAAAGGTGTTCACAAGAGAGAACTGCGATGAGCTCTCACCCGGAGTAAACAAGCTCGTAAGATGCTACATCGCACAGAAGAGAAAGATCTCCGTCGGCGACAAGATGGCAGGCCGCCACGGTAACAAGGGTGTCGTTTCAAGAATACTTCCGCAGGAGGATATGCCTTTCCTCGAGGACGGTACTCCGCTTGATATCTGCCTTAACCCGCTGGGCGTACCTTCGCGTATGAACATCGGTCAGGTGCTTGAGGTGCATCTCGGTATGGCTGCAAAGGCACTGGGCTGGAAGATAATGACCCCTGTATTCGACGGCGCGCACGAGGCTGATATCCGCGAGTGCTTTAAAATGGCACAGCAGAATTACCTCGAGCATAAAGATGACGAGTTCACCGTTCATAAAATGGAGGATCTCATCAATACCAACGCACTGAGCATGGCTCAGGACGGCAAGTTCACCGTCTATGACGGAAGAACAGGCGAAAAGTTCGATAACAAGGTAACAGTCGGCTATATGTACTACCTCAAGCTGCACCACCTTGTTGATGATAAGATACACGCACGTTCAGTAGGACCTTATTCACTGGTAACACAGCAGCCGCTCGGCGGTAAAGCACAGTTCGGCGGCCAGCGTTTCGGTGAGATGGAAGTATGGGCTCTGGAGGCTTACGGCGCAGCTTATACCCTCCAGGAAATACTCACCGTCAAGTCCGATGACCTTAACGGACGTGTCAAGACCTACGAGGCTATCGTAAAGGGACAGAACGTTCCTAAGCCGGGCGTTCCCGAGGCATTCAAGGTTCTTATCAAGGAGCTTCAGTCGCTCTGCCTTGACATTAAGGTGCTCAATATCAATAACGAGGAGATCGACCTCAAGCAGAAGTTTGAGGACGATGATGACCTTATCCCAACACCTGAGATAGATGACGAGATAGATTATTCCACAGACGATGACGACTTCGCAGATGGCTTTGCAGCCGAGGACGAGGACGGACTCTCCGAGCTTGGCGACGACGATTTCGACGATGACGATTTCGACGACGACGGCTTTGATGACGAGGAATAATTTGTGCATCACAGTGTTTTGAACGCAATTGAACCAAATTAAACAGGAAGAGGGTACAGCTGTTGGATTTTAATGTATTTGAATCAATAAAGATAGGTCTTGCTTCACCCGACAGGATACGCGAGTGGTCATACGGTGTAGTAGAAAGACCCGAAACAATAAACTACCGTACACAAAAGCCTGAAAAGGACGGACTTTTCTGCGAAAAGATATTCGGACCAACAAAGGACTGGGAATGTCACTGCGGAAAGTATAAGAAGATCCGCTTCAAGGGCAAGGTCTGCGAGCGCTGCGGCGTTGAGGTGACAAGAGCTAAGGTAAGACGTGAAAGAATGGGTCATATCGAGCTTGCTGCACCTGTATCTCACATCTGGTACTTCAAGGGCACACCTTCAAGAATAGGTCAGATGCTGGAGATCTCGCAGAAAAGACTTGAAGAGGTGCTTTACTTCACCAAGTATATCGTTATCGACCCGGGCGATACAGAGCTTATCAAGGGTCAGCTCCTTACCGAAAAGGACTATAAGGAGATGCTTGAAAAGTATGACGAGGATCAGTTCAAGGCAGGTATGGGCGCAGAGGCTATCAAGGAGCTTCTGTGCGAGATCGACCTTGACAAGCTTGCAGAAGAGCTGAAGGAGGAGCTTAAAGACCTCTCTTCAGGTCAGAAGAGAATAAAGCTGCTCAAAAGGCTCGAAATAGTAGAGGCGTTCAGAATGTCGGGCAACCGCCCCGAGTGGATGATACTTGACGTTGTCCCGGTTATCCCGCCCGATCTGCGTCCTATGGTAATGCTCGACGGCGGCAGATACGCTACGAGCGACCTCAACGACCTTTACAGACGTGTTATCAACAGAAATAACAGACTTAAAAGAATGCTCGAGCTCGAAGCTCCCGACATCATCGTAAGAAACGAAAAGAGAATGCTCCAGGAGGCTGTTGACGCACTTATCGACAACGGCAGACACGGCAGACCTGTTACAGGTCCTAACAACAGAGCCTTCAAGTCGCTTTCCGATATGCTCAAAGGTAAGCAGGGACGTTTCCGTCAGAACCTGCTCGGTAAGCGTGTTGACTATTCCGGACGTTCGGTTATCGTCGTAGGCCCTGAGCTTAAAATGTATCAGTGCGGTCTGCCAAAGGAAATGGCACTTGAGCTTTTCAAGCCATTCGTTATGAAAAGACTGGTCGATACAAACCCGACTATCAATATCAAGAGCGCAAGAAAAATGGTCGAAAGAGCAAAGCCCGAGGTCTGGGACGCACTTGAAAACGTCATCAAGGGACACCCCGTAATGCTCAACCGTGCGCCGACACTGCACAGACTCGGTATCCAGGCGTTTGAACCTGTACTTGTAGAGGGCAGAGCTATCAAGCTGCACCCACTGGTATGTACCGCCTTCAATGCCGACTTCGACGGCGACCAGATGGCTGTTCACCTGCCTATCTCCGTAGAGGCGCAGGCAGAGGCGAGATTCCTTATGCTCGCTGCAAATAACCTGCTCAAGCCGTCAGACGGAAGCCCTGTTGCCGTTCCTTCACAGGATATGCTGCTTGGTTCCTATTACCTCACGCTCGCAAAGGACGGCGAGCCTGGCGAGGGCAAGATATTCAGAGATGTAAACGAGGCTCTTATGGCTTATGACCAGAAGGTAGTTTCGCTTCAGTCAAAGATAAAGGTAAGGATCTCAAAGCAGATAGGCGATAAGCAGGTATCAAAGATCATCGACGCTACCGTGGGCAGACTTATCTTCAACGAGGTCATCCCGCAGGATCTTGGCTATGTCGACAGAACAAGCTCCGACAGACAGTTCGACCTTGAGATCGACTTCCTCGTAAAGAAAAAGCAGCTCAAGGATCTTATCGATAAGTGTATCCATAAGCACGGCACCACCGCTACATCAGAGGTGCTCGATAAAATAAAGGCTCTTGGCTATAAGTTCTCTACCAGAGCCGCTATCACCGTCGCAGTCTGCGATGCGGAGATCCCGCCTGCAAAGAAGGATATCCTCGCAAAAGCAGATGCACAGGTCGACGAGATAGATAAGCAGTATAAGAGAGGTTATATCTCCAGAGAAGAAAAATCCAAGCAGTTCATCAATATCTGGAATAAGGCTACCGACGAGGTAACTGCCGCACTTCAGGCAAACCTCGACCCGTACAACCCTATCAATATGATGGCTGATTCGGGTGCCCGTGGTTCTATCAACCAGATCAGACAGCTCGCAGGTATGCGCGGACTTATCGCAAATACATCAGGTTCCACCATCGAAATGCCTATCAGAGCTAACTACCGTGAGGGTCTTAACATTCTGGAATACTTCATCTCATCGCGTGGTGCGCGTAAAGGTCTTGCCGATACCGCCCTGCGTACAGCTGACTCGGGTTACCTCACCAGACGTCTTGTTGACGTTTCACAGGACGTTATCATTCACGAGGAGGACTGCGGCAGCACAGTTGGTATCGAGATATTCGATATCAAGAACGGCAACGAGATGATCGAGCCGCTTACAGAAAGACTCGTCGGCAGATACCTCGTTGAAGACTTCAAGGATTCGCAGACGGGCGAAATGATCTGCTCCAAGTCCAAGCTCATAAATGAACACGATGCCGCTAAGATAGTCGCTGCACTCGAAAAAGAGGGCAAGCACTCTATCCAGATCAGATCGGTGCTCCAGTGCTGCGCTGAACACGGCGTGTGCGCTAAGTGCTACGGCGCAAACCTGGCAACAGGCAACGTCGTTCAGGTCGGCGAGGCTGTCGGCGTAATCTCCGCACAGTCTATCGGTGAGCCTGGTACACAGCTTACGATGCGTACCTTCCATACGGGCGGTATCGCTTCTGCGGAAGATATCACACAGGGTCTTCCGAGAGTCGAGGAGCTGTTCGAGAGCCGTAAACCAAAGGGCGCGGCAATCATCACAAGGCTCGCAGGTATCGTAAGAATTGAGGAAATGAAAAAGCAAAAGCATATCACCGTTACAAGCGAGGATCTGGAGAATCCCGACGAGGAAACATATGCTATCCCTTACGGCTACAAGATAAAGGTGCATGACGGCGACATCGTGAACGCAGGTGACTCTCTCACAGAGGGCTCCATCAACCCTGCGGATATACTCGCAGTCAACGGCGCAAAGGCAGTCCAGAACTACATCATCACAGAGGTTCAGAAGGTTTATCGCCTCCAGGGTGTTGATATCAACGATAAGCATATCGAGGTCATCGTACGCCAGATGATGAGAAAGGTCAAGATCGACGATCCTGGCTCAAGCTACCTGTTGCCTGGCACTCTTGTAGAAAGAGGCGAGGTCGCAAGAATGAATGCCGAGATACAGCAGAAGATCGACGCGGGCGACGAGAGTGCAAAGCTCATCACCACCCTTCCCGTTCTCCAGGGTATCACCAAGGCATCAAGCTACTCCGATTCCTTCCTCTCCGCAGCGTCCTTCCAGGAGACTACAAAGGCTCTTACAGATGCGGCTATCCGCGGTAAGACCGATAAGCTCATGGGACTCAAGGAGAACGTTATCATCGGTAAGCTTATCCCCGCAGGTACTGGTATGGATATCTATAACAATACCCAGATCGTGCAGAACGTTAAGCCCGAGAGCGCACATAAAGACGCTCCCGCAGGCGAGGGCACAGCAAATTTCTGATATAAATAAAGCGGCAGGGGAACACACCCTGCCGTTTTTGTTAGTTAATGTGCATAAACAAGGGCGCAAATAGTGCGGCGTAATGCGTAAAACAGCCGATTTATCGCAGGTGGGGCAAAAAAGTCCTTGACAATGAAAAAGAAAAAGTGTATAATATTCTAGCATGCCGACGTAGGCGAAGTGCGCCCGTTTGGCAGAGCATAAATTTACGAAAGGAGAGAAATTATGCCAACCTTTAACCAGTTAGTAAGAAAAGGAAGAGACGTTCTCGTGGACAAGTCCACAGCACCTGCACTTCAGAAGGGATTCAACTCCAAGAAGAAGGTAGTTATCAACCAGTCATGCCCGCAGAAGCGCGGAGTTTGCACAGTTGTAAGAACAGCTACACCTAAGAAGCCTAACTCAGCTATGCGTAAGGTTGCCAGAGTTAAGCTGACAAACGGAAACGAAGTAACAGCTTATATCCCGGGTATCGGCCATAATCTGCAGGAGCACAGCGTTGTTCTTATCAGAGGCGGACGTGTAAAGGACCTGCCTGGTGTAAGATATCACATCATTCGTGGTACACTCGATACACAGGGCGTAGCAAAGAGAATGCAGGCAAGATCCAAGTACGGTGCAAAGAGACCGAAGGCAGGAGCAGCCAAGTAAAATACAATACTGAAAAGCTTCAAACATTAAGGTAAATACTCATTGTCGCAAAAATGCGAAGACCACAGTTAGTGTGGAGTGATTTATATAGATGACTCTACATTGGGCTGACGGGGCTGCAGAATACTATTATAATAGGTATGTCTGCGGAGCGAGTACCTGTGAATTCATTTATTTGTGAAGGAGGGAATCAAAGTGCCAAGAAGAGGTAGAGTTACAAAAAGAGACGTGCTTCTGGATCCGGTATACAATTCAAAGCTTGTAACACGTCTTGTTAACAACATCATGCTCGATGGTAAAAAGGGTGTTGCCCAGAAGATCGTTTACGGTGCATTCCAGATCGTAGAGGAGAAGACAGGCAGACCTGCTCTTGAGGTATTCGAGGAGGC
>CADAEJ010000056.1 GCA_902786965.1 uncultured Ruminococcus sp. | reverse complement strand
GACACCTTGTGCCGAAAAAGCAATAAAAGGTTTAGGAAAGGGGTCTGGGGGACAACCCTTCTCCAAAAGGGTTTCCCCCAGCTGCTCGACAAGCATACCACGGCAAACTCGGATTTGTGCAAAAAGCAAGAGCTGTTGCAATAAAATGCAGCAGCTCTTTAATTATGTTTTGTTGTGAACAGGTACTAATGCTCCTGAACATTTGAGAAGTTTATACCGACCTGCTTGCCCTCGTACTTTGCCGAGTAGGTGAAGTCGGTGCTTTTTATCTCGGGGATACCGTCATTTATATCAAGTCTGAGTATCATCCGCTTTTCGATATAAAGCTCCTTCTTTTCATCGGGGTAGTTATTGTCATAGACCTGAAGGATAAACTTTCTGTGGCACAGCGAATCCTGGATAAGACCTATGGCATTGACGGTGTGCGACGCATCTATCGTTGTGATTATCGGCACGCCGAGGCTTAACTGCCTGGTTATCTTATCAAAGCTGTCCTTATCGGTGAGCTTGAACTCGTCCTTGCTGTCGTCCCACTGCAAGGTATTGAGGCGGTACAGCGCCTTTGCGAACTCGGCAGAATTCTTATCATAGCCCTTTTCGATCTTATCATAGGAATTTGCGATATCCAGCGAGAGCAGGTCAACGCTGCTCCACTTGAGGTTCGAGCCCTCGATAGGAGCGTTGGTTATCTTCCAGCCCTTGTCAAAGGCATCATGCCTGCTGCTCTCCTCTACCGAGAGGACATCACCTGTGCTGGAGAAATCAAGATACTTGGTAACATCTGAATACTTGCCGCTGAACAGGGCAGAATCAACCTCGTGAAGCACGCGGCGCTGTTCGTAGATATCGCCGAACTTGGTACCCTTGATGTCATAGCCCTCCGCAAGCACTTTCTGCTCGCTCTGGTCGGCGGGGCTGAGTCCTTTGAGGGAGGTATTGAGTTTTCCGACATACCAGTCTCTTGCCATAACAGCCATACCGAAGTCAACGCTGGTGGTGGTTGCTGTTCTGAAATTCTTGAAGGCAAAGCCGTTCTTTTTGGGGTCAAAGCCTGTATTGTACAGCGAATAGCCCTTTATTTCGTCCTTGCCGCTGTAGGTAACTATCTCGTAGTTGAGCGAGGTAACGATGCTCTTGTAAACGTCATCGAGCGCATTTGCGTCGGTCGCGGCATAATACTTGCCCTTTGTGCCCGAGGCGAGCTTTTGCAGCCACTCTCTGTCAACATCGCGCCCGAGGCCGACTGTGAGGATAAGGATATTCTTATCATTTGCAAGCCTGATAAGGTCCTCGACCTTTGCGCCGCCCTGCTCGTCGGACTCGCCGTCTGTGAGCATAACGATGATGTTTGAATACTTTGTGCTTGCAGAATCGCCGCCGAACTCGTTGATACAGCTTGTAAGCGCGGTCTGCGAGTGAGTGCCGTTGAAAGTTTCCTTCTCGTTCTTGATACGGCTGAGCATATCGCCAAGCGTTTTCTTATCGGTCGTAAAGCCTGTCATTTTGGTATATGTGCCTGTGAACTTGCTTATGCCGACCTGATAATCGTCCTCAAATCTGCCGATAAGGCTTTGTGCGAAGGTCAGACGCTTGAAGTCAACATCGTTCTCGGTGGAGCCGTAGCACATTTTTTCAGGGTACATCGAGCCTGAATTGTCGATAAGGAAGAACACTCTTGTCGTTGCTTTGAGGTTGACTGTCTTTTCAACGCCCATTACATAGGTGCCGAGCATTCTTATATCGGCAGAAACGGTCTTATTCTGCTTATCAACGCGCGAATCTATCTTGATGTACTTTTTCTTATCGACATCAAAGCGCAGGACGGAAAGGTCGGTAAGGTCAAGGCCCATTCTCTGCACCTTTTCCATATCCACATCGAACTTGACCGTTCCGCTTGTGAACTTATTGTCCGAATAGATGTTGTAAACGCGCGAAAGCACGCTGGTATTCTTTGAGATGCCGACAAGACCTATCTCCTCGACCGTGACCTCGGCGCAGTTAGCGTTGCCGTTCATGGTGAGGGTGAGCTCGCCGCACTTTTTCTCTATCTTCATTATTCTCTCGGCATCGTCGGTGGCCTCGTCGCTGCGCTTTCTCTTTGGGTTGAGCCCTGCGATTATCTCATAGCCGTCGATTATGCCGTCACCGTCGGTGTCCTCGTTGAGAGGGTTGAGTCCCAGCTTTATCTCGTCGCCGTCTGTTATGCCGTCGCCGTCGGAATCCTCGCTCTGAACGTTGGTCTTGACCGTTTCGGTCTTTGCCTCGAATTCAAAATCAATGCCGTCAAGCTCGTCTTTGTTTTTAAGACCGTCGCCGTCCCAGTCCTCCTCGGGCGGGAACTCTGCCTCCTTGAACATGGAATGGATATCTATCTGCACCATTGATCTTTTGGCGGCATCGACCTCGCGCTTATGCCGTATTATCGCCCTTACCACAAAAAATGCGGCTATTGCTATCGCGATAACTATGAACAGGGCAAGAATTTTCAGCTTACGCCGTCTTCTGCCTGCGTTAAGGCTTTGCACGAATGCATCGTGCGCATCATTAGCTTTGTTTTTCAAATCTATATCCTCCTTGGAACACTTTAACAAATTCTCTATACTATCCAGTGTTAATATTTTACCACATTGCACAAATGATTTCAAGCCAAAATCATATACAAAAAATAAACGTTCTGTTTCAGCAACTCCTATAAAGTGCGATTTTTCAAGATAGTATTATGACGAAATTTTGCGGTCTTTTTTGTGCAATTTGACATTCTGGTAAATCGGCTGTTTTTTTGTTGTGCCCGGTAACTAAAAAAAATCCCCCAAAAGCGCGCAAATCGCAAAAGGCGGTTTTGTTGTCAAATTCACAAAAGACAAATGCGCGCATTGTGCATAGATACAAAGATAAAAAAGGCGGTTGACATATTTTTGTTGTTAGTGTATAATATTTTTGTTAAAACTTATGCAGTAAACCGTAACACTCTGCGCTGCCCCCGGCGGCAATGCAGTGGCGGCGCACGCATATGGACGAAGGGGTATGTTTATGAACATAAAAGAAGCAAAAGAACAGATCAAGAATGCCATAACTGCTTACCTTATCAAAGACGAGTTCGGCGATTACAAGATAAGCATCGAGCACCAGCGTCCTATCTTCCTGCTGGGCGCTCCGGGTATCGGTAAAACTGCTATCATGGAGCAGATCGCTCAGGAGACGGGTCTTAACCTTATCTCCTACTCTATGGCACACCAGACAAGAGAGTCTGCGATGGGTCTGCCAAACATCGTTACAAGAAACTACATCGGTAAGGACGAGCAGGTTTCGGAGTACACGATGAGTGAGATCATCGCAAACATCTACAACACTATGGAAGATACAGGTATCCGTGAGGGTATTTTGTTCCTCGATGAAATCAACTGCGTATCTACATCACTTGCACCGATCATGCTGCAATTTTTGCAGTACAAGATCTTCGGTCTGCACCAGATACCGCCCGGATGGGTAATCGTTACAGCAGGTAACCCGCCCGAGTACAACCGTTCGGTAGTTGAGTTCGATATGGCTACCTGGGACCGTTTCAAGAGAGTTGACTGCGAAGCTGTTCTGCCTATCTGGATGGAGTATGCTTACTATGCAGGCGTGCATCCGTGCATCATGACTTATCTGAAGCTGCACCCTGAGCATTACTATCTTGTTCACCCGGACGAGAAGGAGATCGTTACATCGCGTGCATGGGAGGACCTTTCGGAAATGATGCAGCTGTACGAAGAGATCGGCATCGCTGTTGATGACACTCTTATCGCGCAGTATCTGCAAAAGGACGACGTTCACGCAGGTTTCTCCGCTTACTATGATTACTTCAACACCTACCGTGAGAAGTACGACATTGACGCTATTCTCGAGGGTCAGTACACTCAGGAGGACGTTAACAACTACAACGCCGCTGAGGGCGACGAAAAGCTCGCTGTTATGCTGCTGATGATAGACAGCGTTACATACACGATGAGAAGCTGCATACAGATGGAAAAGATGATAAGACAGATGCACCCGATGCTCGAGGACGTTATCATCAAGATAAACAGCGGTCTTTCTTCAAGACAGATACTTACCGAGCATATCATGAACACGGACAAGAACCTTGAAAAGGCTATCCGTGCAAGAAACATCTCGCCTTCAAACAAGAAGATACAGCACTGGATACTGCACAACCTGTACGCTTATATCGACAAGTGTACAAACGAGGGCAACGACAACAAGAAGAAGTGCACACAGATACTTCAGAATGCTTTCAACAAGCTGCTTGTTGCTGCAAAGAGCGTTACCGAGCAGGCTATGAACGGTCTTGAGAATATGTTCCAGTTCTATGAGCTGTCCTGCGGCGCAGCAAGCCCCGAGGTCAAGATGCTTATACACGAGCTGAAGGTGAACTGCCATACTACCGACTTTATCGTTAAGTACGGCTCGGAGCATTTCTATCGTCTTGCAGGCGAGCCTGTTCAGCAGCCTACATACAACAACCTGTATGAGCTGAACCTTGAGGACTGCCTCGCCAATGACGAGGTACTCGGTCAGGCATAATTTCGGCTGATGTTCGCTTAACTATCATAAAACTATCACAATATGAAGATATCATTTAGACATTGAAGTGATATCTTCATATTTTTTTCTTCATATTTTTCTAAACTTCCTTTAGCAAGAATCCACGGTCCACCGCCGTGGGTTTTTGTTTAGGTTTGTAAAATCGGGGCATAATATGTCTTGTCACTTGACTTTTACCAAGTAAATTGGTATAATATCAGTATCATTCAAGGAAAGGGGTAACGCTTATGAACTTTACCAATAATAACAACAACGGCAACGGGTATGGCAACGGGTATAACAACGGTTATAACAACGGCAATTCTCAATTCAACCAGAATATGTTCGGTAATCAGAACGGATATAACAACGGTTATAACCAGTACCAGCAGCCGCAGTACAATCAGTACCAGCAGCCGCAGTATCAGCAGCAGTTCAACCAGTTCAGCTATAACAACGGTCAGACATCAAACAGGCAGAATTCATTTATGAATTCATTTGCAAACCCAAGACTGCGCAGCCTTTCAAAGCACGCAGGCGAGTACAGCGAGGAGGGCGCTTCGACATTCAACGGCATTGCCGCAAAGACTCTTTACTTTGTACTTGTGTTCGCACTCGGGCTTGCAGCATTCTTTATACTGCACTCGTCCTTTGCAAAAAGCGGTGTTGCAGTTGACGGTTCGGGACTTCTCTATCAGCAGGAGATATATATTCTCGTAGGCGCGTCGATCCTTACGCTCATCGCAGGTCTGGTAACGGCATTCGCTCCGAGGATGACAGCACTGTTCGGCACTATCTACTGCGTCGGTATGGGATATATGGTGACGCTTGTATCCTACGGTTACGCGCAGCAGTACAAGGGCATCGTTTTTGAGGCACTGGGGCTTACGCTGCTTATCATCGGCGTGCTTACCGTGCTTTACTCAAAGGGTGTTATCCGCGTTACGAACAGATTCAGAAAAGTTGTTTACACAACGCTTATCGTTTCGCTGCTGGCATCACTTATCTTTATGCTCGTTTATTTCATCGCACCAAACTCTTCATTCGTAACCTCCATAATCGAGATAAACAACGGTCCTATCGGCATCGTGTTCGCAGTTCTCGGCGTGGCTCTTGCATCGGCAATACTCACTATCGACTTTGACAACGCTGCACAGACTGTTCAGCAGGGTCTGCCGAAGATGTACGAGTGGGTAGCAAGCTTCGGTCTGGTAACGGGTGTTATCTACCTGTACCTCAAGGTGCTTCGCCTGCTGGCAAAGATACAGAACAACAGGTGATATTAAAACACACAAATTTCAAAGGGGAACTCTGTAAAAGAGCTCCCCTTTTTTGCGTATTTATCGGCGCTTTCTGAACACGCTTGCGGCAAGCGGGACGGCGAATGAACAGCCCAGCGAGATGAACAGCTGTGTGCGTGTCAGGGCGCGTGCGGCGAACACGCCTTGCAGCGTCGGCAGGTATATCGCTGCGAAGAGAACGAACGCTGACAGCGCAACGGAGAACAGCAGGAACGGGTTGCCCTTGCAGCCTGCGGTGAGCAGCGTGCGGTTCTCGCTGCGGCACTCAAAGACGTGGACGAGCTGGCTGACAACGAGCGTGCAAAGTGCGCCTGTTCGCGCGATGGCGAGAGAATCGGTCAGCGAGAGCAGCAGCGTAAAGCTTGCAAGCGTGCAAAGACCTATCAGCACTCCCCTGATAAGTATGCGCCAAAGCAGACCTCCGCTGAAAAAGCTCTCGCTTGCCTTGCGCGGCGGACGGGACATAAACGACTTTTCGGGCGGCTCAAGACCGAGTGCGACCGCAGGCAGCGAATCGGTAACGAGATTTACAAGAAGTATCTGCGCGGGCAGCAGTACCATCGGCAGTCCCATAAGTATCCCCCCGAGCATCGTAAGCACCTCGCCGATGTTGCACGAGATAAGGTAGCGCACGAATTTGCGGATATTCTGATAGATAGTCCTGCCCTCTTCAACGGCATTTACCAGCGTTGCAAAGTTATCGTCAAGCAATATAAGCTCGGCAGCCTGCTTGGTGACCTCTGTACCCGATATGCCCATTGAAACGCCGATGTCGGCTTCCTTGACGGCAGGGGCATCGTTCACCCCGTCGCCCGTCATCGCGCAGATATGCCCCTTGCTGCGCAGGGCGCGGACGATGCGCAGCTTATGCTCGGGGGTGACGCGCGCAAAGACGGTGCAGTTTTCAATGACCGAGCAAAGCTTTTCATCGCTCATTCTGTCAAGCTCCGCGCCTGTTATGCACAGCGAGCCTTTGGTGTAGATGCCTGTTTCGGCGGCTATCGACTGCGCGGTGAGCTTGTGGTCGCCCGTTATCATCACCGTGCGGATACCTGCCTTTGCGCACTCGGCAACCGCGCGCTTTGCCTCGGGGCGCGGCGGGTCTTTCATAGCGGCAAAGCCAAGGAACACGCGCTTATCGGCATCGGCACGCTCAAAGGCGAGCACACGCAGTCCCTGTGCGGCGAGAGAATCACAATGCTTTATCACGTCAAGCCTTTCGTCCGCAGTCAGCGGCGCGGTATCGCCCGAATCGGTGAGCCTGAAGCTGCAATCGGCTGCGATGACCTCGCAGGAGCCTTTTTTAAGGCTGAACACCTTCCCCGATGCGTCCTTGCAGATGACGGTCATACTGCGCGATATGCTGTCAAAGGGTATCTCGTCGATACGCTCTGTACCAAGGTCTGCGGCGAAAACTCCGCACTTTGCGGCGGCGACCACAAGAGCTGTTTCGGTGGGGTCGCCCTGTGCGGTAAAACGCGGCGCGGAGCTTTTCCTGCGGCTTTGCACGGGCGCATCAAGCGAGGCATTTGTGCAAAGCGCGGCACATTCAAGCAGCCTTTGCAAAGCAGTATCCTGCGCGGCGCTCACACTCTCTGCGCGTGCATTGACAAGGCGCGAACCGTTTTTGCTGTCTGCGATGCGATAGCTATTCACGCTGTCGGTAAAGGTCACAATGTCGGTGACTGTCATCTCGTTGCGGGTGAGCGTGCCTGTTTTATCGGTGCAGATAACAGTCGCGCAGCCGAGAGTTTCGACCGAGTGCAGCTTGTGGACAAGCGCATTGCGGCGCAGCATTCGGCGAACGGCAAGTGCAAGGGCTATCGTGACCGTTGCGGGCAAGCCCTCGGGAATGGCGGCTATGGCGATGGTTATGCCCGTCATTATCATATCAAGGACATTCTCGCCGCGCAGCACGCCTGCGGCAAACACGAGCAGGCACACACCGAGGCATATCAGCGCAAGTACCCTGCCAAGCTCACCGAGCTTTTTCTGCAAGGGCGTCTGCGGCTCGGATATCTCCTCGAGCATTGTTGAGACCTTGCCCATCTGCGTTTGTCTGCCCGTTGAGGTGCAGCACATAACGCCCGTGCCTTTGGTGACGGTCGTGCCCATGTAGCACATATACGCACTGCCGGGCGACGAAAAATCCGTTTCGTTTTTGCGCTCGGTCTTTGCCGCGGCGGCAGACTCCCCCGTCAGCAGCGACTCGTCACAGGCAAGCGCTCTTGCACTCATAAGGTAGCCGTCTGCGGCGACGGTATCCCCTGCCTCGAGCGCGATAACATCGCCCTGCACGACCTGCGAGGCAGGTATGCGCACAAGCACTCCGTCACGGTAGCAGCGCGCTGTGGGGGCTGTCATTCCCTCCAGCTTTTCAAGCGTTTTCTCGCAGCGGTATTCCTGAAAAAATCCCAGGAACGCATTTATCACTACTATCAGCAGTATCGGCACGGCATCGGCGTACTCCCCCAGCAGCACGGATATGACCGTTGCCGCCATAAGTATCAGCACCATTATATCGTGGAACTGATTTGCAAATATTTTATAGGCAGATCGCCGTTTTTTTTGCGCAAGGCGGTTCTCTCCGCTGCGTGCAAGGCGGCTGTGCGCCTCCTGCGTGCTTAACCCCACCGCGTTTATCGTCTGCGGCTTTGTGATGTCCTTTTCAAGCAGTTCAAGCATAATGCAAGTCTCCCTCCCGAATAAGCTTGTATTAAAATGTATTCGGACGGGCTGTGGTTTATGACAGATCGGAATCTGTCGGGGGATGCTTGTCGAGCAGCTGTGTTTTTTCTCGGCGGGGGAAAACAGGGTGAGCGCGGCGGCGGTGGGCTTGACTTTTTTGCCGGATTGTTTTATTATATATTGGTAAGTCAAAATGCGAAAGGGAAAGACGGATATGGGATTAAAAAACGGTCTTACTATATTTTTCGGCAAAATAATGGTAAAGTGCTTAAAGCTTATCGGCAAGGACGCGGGCAACGCGCCGGGACTTGTTTTGTGGACGCTTAACAAGAACTGCCTGAAGGCTTTCAAGGTGGACTGCCCTATAATCGCAGTCACGGGCACTAACGGCAAAACCTCGGTAACGAATTATCTCAACCACATATTCACAAGCGGTGACCACAAGGACTTAAAGATAATCACCAACAAGCAGGGCAACAATCTTGATACGGGCATAACCTCGCTGCTGCTGGGTGAGTGCGACTTCCGCGGGCGCGTCAAGGCGGACTACCTTGTGCTTGAGATAGACGAGTCGCACGTTCCGGTGATATTTTCAAAGCTGAAGCTGGAAACGCTGGTGGTACTCAACTTTTTCCGCGACCAGCTTGACAGGAACGGTGAGGTCGAGACGTTGATACTGAAGGTCAAAAAATTTCTTGAAACTTACGAGGGAAATCTTGTACTCAACGGCGATGACCCCAATGTTGCGCGGCTGGGTCTTGCGAACCCGAACAATAAGAACGTACACTATTTCAGCGTGCAGCGCTATGCGGGCGCAACGGACGAGCCTTACGAGGTCGGCGAGGGCAAATACTGCCCGTTCTGCAACGAAAAACTGGAGTATGAATACTATCAGTATTCGCACATAGGCAGGTTCCGCTGCCCCAAGTGCGGCTTTGGCAGCGCAAAGCCCGAGGTCGTGGTAGAGGACGTTGACCTGCAGGAGCCGTCATTTGTTATCGACGGTGAAAAGTACAAGCCGAGCCACAACAGCATCTACTACATTTACAATCTCGGTGCGGTGTACACGGCATCAAAGCTTTACAACATCAAAAAAGACGTTCTGCACGACACGTTTGAGCATTTTGAGGTCAACAACGGCAGACTTGAGGTGTTTGAGGTCGGCTCAAGCAAGCTGCTTGTAAACCTCGCAAAAAACCCTGTCGGCGCGAATATGACTCTGCGTGTGATGAACGAGCACGCGGGCGAAAAGGAGCTGCTTTTCGTACTCAACGACAACCTTGCGGACGGTCACGATGTTTCGTGGATATGGGATATAAATTTCTCGATCTTCAAGGACGTTTCCAGAGTCGTCACAAGCGGCAGCAGAGCATACGATATCGCGATAAGGATAAAATGCTCGGGATATGACCCCGACAGGATAGTTGTCAAGCCCGACCTTGACGATGCGATGAAGAGCTTTTTCTCTACGGTCGGGGACAAATTCGCTATTGCGAACTACACGGCGATACAGCCGACAAGAGCTGCTATAAAGCGCTACAAGGAGGGTACGGAAAATGCATAAGATCAAGCTTTTACATATGTACCCCAATATGCTCGACCTGTACGGCGACAGCGGAAATGTGGAGATAATCAAGTACCGCTGCGGCAAGCGCGGGATAGAGCTGGAGGTTTCCTCGCACGTTATCGGCGACGACACGAGCGACTTTTCGCAGTATGATATCGTCTACCTCGGCGGCGGTGCAGACCTTGAACAGCAGATACTTGCAGACGACCTGCTCAAATGCAAGGACGCGATAAAAAGCGCATACGAAAGCGGCACATTCTTTTTGATGATATGCGGCGGCTATCAGCTTATGGGGCAGTACTACAAGGACTCAAACGGCGAGAAGATACCGGGACTTGCGCTGTTTGACTACTACACTGTTGCATCGACTGACAAGCGAAACCGCTGCATAGGCAACATAGTTATTGAGGCGCAGCTTGACGGCGAAAAGTACAAGGTCATCGGCTTTGAGAACCACGGCGGACAGACGCGGAACGTGACCTCGCCTTTCGGAAAGGTGCTTGCGGGAAACGGCAACTGCTTTTCGAGCGAGACAGAAGGATACATTGAGAAAAACGTTGTGGCGACTTATCTGCACGGACCGCTGCTTTCCAAAAACCCAAAACTGTGCGACCACATAATAAACTATGTTATGACACGCAAGACAGGCTCGCCGTACAAAGCAGAGCCTATCAATGACAAGCTCGAGGAGGAGTGCCGCGAGGTGCTTTTTGCAAGGCTGCTGAAATAGGGTGATGTGATGCTTTCGTTTCTGAAAAAGGACAAGGACCCGCTGCGGCAAAAGGTCAAGGACCTCAAATGCAGGCAGATACATTTTGCCGACGAGCACTATGACGAGATCATCGCAAAGATGCAAAGCGAGCCTGCGGCGATGCTTATGCTATCCCCTGTCAACTACTACGCGGTCAAGGAAAAATACATTATGGCAAAGGTCTATTCGAGCAAGGACTTTGAGCGCAGCTATGTGGAGTTTTTCAGGTACTGCGGCGACAAGCTCGTGTCATCGAGCAAGCTGTTCGAGGTCGATAAGCTCACGGTGTCAAAGGCATTTGCCAAAGTCGGCATAATCATAAAATGATCGGCGAAAGGAAGCTTCCCTGCGAGGCTTCCTTTTTTGCGCAAAAAGTAAAATCATTGTCCCAATAAACAAAAAAACTGTTGAAAAATCACGCGGATTGTGTTATACTATGGGCGAGAAGATCCTGAAAGTTTTAAGGAGGTATTGATATGAACGCATTGGTCGTATTTTTCAGCGCAAGCGGCGTGACCGCAAAGGTCGCACAAAAGCTTGCTGACGCACTTGGTACACAGGCTTACGAAATAAAGCCGCAAAAGCCGTACACATCGGCTGACCTTGACTGGCGTGATAAGCTGTCGCGCAGCTCGGTCGAGATGAATGATGAAAGCTGCCGCCCCGCTATCGAGGCGATGGAACTGCCCCTCGCAGATGCAGACACCGTGTTCGTGGGCTTCCCTGTATGGTGGTACAGAGAGCCTTCGGTGATAGATACTTTCCTTGATACGTTTGATCTCAAGGGCAAAACTATCGTGCCGTTTGCAACATCGGGCAGCAGCAGCATAGGCGATAGCGGTAAGCATATGCAGAGCGTGGTCGGCAAGGGTGCGACCGTGCTTGAGGGCAAGCGCTTTGCCGCAGGCGTGAGCGAGAACGAGCTTGCAAAGTGGGCAAAAACACTTGATATTTAAAACGCAGAAAAGCTCGCATACGCGGGCTTTTTTGAGATAAAGAATTATAGACAAAATGGGGTGACACAATGGCAGAGCTTTTTAAATACATATGCAAAAGCTGCGGCGCAAATTTAGACCCGACAAATGACGAAAAGGTGATAAAGTGCGCGTTCTGCGGCAGCGTGTACGACCGCACGGCTGTGCTTGACGAGCAGCAGCGGCGCGCGGCTGACGAGCTTGCAAATAAAACTGAAAAGTACAAGTCAGACCTGATGACGTACAACGCGCTGAGATCAAGCGAGCTTGCCCTCGCAGACGAGGTGACAAGGCTCTCACAAACGCCGACAGAACTGCCGCTGTGGTTTGTATTGAGAATGCCCATACAGATCATTTCCGCGGTGTTTTTGCTTATAATGCTTTTTATTGGCATAAGGCATGACAGCAAGCTGCCGATGGTGCTGGGCGGAGTTATCTTTGCGGCGGTGACTTTCTGGCTCATATCTGTGGATATCAAAAAAAAGCAGCTCACCCGCAGCGCTGAACAGGTCAAGAGTGATCTGCGCAGCAAGCTTGAGGAGCTGACATCTGCACGCGCACAGCTTGATGACTTTCAGCGCGGCTTTGACATCGGTTTTATCGCCGAGGGCTACCGCGACAGTCACACGCTTGACTACCTTATCGGGCTTTTGCGCACTTACCAGGCAAGCAAACTCGGCGAGGCGTATCACCTCTTTGACCTGCACGAGCATTTTACCAAAATGGAAATGCTGCAAAGCGAACAGGTGCAGGTACAAAAGCAGCAGCTTGAAGTTATGCAGCAGCTCGCGGATTACGACTTTGACGACACCTATGACGATGATGATTTTACCTTGCACGAAACACTAAAGGCATTCCGTGAAAACCAAAACGATGATATATGACAAAAAGCTCCGAGCGCATCGGAGCTTTTGTGTTATACAAATCAGTATTTGTGCACTATGTCAGAGAGTGTGCCCGAAGGGGTTATAGGGGGCGACCGGAAAGCCCCCTAAACAAGAGCTATTCAATCCGCCTTTTT
>CADAEJ010000055.1 GCA_902786965.1 uncultured Ruminococcus sp. | reverse complement strand
GTGATAAATGACGGCGACAGCTTCACGCTGACTACGCGCGATGTAAAGGGCGATGAAACTATCTGCTCGATAACCTTTGGCAATCTTCCGAAAGATATCTCTGTTGGAACGGCTATACTTATCGACGACGGCGCGATAGAGCTTTGCGCACAGAGCGTCAACAGCACAGATATCGTGTGCAAGGTAGTGCGCGGCGGTAAGATATCCGACCACAAGGGCATAAATGTTCCCGATGTAAACCTGTCAATGCCGTACATCTCCGATGCGGATATGAAAGACCTCGAATTCGGCGCAAAAATGGGGTTTGACTACATCGCGGCATCGTTTGTAAGAACAGGTGCAGATGTTATCTACCTGCGCAAATTCACCCAGTCGCTCGGCTGGTTCAACCCAAGGATAATCGCAAAGATAGAGAACGCACAGGGCGTTGAGAATATCGACGAAATTCTCCAGGCAGCTGACGGCATAATGGTAGCGCGCGGCGATATGGGCGTTGAGATACCGTTCGAGAAGATACCTGCTATACAGAAAGAGCTTATCAAAAAGGCTTACAACGCGGGTAAGAACGTTATCACCGCAACGCAGATGCTTGAATCTATGATCTCCAACGCGCGTCCGACAAGAGCCGAGATAACCGACGTTGCAAACGCTATCTATGACGGCAGCTCGGCGATAATGCTCTCTGGCGAAACTGCCGCAGGCAAGTATCCCGTTGAGGCGGTAAAGACGATGAGCCGTATCGCAGAAACTACCGAGGGCGCTATCGACTACATCGGCAGGTTCAAAAAGCACGCCGATGACCTTGACCCGACTATCACCGACGCTATCGCGCACGCAAGCGTTACCACCGCGCACGACCTGAACGCCGCGGCGATACTGACAGTTACCAAAAGCGGCGGCACAGCAAGAACTCTTTCAAAGTTCAGACCAAACTGCCCGATAATCGCACTTACGACCGATGAAACGACCTGTCATCAGCTTAGTCTTAGCTGGGGTATCGAATCGGGACTTATGGACGAAAAGGACAACACCGACCAGCTTATCGAGCACGCTATACAGGTGTCGCTTGACAAGGGCTATCTGAAAAAGGGCGACCTTGTGGTTATTACTGCGGGTGTGCCGCTTGGCATAAGCGGCACCACGAATCTTCTGAAAGTTGAAAGGGTAGACTGATAAAGAACGGTAAACAGCAAAGACCTCTCGCATTCACGTGCGGGAGGTCTTTTTGTTCTTATTTATTCTTTCTTTTTACTAAAGAGTTTCTGCGGTAAATCAGAATTTAGCATCTTTGACGCTAACAGTGAATAGTGATATGTGAGCGAAGCGAACACCACAATTATTCACTATTCACTTTTCACTCTTCACTATTCATTGCTTATCGGTGCAAAGCATCGATAAATTCTGATTTATTATATTTGCAATGCAAAGTAAAAAGGGACTATTCATTCAGATAATCTGCTAGCTTCTGTGCCTTTTCCCTGCCGATATTGAACACCTTTGGCGTGCCGAAAACATCTGCGTACAGGTATCCGTCCTCGCTGACCTTTATGCTCTTGTCCTTGCAGCCAAGCACGTTCATATCAACGTTTATCTCGGAGAGCTTTTTGCTGTCGTCATACTTGCTTGTGTCTGATTCGATCGCGTTCTTTTCGCCGTCCTCAAACAAAATCTCCCATACCTTGTCGGCAGCAAGCGGCTTTTGCGATGCGTTCGTGTACACCGCGTAGTATTTCATTCCGATGTCGTTTGCATACTCGTAAAGAGTGCTTGGTGAGAAGTCCTTAGCTGTGAAAACGTACCAGTTGTCGTCGATAACTACTCCGAAATTGTTAGTATACTTTATCGCATAAGCGCACTTTGATTTGACGTGTTTGAGCTGCGCGCTGTATCCGCCAATGGAATTATTTAATCTTTCTTCCATATAGAATTTATCTGTATTGCGGTATTTTTTGTAAAACTCCTCCGCATAAATAATAGCTCCGCCGTAGCTGTCGCTGTTCTCTATTTCCTGCGGCGATATTGTGCTGCCTGCCGAATGGTAGGTAAGAGTATTGAAACTTTCGTTATTGTAACTAACTATTTCAAACTCTGTGTATTTCTTGCTTACATCGTTTTCGTCAAACAGCTTTGATACGCTGCTGCTGTCGCTTGAACCCTTTTGTTCATTAGCTTTTTCGCTTTCGCCCTGCTGCCTGCCCTCGTAGATAAGCTCGTAGCCTCGGCAGCTCGATGTGAGGTAGGTCTTTAAGCGCTGGACTTTTTTGGTGTCTATCCTGAATATCTTTGCCGTGCCCGTAAGGTTTGTAAACAGCATTCCGTCATCGCTGAACGACATAGTGAGATTCTTGTACCCAAGAAGGTCTATGCTCGTGCTGATGCTCACGCGCTTTTTGAAGCCTTCCTGCGTAAGCAGCTTGTCGGGATCAGCCATAGCCGTCATCGAGGATTGGTCGGAGAAGAGTATATCCCACACCTTTTTCGTGTCAAGACCCTCGAACTGTATCTCTCTGCCGTCATTGAGCGTGTAGTACGCCGAGCCGAAGGAGATGTTGTTTTCAAGGTCAAGGCACTTGGCAAATTCCATAAACGAATAGGGCTGAATGCTTGTATTGACGTATGCGTAGAATTTATCCTCGCCCTTGAAATTGACCGCTATCGCGTAGTTGTAGTTTATGCCCTTTATTAAGCAATATCTGTAACCGATAGTATGTGTTTTGCCCGTTGCTATGTCAGTTGCCTTTGTGTCGGTATATGTGTTATTCGGGTTTAACGGTGTGATATCGACCATATCCTTTGGCACGATAGTATTTGTGGATACATATTCGCTCAATCCTTCTAACTGCGCAAACCGCTCGCTGTTGTTTTTCTCTGCCCAGCTTTTTTCTTTTGCAATATCTGCGTGCGAACTGTCGCCTGATTTGATTATCTTCTTTTCGTAGCCTGTATCGTCGATTTCGCTTGTGCTTGAATTTGAAGTCGTCTTTGCCTTGTCACTTTCCACGCCGCCGCTGAACAGCACCGCCATTACTCCCAGACACACGATAAGCGCAAAGCTTGATGCAAGCGCGATGTATTTCCACGGAAAGACCGTGACTTTTATCCTGTCCTTTGGCAGCGCCTCAATTATAAACTCCTCGTCGATCTCCGAAAGAGCTTTCGCCGTTTTGATGTTTTTCATATGCCGATCCCCTCCTTTTGCAGATAACTGCGCAGGTCATCTCTTGTTCTTTTAAGCGTCATCTTTACCTTGCTTTCTCCCAGATCGTTCATTTTTGCTATCTCTTTGACGGTGCAGAAGAACCAGTAGCGCTGCACGAACAGCACACGCTGCTGCTTGTCGATAGTACCGAGGAAGCGGTTTACAGCGTCGCGTATCGCGATAGAATCCGCAAGCTCGTCGCTGCGGCTGCAATAGAATTGCTCGATCTCCTCAAATACCGCATCTGCCTTGCCGCTGCCGCGCTTTTTTGCGTGGTTTTTTTCATATCTGTCAAGCGCAAGGTTGCGGATTATTTTAGAAAGATAAGCCTTGAGTGACCTCGGACGCTGCGGCGGTATAGTCTCCCAGAGCTTCATATATGCGTCATTCACGCACTCCTCGGTATCCTCTCTACTCTTTAGGATGTTTGAGCAGATCTTTGTGCAGTAAGCGCCGTAGCTGTCCTTTGTCTCGCTTATAGCCTGCTCGCTTCGCACAAGAAACAGTTCAACTATTTTTTCATCATCCATATCGGTCACCTCGCTTCCTTACCTACACAGACGGGGATAATGCACGCCTCGTCACAAAAATAGCCCGGCTTTTATAACCGGGCTTTGAGATCTATCAGATGTAGAATTTTTTCCCTTCAAACTCGACTCTGCGCTTGAGGTCGGTCATAAGGTCATCAAACTGCTTTGGATTGAGCGACTGCGCACCATCGCACCAAGCCTTCGGCGGATCGTTGTGTACCTCGACCATAAGTCCGTCAGCACCTGCTGCAACAGCAGTTTTTGCAAGCGGCGGCACCATCCACGAGATACCGGTTGCGTGGCTCGGGTCAATGATTATCGGCAGGTGAGTCTTGCGCTTGAGCATCGGTACTGCCGCGATGTCAAGAGTATTTCTTGTAGCTGTTTCAAACGTTCTTATACCTCTTTCGCAAAGGATAACGTTCTCGTTTCCGCCTGCCATTATGTACTCGGCGCTCATCAGCCATTCCTCAATAGTGTTTGCAAGACCTCTTTTGAGCAGTATCGGCTTTTTGCACTTGCCAAGCTCTTTGAGCAGGTCAAAGTTCTGCATATTTCTTGCGCCGACCTGAATAACGTCAACGTCCTCAAACATATCAAGGTGAACAAGGTTCATTATCTCCGTAACTATCGGCAGACCTGTTGCCTTTTTCGCCTCAAGCAGAAGCTTCAGACCCTCTCCCGCAAGTCCCTGGAAGGAGTAAGGCGAAGTCCTTGGCTTGAACGCACCGCCGCGAAGCAGGGTAGCGCCGCTTTTCTTAACGTCCTGTGCGACCTCGATTATCTGCTCCTCGGTCTCTACCGAGCAAGGACCTGCGATCACATTGAAAATGCCCTCGCCGAATGTCACCTTGTCATTTACCTTTATGTATGAATCCTCGGGGTGCATTTTGCGGTTAGCCTTTTTGTAAGGCTCTGATACACGCTTGACATCAGCGATGTAATCAGCGCTTTTGAGATTGTCGATATCAAGCTTTGTCGTATCGCCGATAACGCCGACGATGGTGGTGTTATCACCTTCGCTGAAATTGGTTTTGAGCCCTTTTGCGTGTATGTCGGCGATAAGCTCGTTGATATTGTCCTTTGTTGCGTGTGAATTGAAAATAATGATCATTTTTATCTTTCCTTTCGTACTGCTGTGCTTTAAAGCTTTTATGCTTTTAAGCTTTTATGTACTAAAGTATATCACTATTTTCTTCGTTTGTCAAGCCAAATTTTTATTGTATGATCTTATATTTTTTGTTCACTTTTAAGTATAGAGAGCTTTTTGAAACTGTTTATCGCAAAAACGGCATATTCCCCGTAAAAGCACCGAAAAATCCGATATTACGCTCACTCAGCAGGCAGACGGCAGTTGCGGAGATGCCCTCGAGGTTTCCCGTAAAGCCAAGACCCTCCTCGGTGGTCGCCTTGACGGAAACCTGCGACATATCTATACCGCAAGCCCTTGCGATATTAAAGCGCATATGCTTGATGTGCGGTGAGAGCTTTGGCTTCTGCGCGCAGATAGTCGAGTCGATATTGACGATCCTGTATCCCTTTTGTTCGATAAGTCTGCACACGTTTCGCAAAAGCTCGATACTGTTTGCGCCGCTGTAACGCGGGTCGGTATCGGGGAAAAGCTTGCCTATATCACCAAGTGCGAGCGCGCCGAGCAGTGAATCCATTATCGCGTGGACGAGCACATCAGCGTCGGAATGACCGAGCAGACCCTTGTTGTGATATATCTGAACTCCGCCGAGGATAAGCTTTCTGCCCTCGACCAGCTTGTGAACGTCATAACCGTGACCGATCCTCATTTACTGTACACCTCCTGTAATGTCCTCATAGTTTCCGAGAAACTTGAAATACGCAAGATCCTGCGACAGCTCATTTATCAGCATAGCCACCTGCGGATCGCGTATGCTTCCCTCAAAGTCAAGATAGAAAACAACGTCAAAATCGGTGTTTGCTATCGGTCTTGATTCTATCATCGTAAGGTTAAGCCCTGCGACCGAGAACTTTGTCAGAAGTCTGTACAGCGCCGATTTTTCATGCGGAAGTGACAGTATCACCGAGATGATGTTCGCATCCTTCGAGCAGAGCGTCTGCTTTGAGATGATGATGAACCTCGTGAAATTCTCGGGTACGTTTGCGATATCTTCTGCGAGTATATCGAGCCCGTTGAGCTGTGCGCATTCCTTTGAACATATCGCACCGAACGGCTGATCGCTTTGTGCCGCATACTCTGCAGCGAGCGCTGTATTTGCGTGCGTGTGACCTTTCAGAGAGTGCTTTTTCAAGAACTCCGAGCACTGCATAAGCGCCTGTTCATGCGAGTAAACTATCTTTATATCGGAAATACCTGTACCCTTTTTCGCCGCAAGGCAGTGGGTTATTTTCTGCTTCATTGTCGCGCAGATCTTCAGATCGTACTTTTTCAAAAGCTCATACGTTGCCACGACCGAGCCTGCGGTCGAGTTTGCAATAGGCACAACGCCGAAATCCGCCTTGCCATTCTCAAGCGCTTCAAACACCTGTTCAAAGTGGTCGTAAAAGTCGATATCTGCGTCTTTGAAGGGCTTTGTGCTTGCTATGTGCGAGAACGAACCTTTTGTGCCCGGCACAGCTACGCGGCAATGCTTTTGCATATCAAGAGGGAAGTGCTGTATGCTGCTTTGCTCTGCAAAGAACTCGCGGTACTGTCTGCACTTTGAGATATCCATTATCGTCTGGTAAAGCACCTGTGATGAGCTTTTAAGCTCATCGGGGAACATATCTGCCATTTTGTCGAGAATGAATTTCTCGCGTCCGCCCTGGAATACGGGCATATTATTTTCTATCTTAAAGCGTGAAACGTCAAGGCAAAGCTCCATACGCTTTATAAAAAGCTCTGCTATCTGTTCGTCGATACCGTTTATCTGTTCTCTCAAATCGTCAAGCTTCATAAAACTTTCCTCCTGCAATAGACTACACCCATTCTACCACATTTATTGATTTTTTTCAAGTACAAAAAAGGCCTCGCGCTGTGCGAAGCCTTGATTGATTATTGTTTTTTGTAGTCCTTGTAGATCTCCAATGCGTTGCTGATGCTGCTTTCGTCGCAATCGGTTATCTGTTCAACTCCGAAGAGGATAGGGAACTCCTGTCCGTCGTACTGAACGGTTATCTGCACGAAATTACCGTTGCTGCCGCTGAAGCAGAAGCAGATTACACCCTCGTTGCCCGTAACATCGGCTTTGATCTTGTAGTACTCGTTTATAACGTTGTTTTTCTCATCAATGGTCGCTTTGATGAAATCACCCGTGAAGCCGAAAAGCAGATCACTGTTCAGTGATTTTTTCTTGCCGTCTGTAACCTTTTCCTCAGTGTAAGTCTTGCTCGTGTGGTCAAAAACGTAAGATATTTCCCCGCCTGTGTAGACCATAGTTTTGTTGGAATACGGGTTTTTGTTGGTGTTTGAAACCTTGCCGTCCTTGACGTTGAGGTAGATCTCAGAGCTCATATTTGCTGTTGATTTCATAGCAAGCTTGTAGCCGCTTTTGCCGTATTTCTCTTTGAGGCCGTCATAAAGGCGCTTGCTTGTTTCCACATTGTAGCCGATCTCGTTTGGCTTGACTGCCTGCGAGCTGTCAGGCTGCGAAGCGTCCTGATTATTTGAGCTGTCAGCTGCCGAGGAGTCCTTTTCGGAGCTGTCTGCCTTTGACGACTGTGATGACGAGCTTTCGTTCTTGCTTGTGCTGTCTGATGAGCTGTCGGCACATCCGACTGCGGTACAGCAGCAAAGCACCAATGCCGCTGCTATACTCAAAAGTTTGCTTGATTTCAATTGTTACACCTCTGGTTCAGATTATTGTACGGCAGCCGCAGAAGCTGATTTGTTAGTCCAGCCTGAAAGGTCAGGCAGAGTGATAGTCTGTGCGCCCTGCTCAAACTTGGTTACCTCGACTGTTGACTTGACGTTCTGTGCAGTAACATCTATCCTCTTTGGCTCGCCTGTTGCCTTGTCGTAATAATACTTAGCGTTTGAAGTTGTTTTAGCGCCTGCTGCAGACTCCTGATTTATCTTTACTTCCTCAACTATCATGCCGTTTTCTTCTTTGCTGCTGATAATTTCGTAAGTGCCCTCAGGAGTTACGTTAGTCATACCGGTCATTCCGCCGTTTGCGTTGTTTGATACGCTGTATGTTTTCTTTGCACTATCAAGGATATACATCTTGCCGCCAACAACATAGTACTCCTGAACGTAGCTTACGCTGCCCTGTGATGCAGACATCTTCATATATACGTCATCGCCGTTCACCTTGAACTCCATAGGCATATCAACGCCCATATAGTTCATCTTGAGGTTCATAGCGAACTTCTTTTCCTTTGTGTTCTGCTGGAACTTGTAGGTGTATGAATCCTCAAACTTTACAGCGCCGCCCGGATTTGATGCCTGTGAAGTTGTTGTATCGGGTTCGCTCTGCTGTGCAGCGGATGTAGTTGTTGTTGTTTCTGTCTCCGATGAAGACGAGCTTGGATCTTCAGCCTTTGATGATTCAGCTTCGCTGCTTGAATCAGCCGCGCTTGAAGAAGAGCTTGAAGTTGTGCCTGCTGTTGAGGATTCGTCCTCCGAGCAGCCTGCGAACATAGCAGTGGTCATACCGAGTGCAACAATAAGTGCAAGGATCTTTTTCATAGGTGTATACCCCTCTCTCAAAATTTTCTATTCTCAAAATTGCCGATTTCCGACATACATAAGTTTATCATATTTGCGAAAAACCGTCAATAACAGTTTTAAACAAATCAAAACACCAAAAAAAGAGGCTTTTGTTTGTTTTAACAACAAATTGTGTTCAAAATGAAAGCTATATGACAGTATTGTGATAACTGCGCCTTTACAGCCTTTTCAGGCGCAAAAAACTCCTCTGCGAAAAGCAGGGGAGCTGTTGCTTTCATATCCAGCAGCCGTCAAGCCTGATGACCTGACCGTTGATATAGTCTGATCTTTCGCTTGCAAGGAATGCAGCGGTCTGCGCAACGTCATTTGGTGTGCCGAATCTTCCTGCGGGTATCTCATCCAGCAGAGCGTCCTTGTCCTGCTGCGAAAGCTGCGCGTTCATTTTTGTTTCGATATATCCGCAGCAAATGCAGTTTACCCTTATGCCGCTTGGTGCCTCCTCGCGTGCAAGCGCCCTTGTAAAGCCGATAAGACCTGCCTTTGCGGCGCTGTATGCGACCTCGCACGATGCACCCTTTTCGCCCCACACGGACGAGATGTTGATTATGCAGCCCTGCTTTGCGCGTATCATCGCGGGCAGCACCTGACGTGAAACCTCCATAGCGCCGACAAGGTCGGTTGTGATGATGTTTGCAAGCTCTGCGTCCGTAAGGTCGGTATAAAGACCGATGCTTGCAAGCCCTGCGTTGTTGACAAGCAGCATCACCTCGCCAAGCTCTTTTTTTATAAGCTCCAGCGCGCTTGCGATACTTGCGCTGTCGGTGATATCGCACTTTACAGCGATAGCCTCACAGCCCTGTGATTTCAGCTCGGCAGAAAGCTCATTCGCAGCGCTTTCGTTTGTGTTAAAGCCAAGCGCAGCAGCATAGCCCTGCTTTGCAAGTATGCGTGATATCTCACTGCCTATATCTCCGCTTGCCCCCGTGATGAATGCGACCTTTCTCATTATACCGCCTCCGTAAATATGCTGCCTTTATGATAACATATTTCGCCGCGGTTTTCAACTATAATTTTATATCGTCCACCCAGTCGCGTGCAAGCTCGGCGTTTTCGTCACTTCGGTTAAAAACGCTGCCGCTTTTTACGGTAAAATTATCCGTGATGATAAGCTGTTCATCTCTGGGTACTATATTTTTCGGCGTGTATATCTTTGTGCCGTCGTTTGTCTGTTTATTCTTTTTCAAGGTTATCTCTCCTTTCGTTTTGGTGTTACTATTGTTTCCCGCAGGGCATACTTTATTACAATAAAAAAACGGCAACGCTTTTGGCATTGCCGTAGTTTTGTTTATCTGTTGTTAAGTGCTGCAAGCGACTCGTTTATCTTTGCCATTTTTTCCTCTGCCTTTGCGAGCTTTGCCTTTTCAGCCTCTATCAGCTGCGCAGGAGCTTTGGCGATGAATCCCTGATTGTTCAGCTTTTTGGAAAGGAAATCTATGTCCTTTTGTACCTTTTCCTTGTCCTTGTTAAGACGTGCTGTTTCCTTTTCAACATCAATGATGTCGGAAAGCGGGATAAAGAATCTTGCGCTGTCTGTAACAACAGTCACGCAGTCCTTTTCATCGACCTTTTCGCAGATGTTTACCTCACTTGCATAAGCAAGGCGCTCAAAGAACATCTCGCCCTTTGCAAAGATGTCTGCCTGCTGTGTTTCGATGAACAGCTTTGCCTTTTTGGAAGGCGGAACGTTCATCTCGCCGCGGCAGTTTCTTATGCCCTTTATGCCTGCGATTATCTTTTCAAATGCCGATTCGTCATCAGCATAAACGAGCTTTTCGTCAAATACAGGGAAGTCCTGAAGCATTATCGCGCTGCCGTCATTGACAAGTGCCTGCCATATCTCCTCTGTGATGAACGGCATAAACGGGTGCAGCAGCTTGAGCATACCCTTCATTACCCACACAAGCACCTGCTGTGCGGTAGATTCTGTTTCGCCGCCTGCTGCGATACGCGGCTTTGTCAGCTCGATGTACCAGTCGCAGTAAACGTCCCAGATGAAGTCATAAAGCTTTTGTACCGCAACGCCCAGCTCGAACTTGTCAAGGTTTTCACCTATCTCTTTTGCAAGGGTGTTGAATTTGGAGATGACCCACTTGTCCTCAACGTTGAGGTTCTCGGGGAGCTTGTCGGCCTTGAATCCGTCGGGCAGATTCATCATTATGAATCTTGCAGCGTTCCATATCTTGTTTGCAAAGTTTCTCGAAGCCTTTACCTTGTCCTCGATGAAACGCATATCGTTTCCGGGTGAGTTGCCTGTTGCCAGCATGAATCTCAAAGCATCTGCACCGTAGTTTGCGATTATCTCAAGCGGGTCGATACCGTTGCCGAGCGATTTGGACATCTTCCTGCCCTGTGCATCTCTTACAAGTCCGTGTATAAGTATAGTGCTGAACGGCTTTTCGTGCATATACTCCATACCTGCGACCATCATTCTCGATACCCAGAATGTGATGATATCATAACCCGTTACGAGCGTGTTGGTCGGGTAGTAGTATTTGAGCTCCTCCGTCTGCTCAGGCCAGCCAAGTGTCGAGAACGGCCACAGCGCAGACGAGAACCAGGTGTCAAGCGTATCGGGATCCTGTCTCATCGGCTTGCCGCACTTTGGACAAACCGCGCTGTCCTCTTTTGTAACTACCATCTCGCCGCAGTCATCGCAGTAGAATGCAGGTATCTGATGTCCCCACCACAGCTGACGAGATACGCACCAGTCGCGTATATCCTCCATCCAGTGATAGTAGTTCTTTTCAAATCTTGCAGGGATAAACTTTGTGTCACCTGTCCTGACAGCCTCTATCGCCGGCTTGGCAAGCTCTTTCATCTTAACGAACCACTGAAGCGAAACTCTCGGTTCAACAGTCGTACCGCAGCGGTAGCAGGTGCCGACATTATGCTCGTGATCCTCAACTCTTACAAGAAAGCCGCCCTTTTCAAGATCCTCAACTATCTTCTTGCGCGCCTCGTATCTGTCCATACCCGCGTAAGCAGGGTAGTCGTCAACGATCCTTGCGTCCTCGGTAAGAACGTTTATTATCGGCAGATCGTGTCTTGCACCTACCTCAAAGTCGTTCGGATCGTGCGCAGGGGTGATCTTAACAACGCCCGTACCGAATTCCATATCTACATAGCTGTCCGCAACGACAGGTATCTCTCTGTTGACCAGCGGCAGCATAACTGTCTTTCCGACAATGTCCTTGTATCTTTCGTCCTTTGGATTTACCGCGATAGCAGTATCACCAAGCAGAGTTTCAGGTCTTGTCGTAGCAAGCTCAACATAACCGCTGCCGTCTGTCAAAGGATATCTCAGATGCCAGAAATGTCCCGCCTGATCCTCGTAAACGACCTCTGCATTGGATATAGATGTTTTGCAGTGAGGACACCAGTTGATTATCCTCTCGCCGCGGTAGATAAGTCCCTTGTTGTAGTAGCTTACAAAAACCTCTTTTACAGCCTTTGAGCAGCCCTCGTCCATAGTAAAGCGCTCTCTTGACCAGTCGCACGAGGAGCCGAGCTTTTTGAGCTGTTCAACGATGCGTCCGCCGTACTGTGCCTTCCAGTCCCACGCACGCTTTAAAAATCCTTCTCTGCCGATATCGTCCTTGGTGATACCCTCCTTGCGCATAGCCTCAACTATCTTTGCCTCGGTCGCAATGGAAGCGTGGTCGGTACCCGGCACCCACAGTGCGCTGTAACCGCTCATTCTCTTCCAGCGGATAAGTATGTCCTGAAGTGTTTCGTCCAGCGCGTGCCCCATATGCAGCTGCCCCGTGATGTTCGGGGGCGGCATAACTATGCAGTACGGCTCTTTCTTGGAGTCGGGCTGTGCCTTGAACATACCGCCGTCCATCCAGAACTTGTATATTTTGTCCTCTACCTGTGAAGGCTCGTAAACCTTGTTGAGTTCTTTTTTCATTAGAATTTATCCTTTCCTCATTTTTGCATATCCATACAGCATATATTATCTCACTTTTATGCGCACATGTCAAGTCCTTGATTGATAAAAACGGCGCAGAAAGGCATAATATGAATGCAATTGTGCAAAATGAACATATTGAAACGCGGACAATTTTCAAATTTGTCAAAAAAATGTGCCGTACCCCCTTGACAAATCGTCAAAAAAGGTTTACACTATATTTAGCACTCGGAGTACAAGAGTGCTAACACTTAAAACTAACGATTGCTAACAAAGTTAGAAGGTGAGCGAATGGACGACAGAAAGCTGAAAATTCTAACGGCTGTCGTTGACGAGTATATCGTGACAGGCGAGCCTGTCGGCTCAAAGGCGATAATGAAGCACGTCAAGGCTTCCTCGGCAACGATACGCAACGAAATGGCTGAACTTGAAAAGCAGGGCTATCTTGAACAGCCGCACACATCGGCAGGGCGTGTGCCGACCTATAACGGCTACCGTCTGTATGTTGATAAGCTTGCGCAGTCCGACCCGCTTTCAGCTGACGAGAAAAAAGAGCTTGACGATATGCTCGGTTCGACCTTTAATTCCGAGGACGACCTTGTACAGAGCGCATCACTTGCGCTTGCACAGCTTACCAAGTGCGCAACGGTCGTTGCAGACTCCACACCGAAGTTTTCGATGATATCAAAGGTTGAGGTCATACCGACAGGCAAGAGGATGTACGTTATCCTGATGGTGACATCAAGCGGTACGATAAGAAATAAGGCGTTCAGACTTGAGTTTGACCTTGATAACGAACAGCTTGAGTTCTTCAACAACTTCGTTAAGGAAAACCTTGACGGTCTGCCGCTGAGCGAGCTTTCAGACGAGTACGTTGATAAAATGGTCGCGGCGATGGGCGCGTATATGATGACGCTTTCACCTATCTTCAGCGAGGTCATCAAAATGACCAGAGAGATGCGCTCGCAGGACGTAACGGTAAAGGGGCACAAAAATCTTCTGACCTGCAAGGACTTTGACCAGAGCGAGATAATCTCCTTCCTTGATGATGATACACGGCAGATATCACGCTTCATTGATGATACTTTTTCTGATCTGCACGTTATGTTTTCCGATGAAAAGGACGGATTTGTTATCCACAATTCATCCGTCATCACAGCACCGTATAAGAAAAACGGCAAAAACGCGGGCTCGCTCGGGCTTATCGGTCCGATGCGGCTTGACTATAAAAAGTTTATCCCTTATCTTGAATACTTTACCGACAGGATCACGCAGATGCTTACCGAGCAAAGCGCTGATGAAGAACAGACAGGTGAGGATAAAGACTAGTACAGAAAGGCTGGCGACAAAACTTTGAGTAAGGATATGGATATGGAAAAGGAATTGGATACACAGCTTGAGCAGGAATCTGCCGAGGCAGAGGATACTGCCGTGACTGACGAAGCTGCCGCTGAAACACAAAGCGAGCAGACCGAAAGCGAACAGCAGACCGATCAGCAGCAGAGCAGTGAGCAGCAGGAGCCTTCCGAGGAGGAAAAGCTGAAAAAAGAGCTTGAAGAAAGCAAGGATAAGTACCTGCGCCTTATGGCTGAATACGATAATTTCAGAAAGCGTTCGGCAAAGGAAAGATTAGAGCTTTCCGCAACAGTAAAGGGCAATACCATAGGCGAGATACTCCCGGTGTTCGATAACTTTGAAAGAGCGCTTGCCGCTGAAACACAGGACACCAACTACAAGGCAGGTGTCGAGATGATCTTCAAGCAGTTCGGTGATATGCTCACCAAGCTCGGCGTTGAGATAATCGACCCGATAGGGCAGACGTTTGATCCCAATATCGCTAATGCTGTCAACCAGATCGAAGACGAAAACCTCGGCGAGAACGAGGTCGCACAGGTCTTCCAGAAGGGTTATAAGATCGGCGATAAGGTAATAAGATATGCTATGGTAGTCGTAGCAAATCCATAAACAATGTTAACTATAACTTT
>CADAEJ010000054.1 GCA_902786965.1 uncultured Ruminococcus sp. | reverse complement strand
AAGCAATAAAAGGTTTAGGAAAGGGGCTTGGGGGACAACCCTTCTCCAAAAGGGTTTCCCCCAATTACGCGGTGTACACACCGCGGCAAACTCTGATTTATGCTTACTGCTGCGCAAACGTCCTGTGCCTGCGTTCGGGGTGAAGCTCATAGTACTGCTGCTTGTTGGCATACATCATCTCATCGGCAGACCTTATCGCCGCCTGAATGTCCTGCGAGCGCCTGTCGCAGTATATGCTGCCCACCGCAAACGATATATCCTCGCCGTTCTCACCGAGCCTTGCAAGCTCATCAACGCGCCTTGCGAATTCGTCCCTGCCGATATTCTCTGCAAGTATCACAAACTCATCACCACCCGCGCGGTAAACCGAGCAGCCGCTGAAAGTCCTGCGCAGAATATCCGCCATTGACCGCAGCATTGCATCGCCCGCGTTGTGGCCATGCGTGTCATTCATATTTTTCAGCCCGTTCAGATCGGCATAAACAATACCTATCGTGTCAGGCAAGCCTTTCTCGCCCTGTGCCAGCTGCGTGATCCTGTCATTCATAGCGTTGCGGTTGAAAACGCCCGTCAGCATATCCATAGTGCTCATCTTCTCAAGTCTGCCCAGCAGATGATGATTTGAAATGTCCGCTGCCAGAAAGAAAGTCGTCAGTTCAAGAGTTTCCTTTATCCGCACCGAGCTGTTCGTGTCAAAATTTGCTGCCCATAAAAAGCCGAGCAGCGTGTCATTGTAGTTCAGCGGGAAAAGCACGATGCTGCGCACGCCGCTGTGAACGAGCTGGTCATACCACTGCTTTGCGATAGTTTTAAGATACTCCATCTCGCTGTCATTCTTCACGATAATGCAGTCGCTGCCTGCAACACATTTTTTCCATGTCTCCACGAGCATCTCGTAATCTACTGCACTGTTGAGGAACTCTTTTATCGAGTGCAGCGTACTGTCGTGTGAAAAGCACTCTGCGGCGATCTCGTACTTTCGTTCATCGGTATCAACAAGCATAAGACCGCAGCCCTGGGCACCGCAGATACCGCGCACGTCCTGTACGACATCGTTAACGTTCTTTTTGAAATCCGATGAAGCACGCAGCTTCAGACAGGTCTTGAGCACATCAGAAGCCGTTTCTTTTGAGCGGTTACTCATCATGTCCATATCCGCTTCCTGCGTAAACTCCATAGTGTATGTGCAGTAGCCCACGCTGTCATCATCACTTGCCAGCGGCATAGTGTATATGTTGAACCAGAGCGGATATCTCTCGGGGTGAACGTAGGTGTGCCGCGGCTGCTTTAATATCGCGCTGCGGTAGCACATATCCTCAAAATTAAGATCCTTTGGCAGAAACGTCATATACGGCGAATCCGGCACGAACACTATCTTCGGCGCACCCGGGTACGGCGTTTCGATGTTCTTGATAAACGCAGCATTGCCCGCCTTTATGCGTATCTCGCCGCAGCTGCCGTCAGACTTTTTCTCCACCGATATAATACAGGTTATACCCTCGAACGAATCGACCAGTTTCTGAAGCTCCATAGCTCTTATCCTTTCCAGATCAGATTTTTATTGTATACAGTATACCATAAATGTCCGCTGATTTCAAGAGCAATTCACACGATCATAATAATATAAAACAACTAACCAAAGAGCCGTATGCCGCCATGCAGTTATTCATGCAGCATATAATTCTTATCCGCATCTATGATCTTCAGCATCGCACGGGCAGGAGCTTCATCAAACTGCGTACCTATGTTATTTTCTATCTCCGCGCGTACAACGTCCTGCGCAAGATACTTTCTGTAGCTGCGGTTTGATGTCATCGTGTCGTAGCTGTCAGCGACCGCGATTATCCTTGCCATAAACGGTATCTCGTCCCCCTTCAGCCCGTCGGGATAGCCCTTTCCGTCGATCCTCTCGTGATGATAGCGCGCACCCGTTGAAAGCTCTGGCATACTCTCTATCTCCGAGAGTATCTCATAGCCGTAAACAGGGTGCTTTTTGATTTTCTCGTACTCCTCGTCTGTAAGCTTTGAAGTCTTGTTGATTATCACATTTGGGATACCTATCTTGCCGATGTCGTGCAAAAGTCCCATGTAATAGATATCCTGCTGCTCCTTGCCCGACATTCCAAGCTCCTTTGCAAGCATCTTTGAATAAACAGCCACACGGAACGAGTGACCGTTGGTGTATTTGTCCTTTGCATCTATCGTGCGTGCAAGCGCCTCCATGACCTCTGTTGTCAGCGCCTTGATGCTGCCCGTATACGAGTCTATCTCGCATACAAGCGCACTAACATCATCCGCAAGCACACCTATCTCATTTTTCGCCTTTATCTTTTCGAGCTGCTGCTGCGCGTCCTTGCTGTCCTTGTCCTTCATATACTTTCTGACAGTCTTCTGTACACCCGAAAGAGGCTGCATCGCCACGCGGTTGATACGCCACAGCATCAGTATGATCGCACTCGCCATCCCCACGGAAAGTATCCCTGCCATCAACCATATCTGTCCTATCAGCTGCGAATGGAATTCATCCCAGTTGTAGTCCAGACCTATCGCAGCATATACCCTGCCGTCAAAAGCTATCGGGAGATATGCAATATAGTAGCTGCCGTCTTCCTCCCAGTCAGAAGGTGCTATCTCAAACTCGACCTTTTTGCCGTCACCCGAGCGCAGCTTTTCGATAGCAGGATGCCCGCTTAGTTCAATATTCCACCTGTCACCGAGCTCATCGCCTTTTTCGATAACATCAGACCCATCATCCAGAAGGTCAGCCTCGTAATACACAAATCCTTGATCGTCCTCGTTGATGTCTATCAGCCACAGACCGCCGTAATCAAATAAAGAACGCTCGTTATTCAGTACAAACTTTATATGCCCGTATATGTCCTTTGCAAACGCAAGCTTTTCTTCATCGCTGAAGCTGTTGATGATCTCGTTTTCTTCACCTTCAGCCAGTCTGGTGGAGAGTTCGTCCATGATAGTAAGCTCGTCCGTGGTCATTTCCTGTTTTATCTCCTGCGCGTGCTGTTTGCTGTATTCAAAGAACCACCGCATACCATGCCATTCCATAAGCGTCTGGTTAACTCGTTTCAAATCACGCTCTATCATATCATTTTTTGCAGTGAGGTATGTATTTCTCGAGCTGAAATACACCGTCAGAATGCCTATCACCATACCCACCGCATAAAATGCCAGCATAATGACCAGCACCTGCTGCTGCAGCCTGCGTTTCTTTTTCATATCATCATCTTCCTTTGCCATTTTTTCGATCCATACAAATCTTTTGTACATTGTAGCACATTTTCATTATACCGTCAATATTTATCTGCCCGCACAAGCTTGACAACACCGCACTGTGTGGTATATAATCGAAAGAGTAAAAAAGATGCATACCAATGCAGCATAAAAAACGACAGGGGATCAAAAATGAACGTGTTTTCAGCTATAAAACAAGATATAAAAGGGGTAAGCCGCATAACACCCCGGCGGATCATAGCCGCGCTTGCCGCAGCACTTGCGCTTTGTGCCGTCATCGCGCTGCGCCCGCCGATCGGGCAGATGTCACTTCCGCCGCTCAAGCTTATCCTTGCGCTGCTGCCGCCGTTTACAGCACTGTCTGCGCTGTATATCATCGTACAAAAACCAAAGCGCTCGGTCTTTTTTTTCACAAAATACATCTGCCTTGCCTGCACACCATTTGTTATAATGCTCGCAGGCAACCTGTTTTTTGACCCTGCCAAAGCAGAAGATTACTCACAGCACTTTTACAGCAGCTTTTTCCCGTGGTGGACTGCACTTTGGCTGCCGGGCACCTTTGCAGCCTTTTTCCTTATGCGCCTTGCCGAAACAGCAGTCGATAACGGCTCTGAACACGGCAGCTTTGCAGCAAGGCTCGCCTATGCCCTCGCCGTGATGTACACACCGCAAAGGACTGTAAGCAGGCAAAAGCGCGAAGGCAAAGCCAAGTGGATAGCCATAGTCCTTTGCGTGATAATGATAGCCCTTGCTGTGTTTATCGCCACCGTTACGCTGTTTCTGCATACCGTCTATTCCAATATGGATTTTGAAGCAATACTGTTTACCATACGCTTTGCCGCAGGCGGGCTCGCGCTTGAGGACATCATCTCGGGCACACTGCTCACCGTGCTGTTTGCCGCTGTGACGACCTACCTTTGCTATAATCTGCTCAAATGTATGCGCAGCGATAAGCTGACCGTTGCCGATACCGAGCGAAGCGGCGAGTACACCCTTGTAATGAACACCAAAAAACGAGCGCTGCATATCGTGATGTCAGCCGTGCTGCTTATCACGAGCACCGCGCTGTTTTCGGGCGAAACGCACTTTGTACATTACCTTTCGATGAAAAACAAGACCTCGGATATCTACGAGAGCTATTACATCGCCCCAGATGACAGCATTATCACCTTCCCCGAAAAAAAGCGCAACCTCATCTACATCTATCTTGAATCCATCGAGAACACCTACGCCTCAAAAGATGCAGGCGGCTCGCAGGATAAAAACTATATCTCACAGCTTACCGCACTTGCAAATGATAAGAGAAGCGTAAACTTTTCCAATACCGATAAGCTTGGCGGCGCATCGGTCTTCGTGCCTTCGCTGACCTTCACCCAGGGCTCGACCGTTGCACAGACCTCGGGCGTTTCGCTCAACACCAAGATATTCCCGCCCTATACCGCAGCGCAGTTCCCAAACACCGTCCGCCTCGAAGATATTCTCCACGACGGCGGCTACAATCAGCTTTATATCGAAGGCTCAAAGGGCGAGTTCTCAATGTACGACAAATACGTTGGCAGATATGACGACTGCAAGGTGTTTGACCGCAAGGCCGCCGCAGACGAGGGCTATTCAGACGAAAATGCCGACTACATCTGGAAATGGGGCATCGAGGACAGAAAGCTGTTTGACATCACCAAGCAGCTCATCACCGACATCTCCAAAAAAGACAGACCGTTTTTCGTGACCATGTACACCATGGATACCCACACCTTTGAAACAGGCCACCGCTGCCCCGATTGCGACAGCAGCATTAACAGCGACTACCTTGCATCTGTCGACTGCGCATCAAGGCAGGCAAGCGAGTTCGTGAGCTGGGCAAAGCAGCAGCCGTTCTTTGAGAATACTACCATTATCCTCGTAGGCGACCACCTTGGCAACGAAAAGACCACCATGGTCGATATCCCCAGCGGCTATGTCCGCACCACCTACAACTGCATCATAAACCCCGCAAAGCAGCCTGCTAAAACGCACGGGCGCATCTTCACCTCGCTTGATATGTTCCCCACCACCCTTTCCGCAATAGGTGTCAATATCAAGGGCGACAGGCTCGGACTTGGCACCGACCTTTTCTCGCAAACCCCCACCCTTTGCGAACAGCTCGGGCAGCAGGAATTTATGGATAAGCTTGAACAAAGCAGCAAATATTACGATACGCAGTTCTACTGATACAAAACGACCGCCCGGGAGCTTTCCCGAGCGGTTTTTTGCATAAACTATTCAATTCCCTCAACAAAGCCCTTCAGCTGTTCCTTGTTGTCCTGCGTGGTGTATGAAAGCGGTATGTGGTAAACGCTCTCGTAAATCTCTTTCCACACCTCGTAGTTCTTTTTCATCATATACTCCGCCTGACTTCTGTGGTTTAGCCCCTGCTTTGGCAGTATCGGCGGCGAGATATGTATCGTGTACTCCTGAACATAAAATCCGTCCTCACCCATAACATCGGAATCCTGCATCGTTATAAAGCAGGGCAGTACAGGCGCGCCGCTGCGTGCAGCGTAAAGGTATGCACCCCTCTTGAGAGGCTTTGGCTTGCGGTAGTTCCACCACATACTCTGCTCGGGGTAGAACAGCACATAGTCGCCGTTTTTGACAAGCTCATCGACCGCCGCAAAAAACTTTTTCATCGTGTCGATGTTCGATGACAGCGGCAGCGTATTGCAGTGTCTCATCAAAAAGCCGTAAAATCCGGGGAACGATGTGTAGTTGCCCTCTCTGATAACTCTCCAGAAATTTCTCTGCGGCTGCTGTGCCGCCTCGTATGCAAGCTGTATCGCAAAGCTGTCATACGCATTAAAGTGGTTGCAGGTGATTATCGCACCGCTTTCAAGCGCGTGGAAATTCTCAACGCCCTTTATCTCTTTTATAATAAGCTTCTTGTCGGCAATAAGCTCGTCAACGAACTTGTGCGCCATCTTGAAGGCAAACTTTGTCTTTAGCTTTTCCGCCTTGGTCTTGCGCACATACTCTATCTCGTCAGGCATAAGCATACGCCCCGGCGGGTCGGTCTCAACGTCCTCGTCAAAGCGTCCCTCGCGCTCGAACTGCTCTATCTTGTAGAGTATCTCCACCCTGTCCTTTGCACGCTTGTCGCGATTTATGCGGTTGAGGAAATTATCCTCTCTCTGTGTCTCCTTAACAGCCAGCGCCAGCAGATTTTCGCCCGACTTTGCATCGCGCTGCTTCTCCTCATCACTGTATTTGTCAAGCACCGCAAGCAGCGCATCGTAGACCTCCGTCTGCTTTGCATACTCCCAGAAATACTCACCGTACAGACAGTCCTCATAGTGCCAGGGCTTGTTTGTCATAATGTAGTGCAGCATCTCCGCCTGCTCAACAGGGTGCGGCAGCGTGCCGAACACCTCCGTGTTCCAGCGCTGGTCGAGCCAGTAAACGTGATCCTTGCAGATAAGATTGAGATAGTCCTCGTCCTGCGTCACCACAAAGTTGTAGTAGTGCAGATAGTCAATAAACTTGTCAAGCACAAAATGCAGCCTGAACTGCTCGCAGTTGATAAGCATAAGCCCCGCATTGAAAAAGTTGTAGCGCGAAACACCCACGACCTTTTCAACGTAAGTGCCGTACTCGTCTATCTGCACCATTACCTGCTCGTGACACGCGCCCAGATAAGCATCCTTTATGTCGGTCAGATAAACCTTGCTTATATCTCCCCTTATGACCGTGTCGCTGTCGATGTACACAGCCTTGCTGTAATCAGGGAACATCTCTGCGATAAACAGCCTGTAATACGTCGTCTTTGAGTAGTAGTCGCGCAGCGGCAGCTTTTCAGAGATAGACTGCAAATACTGCGTAACATCGACAAAGCGTATCTCAAAGCACTCGTCCGCCATCTTATTGACGACTGCCTTCATCTCATCTGATATCTCCGTATAAAGAATGTGCAGTATATACTTATGCTCCCTCGACGCATTCTTTATCAGCGAGTGCATCGACACCACAGTATACTTTACAAAGGCATCGTCGCACGCATAGAAAATCGGTATGATGGTTTCCTTCATATTTTCTCCCTCATCGGTTCTTTTATAATTTTCTCATATTCGCAGTAAATATCGTCAAACTGTCTGTATCCGAAAACCGAGTGTACCTTGTCGATATGCCACTGCTTTATATTATCCGTGTGCGGATAAGGCAGCCAGAAAAGCCGCTTTGAAAAGTGCCGCACCACCGTATGCCTGTGCAGGAATTTCTGATCGTTGAACCTCTGCGGCAGAAGCTTTCTGCGCGTGGTCGAGCGTATCAGCGCACTCTGATCGGCAAACGTCAGCTTCTTGCGCTTTATCCACCACCGAGCCTTTTTGAAAAGCCCCGTCTGCCGCGCAAGCTTCATATTGAACAGCAAAACGCCCGCGTTTATGTACCCGGGGTTTATCAGATACTTGCCGTAATGGTCGCGCGCCGCAGCATACTCGTACCCCGTAAGGTCGGTATCCCACAAAAGCCTGATGTCGCGGTTGAACATAATATCCGCATCAAGATACAGCAGCTTGTCGGGTATCCCCCTCACCACATCGGCAAACAGCCTTATCAGCGTGTACGGCGAACAGTAAGCGCTCTCGTTCGGGCAGCCCGAGAAAGCCTTCATATAGTACCTTGTAACGTCGTGAAGCATCACGCAGTTGTCCGCGTTGTACGCCTTGACCGCCCTTTCGAGCGCATCGATATGCCCGCTTGAAATGCAGGTGAACCTCTCGTCAAGGTGTGAAACGTCCATCGTGAATATGTGAAAGCAGAACGGCTCGTCTGTATCAGTCCGCCGAAGGATCGACAGCGCGCAGGTCAGCACCCCGTCAAATACTCCGTCGTTTCCGCAGAATAAAATATCTATCATTTGCCTTTCTCCCGTTTAATATATCTTATCTGTATGTGGTCAGAGTTCTTTGCCCGCTTGCACATCGCCTCGTACACCTTTTCACGAAGTTCCTTCCTTCGTGCCTTCAGCGGCTTATCCATATCCGGATAAAACGGTCCGTCAATGTAGGTGACGATCCTTGGGTGCGCAAAAAATCTGCGCTTGTGGTATGTGTTGGTAAAACAGTACACAGGCGCACCAAGCTTTGCAGGGTAAGCAAAGCTCGTATCGGGGAAATTCCTGATCTTCGTGTAATACGGCCAGATGTGCGCCTCAGGGTAAATAACAACGCAGTGCCCCTGCGAAATGCGCGTTTCCACCGCATCTATGAAATTCTTATACGCCGCCATCCCATCAGGTATCGGCAGCGCGCCCAGCGAAGGCGTTATCCTGCCAAGCACGGGCATTGAAACGTTATTCGCGTGTACGATAACGTAATCGGTCTTTGGATAGCTTATAACATTGGGTATAAACGGGTCGGCAATATCCTGCGTGTGATTGCCGTACAGAAAATACCCGTCATTCAGATGTTTTTTCAGCTTGTGCCTGCCCTTTGACTTGTGTCCGAAAACGAATTTGACATACGCAAACGCGATAGGCGTAGCAACAATGCGGTACCAGAAAAAATGCGTGAACCTCTTAAAGCGCGATTTGTGTATGTACACATAGTTCTCATCAATAGTGCGCGGTGTTATCTGCGCCGTTGAGAACTCGTCATTAAGCTCATCGCAATAGTATATGACCTTACGCTTGTCCATTATCTCACCCGCCGCATCTTTTTAAGGCAATACCGCACGACCATTGTGCGGTAGAAACGAAGTCAGATTTTTCGTCAGAGTGACTAAAAACGACGCAGGCTTACCGGCGTAAGTCAAGGAGTTTTTGGTTGCTATGACGGAAAATATGCAAGTCTATGACGTGCAAAGGCGTCAGCCGTTGGTTGTGCGGTGTTGCCTTAAACATTTATCAATAAAATAATACCATAACCGCGCCGATATGTCAATAAGAAACGCACTTTGCGCTCAAAAATAATACCATGCGCAGGCTTTGCAGCCACAATTATCCAACGCCGCAGTCTTACAGCGCCAAAAGCAGACCCGAAAGGCTGTCCCAAAGCCTCTCGGGTCGGTTTCATTATTGTTTTTCACTCTGTCCTATGCCTGAACTCCGAAAACACTTGTCAAGCCTGTCATTTCAAATATCTCCTCTACCTCGGGGCAGACATTTTTGATGCACATACTGCCGCCCTGCTTGCTCATCTTTTTGTAAGTGCTCAGCATCACCCTTATCCCCGCGCTTGAAAGATACTCCAGCTTTTCAAAGTCAAACACAAGACTCTGCACGCCGTCAAGAGCCGTCCCAAGCTCTTTTTCGAGCTGCGGCGAGGTCAGCGTGTCAAGTCTGCCCTCCGGGGCGATAGTAAGCTCACTGCCCTGCCTTTGCATATTTATCGTCATAGTCATTCCTCCGCGATCACAGAATTGTTATTCCCAGCATAGTCAGATCGTCAAACTGCGGCTCGTCGCCGACAAATTCATCTATCCTTGCGCGCACTCTCTCCAAAAGCACCTGCGGAGTATCATTCGGATTCTCGTTGAGTGCATCGACAAGCCTTTTCATACCAAACATCTGCTTGTCCGCCCTTGTTGCCTCAGGCGCGCCGTCAGTGTAAAGGAACAGCATACTGCCCTTTTCAAGCTCCAGCTCGTACTGCCTGTACGCCATGTCCTCCATACCGCCGACAATAAAATCGTGCGTGTCCTTCAGTACCTCGAACTGTCCGTCCTTATGACGCACCACAGGGTACTCGTGACCTGCATTAGCCGCAGTTATCCTGCCCGTGGATATCTCCAGCACACCGAACCACATCGTAACGAACATCTCCAGCTCGTTGTGCTTGCAGATAGTGTCATTTGTGCGTTCAAGCACCTCGTGAGGCGGCATTCCCGTCATTGCGTTGTCAGTCAGGAGCATCTTTGTCATCATCATAAACAGCGCCGCAGGTATACCCTTGCCCGAAACGTCCGCAACAACTATCGCAAGGTGGTCATCATCTATTAGGAAGTAGTCGTAGAAATCTCCGCCGACCTCCTTTGCAGGTGTCATCGAGGCGAAAACATCAATGTCCTGCCTGTCGGGGAACGCAGGCATCTGCGTCGGCAGCTGACTCGCCTGCAGCCGCCTTGCCATATCAAGCTCTGCGGCAACTCTCTCACGCTCTCCCGCAAGCTTCATGTTCTGCTTTGTGTAGTAGTCGATCTCTTTAGCAAGCTCTGCAATATCTTCAGACAGCAGACCGAACTCGTTTCTCTCCTTTATCTCGCTCATCCGCGCGATTACCTCGTCGCTGTCCTTGTTGTTCTTGTACTCGCGCACAATGCTCTGTATCCTGCTGACAGGCTTTACAGCCCTGCGGTAGAGCATTATCTGCAAAACGATAAGTGCAAGTATGATACCGCCCACGCTCACAAACAGCGCCCGTCTCAGCGTTTTGTAGACCGATACCTGAAAATCCTGCCAGTTGTACGCCATACCCATGACCGCGCGCAGCTCGCCGTTCACCCATATCGGTTTGTAGCAGATGTAGTAGCTGCCATCCTCGGGGAAATCCCTCACTCTTTCAAATACGTTCTTTTCCGTCTTGCTTTTTAAAAGATCTTTCAGCGCAGAATGCTGTGACATCTTGAACCCTTCGTACCTGTCACCTATCTTATTTGAAAGCCCCGCGATCTGATACTCGCACAGCACAAGTCCCTCGTACCCTTTTGTAACATCCATAAGGAACAGCCGTTCAATATGCTTGTTGGTGGATTCAAATTTCAGCGAATCGAGAATGTTTATGTACCGCTGCTTTGCAATGACCACCTTCAGTTCATCAGAAGCGTTTTCCATCCATTCAACGCTCCATGTCTCTATCTTATCCGTATCTGTATTAACAATATATTCATACAGCGCTTGTTCCTCTTCTTTGCTGACAGGCTTGCGCACAGCATCGGAATTATTCTCCCAGAAATCAAAATACCACTCCAGCTCGTCCTTTTCCATATAGCTGAGCGAGTTTTCGTATGTTCGGTCAAGCAGATATTCCATGTACGGATCCTGTGCCTCAAGAAACGACTTGACGGTGTTATCATACACAGAATATATCACCGCGATTATCATCGCCACAAAAATAGGCAGCACGATAACGCTCATCTGGAAAAGCAGTTTTCTGTTTTTCTTTTTCTTTTTCATTCGTTCCCCTCTTTTATTACACTGCAAACGTCCATTGACTTATTCAATTGATTATACCACAAAACCTGCATATTGTCAATCATCTGTGCACCGCAGAAAGCACCTGCCTTGCCATGGTGCAAACACAGGTGCATATCCTCCTTATCGTCTCAACGTCTCATCACTGCCGCAGCTTTCTGTCAGGGTGCATCTTGTAGAACTCCTCTTTGTCCCTGTACATACTCTCGTCCGCCGTGCGCATAGCATCTCTTATGTCGCGGCCGCCGCCTCCAAAGCTGTACCCGACCGCAAAGCTCACCGCATCAGCGTCTTTCGATCTTTCTTTCAGCAGTGCAGCCTTTCTGTCCGCTTCGCCCTGCTCACACCCCGCAGCAATGATAAGAAACTCATCACCGCCCGCGCGGTAGATCTCATCACCCGCAAATACCTCCTGCAAAGCTATCGCCGCCTTTTTCAGCAGCAGATCGCCCGCGGAGTGACCTTGCGTGTCGTTCATCAGCTTCAATCCGTTAATGTCAGCAAAAACTACAGCGTAAGGCTCGTCAAGCCTCTCCTTGCCCGAGGTTATCGCGCTTATGCGGTTGTTCATAGCGTTGCGGTTCATCACGCCCGTCAGAAGATCGGTGTAGCTGATATGCTCAAGCCGCTTCATCAGCTTGTAGCTCGCCACCTCCGACGATAAAAAGAATGTCGTCAGTTCAAGCGTTTCCTTGATCCGCAAAGCGTTTTGTGTCGCAAAATTGGTCGCCCAGATATATCCCAGCACCTCTTTGTTGTACCTCAAAGGGAACATCACCACGCTGTCAACACCCGCCTCTTCCAGCGTCAGATACCACGGATTGTTTATCTTTTCGATATACCGCATATCCTGCTCGCTCTTGATGATCAGGCAGTCATTGTCGCCGATCGTGTCAAGCCACGAAAGCGCTATGTCGTAAAAGTTGACAAACTGCGTGACTCTCTTTATCCTGCTGCCCTCACGGATATTTGTAGCAAGCATATTGCAGGTGCCCGTGCTTTGATCCACCAGCATCAGCGAGCATACCTCCGCCTGACAGATCTCGCGTATGTCCTTGATGATATCCCTCATCGTCATCTCAAAATCGTCCGTGCCGTGCAGCTTTATGCAGGTCTTTATCACGTCGGAATAAACACCCATAGACTGCGTCGACATAAGGTTGAGATCCGTAACAGGCGCGACCTTTGATGTGTACGAGCAGTAGCAGACATCGCCGTCCTCATAGTCTATCGGCATCACAAAAACGTTGAACCACAGCTCGGGCTCGTTCATATAAACGTAAGTGTGCGTGGGCTTTTTCAGTATCGCCGCGCTGTAACACAGATCCTCAAAGCTCAGGTTTTTCGGCAGATATCTTTCGTATTGCGAATTTGGTATAAACTTTCCCACAGCGCGTTCTCCAATGTCATACGGCGGATTTTCGAGCAGGTAGATGTATGATTTGTTGCCCGTCACAATGCGGATATCGCCGTATCCGTCAGCAGTCTTTCTGACCGAGATTATGCCCGTCATCGGAGCAAATCCGTCTGCGAATTTCTGAAAGTCCATTCTTTCTCCTTTCCGCCGGCCGCGCTGACTCTGCTGCCGCACACCGCACCGCATCGGCATAAGATGTAGACTGTAATTAGTTCATAATATTAAAGAGTTTGTGGGTCTGCACTACCTTTAAGGACTTGCCAAAGACAAGACAGGTTTTTCGGTCCAGCCTTTTCTCGTAAAAGAAAGGCAAATTGTCCTGCGGACAATACGCGGGTCAAGGGCAGAGCCCTTG
>CADAEJ010000053.1 GCA_902786965.1 uncultured Ruminococcus sp. | reverse complement strand
CCGTACGAACCTCAACGACGAGGGCTGTATGCTGCGAGCGCTGATAGTCGGCATAATCACAGTAGTTGTTCTGCTGTATTTCACAACAAAGCTGTATAATAAGCGGGATATCAAGTAACTCCTCGCCACCCGATATTGTGATATGATCAAGAAAAACCCTTTCAAAGTGCAGTCCATACTGCATACGAAAGGGTTTTTATCTGCCCCCAAGCAGACTTGCTGTACAGTTTCAGACCGATTTGTAGTTTATTCTACAAATACCTCTGCGTGTGTAGCATATACTACATTACCGTGCAGTTTTATCTATTGAAAGCAGCGCAAAAGCGTGGTATCATACATACAGAACAAAAGAAAAGGACAAACAAAAAACACAAAACACAAAATAAGAACAATAATTGAAAGGAGAACAAAACAATGATACTTGGAGTAGGAAACAGACCAGAGATGGAAATTTTCTTTAATGAAGCGATCACAGCAAAAAACAAATAATAAAGGGAGGCAAACACAATGTTCGGAATATTTTCTATGCTTAACGAGCTCGGCGTATCTTTTGTAGGAAAAAGGCACTATTGACCGCCGCAGCGGCAAAATAACTGCAAGCAAAAAGGACTGATCGGTATCAGCCCTTTTTCGTTTTGCCCTAAATAATATAGTCCGCGTCACCGCGCGCGTAAGCAGCATAGTCTATCCTGTGGACATTCTCCCCGCCGCATTGATACGCCATACGGCTGAATGTATTGCACAGCGCGAGCTGCTTGTCCTCACACAGCGCTATCATATCGTGAAAACTGCCGCCGTACTCACACGGCAGATGCTCACCGAAACTAAAGCCCTCGCCTTGTGCCGCCGCGAGAAAATCCTCGTACTCCTCCTCGCTGTTAAACCGCAGATAGATGTGCCCCTTGAGCTGTGCGCGCAGCTGGTCAAGTGTCATTTTGTTCATAAAAAAACCTCCGTAAAATGTATTTACAGAGTGCACAGGCAAAAAAAGAACCCATCGTCACCGACAGGCATACTTGAAAAACTGTTACCTATCGGTCAAGCATTAGCACCTTACCTTGCGGCAGGTTGCTGTGCGGTCACAGGGCTTGTCCCTCGCGCACTCTGTATAGGTGTCTTCCGACAATAATATGATAGCATAGCCTTGCCGGAAAGTCAAGGGCTGACAGTCCAAAAAAACGGCTGACAAACACAAATTTATGTGCTATAATAATAGCGTAAGATAGCGACCGATCACACAGGGAGGTGCAGTTATGGATAAAAGACCGCCGAAGGACAGAAATTTGTTTCAAAAGAATGCATATGACGTTGCAAGGTTTAGAATGCTGTACGACAACAAAACACCCGAGCAGCTTCAAGCAGACAGGTCTATGAAAAAGTGGGAAAAGGCGTCGCAGAAGCACCCGCCGCAGCAGGAGCAGGACGAGAAAGAGCCGACCGCTGAGGACAGCCTCAAACGCTTTGTTCTCAATTTTGTCGTGTACGGCTTTGCGATAATTATGCTCGTGTGGATTATATCTGTCGCAGCAGGAGGTTCGTCTTGACAAGCTGTAAACAGTGTGATATACTCAAATCGCTGAAACTGTAATGAAAGGAGAGAGTTCAATGAGAAGATGCAGCGGCAGCGCTCCATGCAAGGTTTGAGGACGCTGCATGGAGGGACGTAAGTAAGTCCTCGGGCTTTGCATTTCCGATATATTTATTATATATAAAGGAGCAAAGTCAAAATGAAAAAACAAAATAGCTTAAAACAATATCTTCTGCTTTGGAGCACACAATCGCTGTCAACGCTCGGCAGCGGTATGACAAGCTACGCGCTGACGCTGTGGCTGTATCAGAAAACCGGGCTTGCGCTTGAAACAGCAATGCTTCAGATATGCACCTTTGCGCCGTATGTGCTGATGAGTATTTTTGCAGGGGCATTGAGTGACCGCTGGAACAAAAAGCTGACAATGCTTGGCTGCGATCTTTTTGCGGCGATGAGTACCGTGGCAGTGCTCGTGCTTGCGCTGACGGGCAGGCTTGCAGGGTGGCATCTGTATCTGATAAACGCATTCAACGGGCTTATGAATACGATACAAAGACCTGCGGGCGAGGTCGCCGCTACTATGCTGATACCTAAAGAGAGCTATCAGCGCACGAGTGGTCTGCGTTCGCTTTCGGATTCGCTGAACAACATACTCACGCCCGTTTTCGCAACGGCTGTGTTTTCATTCGGCGGACTCAGCGCAGTTATCGCAGTTGACCTGATAACGTTCGCTGCCGCATTCACCGTGCTTGGCATGTTCATTAAAATACCCGAACCGCAAAGCGCGCAAAAGGAAAAGACCTCACTGCTGAGATCTGCGCGCGAGGGTCTTTCGTGGCTGAAAAGCAAGCCTGTGGTCTTGTATCTGATACTGTTCCTGGCGGGTATAAATCTTGTGGCATCTGCATATAATGCCGTACTTCCTGCGATGATACTTTCAAAGCAGTGCGGCGGAAAGGCAGCGCTTGGACTGGTCAATGCAGCAGTCGGCGCAGCAACACTTGTGGGCAGCATGATCGTTATGGCTGCGCGCAAGCCTAAAGACCGCGTACGGATGATATGGCTCTCGCTGCTATTTTCGATGAGTACAGAGAACTTCCTGCTGGCTTTTGGGAAAACGCCGCTTGTCTGGTGTATCGGCGCAGTCTGCGGTTGGATAGCGATACCGTATATGGGCGCAAATCTCGATGTCATTCTGCGTACAGAGATACCCGAAAATATGCAGGGACGGGTGTTTTCCTGCCGCAATACCCTTCAGTTTTTCACGATACCTGTGGGGTATTATCTCGGCGGGATGCTGACCGATAAGGTCTTTGAGCCGTTTATGCAAGGCAAAAGCGGTACGGTGCTGAATACATTGTTCGGCAGCGGAAAGGGCTCGGGTGCAGCGATGCTTTTCTCGGTGCTCGGGTTAGCGGGAATGGCTGTGTGCATAGTGTTTGGCATACTGCTGCGCAAGTACAAATGGAGCGAAGACGGATAACATAAAACAAATTGAGGCTGCCTGCGTGTGTTTAACGCAGCAGCCCCTTTTTGTGCCCTGTAAATATCCGCGGATAAAGACCGCCAGCCGAGCGCGCACCTATTGCGCCGCTTCGGTTTGTTCCTGCTCGTCGCAGCCGCAGTCGATACCGTTTTTAACGTCTGCAAATTCCTTGAGTATCTCCTCGCTCGGTGCTTTTGTGCAAAGGCTCGCGATGATGATAGCTGCAAGGCTTATCGCAAAGCCGATGACCAGCGAGTACAGTCCCGTTGTATCTGCAAGAGTCTTGCCGCCGAACTTTATGTAGTCCCACACTATGACTGTTACCGCACCCGATGAAATACCCGCAACTGCACCTGCGAGATTGGTGCGCTTCCAGTAAAGCGACATCAGTACGATAGGTCCGAATGATGCGCCAAGCCCTGCCCAAGCGTCAGAAACAAGTCCCATAACGCTGCTGTTTGGGTCAAGCGCGATTATGTAAGCCGTAACAGCCACAGCCATAACAGTCAGTCGGCTGACAAGCAGAACCTTTTTGGCAGATGCCTTCTTGTTGATTATCGAGTGATAAATATCCTCCGAAACGGAAGATGCAGTAACCAGCAGCTGCGAATCTGCTGTTGACATTATCGCCGCAAGTATTCCGCAAAGGAAGATACCGCCGATAAAAGCTATGCCTATATCGTTGTTGAAAACTCTCTGTATCATTTCGATAAATACGTTTTCCGAGCTTGCGCCGTCAAGCAGCTTTGGCAGATACGCTCTGCCCACAATGCCTATAATGCAGGCAAATGCAAGAGAAAGTGCGCACCAGCTTATGCCGATGACTTTAGATTTTTTGATTTCCTTTTCGTTTTTGATAGCCATAAATCTGACAATGATGTGCGGCATACCAAAGTACCCAAGCGCCCAGCCGAGCTGCGAGATAATATCCACAAACGTGTAGCTTGTGCCGTCAGCACTTGAGAAAAGGTCAAAATAAGCCTTCGAGTCAACGCCTGTTGCGGAGATGTTATCCATAACATTTCCTGCACCTACGAGCATAAAAGCGATTATCGGAACAGTTATAACACCTACAAGCATCAGAAGCCCCTGAATGAAATCTGTAACGCAGACCGCCATAAATCCGCCCATAAACGTGTAGGAGAGTATAACGATAGTGCCTATCGTCAGACAAACCTTGTAGTCAAAGCCAAAAACCGAGTTGAACAGCTTTCCGCCCGCTGCAAGACCCGATGCGGTGTAAACAAGAAAGAAAATAAGTATCGCAACAGACGAGATAAGCAGCAGAACGCGGTGCTTGTCGTGGAATCTGTTCTCCAGATATTTTGGCAGCGTCAGCGAGTTGTTCGCCCTTATAGTGTAGCGCCTCAGACGCTTTGCGACAAATATCCAGTTGAGCGCCGTTCCGATAAACAAGCCTACTGCAATCCATATCTGACCTGTTCCCAGTGAGTATACCGCGCCGGGCAGTCCCATAAGCAGCCAGCCCGACATATCCGATGCCTGTGCCGACAGCGCCGCTACCCAGCCCGAAAGTCCGCGTCCGCCGAGGAAAAAGTCCTCCGAGTTCTTCGTGCGCTTCATGTAGGAAAAACCGATAAGCAGCATTCCCAGCAGATAGCAGGCAAACGCTATGATTATCCAAGCAGTGTTTGACATTCTTCTTCATACCTTTCAAATAAAATACATAATAAGTATAGCGCATCAGCGCCGTATTTGTCAAGCGCCGCCGCGCAGGCGAAAAAAAGCCCGCAGGTGTCACCCCGCGAGCTGTAAAAACTATTGACGTGCAATACTTGTGGATAATTCAGAAAAAGATACCCAGCAGTATAACAAACTCCGCAGGAAAGATCAGAAACAGCAAAAGTCCTATTCCCGCAATGATAGTTATGACCGACATTACACCAAAAACCGTGGGACCGGTTCGTACCGTGCCGCCTGCTGCCTGCACAGCACGTTTTCTGCTATTCTTTATCCGCAAAACGATAAGTGCTGCCACCAATCCGCCGATCACTATTATCAGCCCGTAGAATAAAGGGTAGTTTACTATCCTGCCGCCCCATTTGTTATCGAATATATCCGCTTGGATTTCGTTGCTTTCGATGCTGTACTCTATTTCCCCGTGGTTACATAGATAGCGGTCATCTTTTGTGTCGTTTATCTTCACACTGTCCGATATCTGTATTATGTGACCGTCCTTGTCAAGCACGGCTATCATCACGCTTGTTTCGCAGAAGCTTAACTGCCTCACGGTATTTTTCTCCGCAAAAACCGTCTTGCCCTCCTTGATGCGCATATCCGCCTTTTTGCCTTTGTAGTGACAGCTAAAGCTGACAAAGCCGCCCTCGCTGAACTGCGCAAGCTCGGTGGGGTCAAAATCGTACTTGTCCATGAAGTCTTTGTCAAATTCTATGTAGTTGTCAGTGTTTCTGATGTCTGCAAGCAGGTCTATGTATACCGCATTGTCGGGGATATCCCTTATGTCCAGCGTTATCCTGTCAGCAGGCATCGCCGCCGCGTGAGCGCTCTGCGCAGGCATCATAAAAAGCACAATGACCGCACACAGCAGTACCTGCAAAACGCGGCGCGTGCGTGAGTGTTCAATGCACATTGCAAGCCCTCCTTTTTTGGACATTATACCATCTTTTCCCTGCAAATACAATTACAGCAGGGTTACATTTTATTACAGCCCGCCGTGTACATAAGAAAAACACCGCCCGTTATCCGAGCGGTGCTGATCTATGCGTTTTGCACGCTTGAGCGCAGTATCTTTTTCGAGGCAGTCTTTTCAAACTCGCGATCGCGGTAGAACACCTTTACTATGCGCTTGGCAGGCTGGAAAGCATCATTTACCGCGTCTATCTGTGCCTGTATCTCTGCCTTGATATCCTCGCTTGCGTATTCGGGGTCGGGGTATATCTCTGCAGCGATAGTGTGGTCGTGCTCAAAAACGACCATTTCCTTTATCGGCTCAAATGTGACAAATCGGTTTTCTATTTCCTCAGGCGAAACATTCTCGCCGTTTTCAAGTATGATCAGATTCTTTCTGCGCCCCGTTATGTACAGATACCCGTCATTGAGATACCCAAGGTCTCCCGTCTTCAGCCAGCCGTCATCAGTCAGCGCATTCGCCGTCTCTTCGGGATTTTTGTAGTATCCCATCATCACCGAGGGACTTTTCACCCATATCTCGCTGTCGACTATCTTTACTTCGCAGCCGGGGACGACCCTGCCTACAGATTCAGGCTGCGGGCTGAACTTTACGCCGGTGCAGATTCTCGGCGAGCATTCGGTCATGCCGTAGCCCTGAGCTATCTCGATACCGAATTCCTTGAATCCGCGAATTATGTCGGGACTCAGATAAGCGCCGCCGGAATAAATAACGCTGAAATCCTCGCCGAAGACCTCTTTGCCTATTGCGATCTTATCGGGATTTTTTTCAGCCATCTGCTGCATACGTTTGAGTATAGACGCGCTTATCATCGGCACGAAAGTCGCGTCTGTCGGCTTGAATATTTTCAGATTTTTAAGTATCCTCATCAGCGAGTCGTTTACGCACAGCGTTCTGCCGTACCACAGACTGCAAAGCACATCGCAGGTAAAGCAGAAAACGTGATGTACGGGCAGCACCGTAAGGCGCTTGTTGCCGTGATAGCCAAGATCCGGCTCGCAGGTCGCGTTGTCCATAAGATTGGAATTGCGCAGCATAACGCCCTTACTCTGTCCCGTTGTACCCGATGTGAAAAGGATCGCCGCAAGGTCATCGGGGGAGGGCATACCGACTGGCTTTTTTCCCTCGTACATTGAAAGGATCTCGCCAAGATACAGCATATCCTTACACGGCTTGTGCAGACTGATATAGAACTTCACCTGCGGGCAGAGCTTTCTGAACGAGGGTACGTCACTCTCGTGGCGCTCGTCAAGAAACAGTATCTCGCTGTCTGAGCGGTTTATCTCGTCAGCGATCTTCTCTGCGCTGTTTGCCACATCAAGCGGTACCGAAACGCTGCACGCGCATTGTATACCGAACCACGCAGTCAGATAGTCACTGTCCGTTGAGCCTGTAAGCGCCGCGTGAACGCCATTTGGGAACTTTTCCTGCACCCACGCGCCAAGTTTGTCACAGCGCTGTCTGAAAGAGCGGTAGCTCGTGTCGCAAAACTGCTTGTGCGCATATTCGCGAATGAACGGTTCATCGCCGAAACGCTCGTCAGCGTAGTATACAAGCTCTTTTATCGTCTGTATCTTATCCATTTACAAGTCCCTCAAGGTATCCTGCAAGCTCGCTCACAGTCTTGAGCTTGAACGCCTCTGACTCCTCTATCTCAACATCAAATTCGTCCTCAAGGTCGCCGAGCATACACATAAAATCGTACGAATTGAAGCCAAGATCCTCTGAAAACCTCGAAGCCTCTGTTATCTCTGATTCGTCTACCTCAACGTAGTTAGTAATAAGTTCTTTCAGCTTGTCAAGCATCTCTAAGCACTCCTTTTGATCGATTTAAACCATGTCCATTATTTCCTTGATAGTCTTGTCGGGATTTTCAATACTGCGGAAAAGCACTCTGCCCGTGTAGTAGTAAAGGAACTCTATCTCCTGCGGTGTCGCGCTTTCGAGCTGGTATCCAAAGTAGAAATTGAGTCCACCATCGCCCGGGCGGTGCATAGCCGTAACATAGAACGGCTGCGGCTGCCTGCCTGATGAGTACCAGCGGCTTTTGAAGCCGATACCCTTGAGGTACGGTACGATGCTCTTTGCACTCGCGGGCTGGTAGGTAAACGCAACGCTGTGGTAGTTGCTGCCGGGGTCGCCGCCGTATTTCAGGCGTTCTTCATAGTAGTAGCGCATTGTTGAGTAATCTGCGTGCATAAACACCTTTTGCTGCTGCTCGTTTATGATCTTCATCGAGTCAAGCACAGTAGTTTCTATCGGCATTATAGTCCGCAGCGGCAGACAGTGCATTCTCACGCCTCCGCATTTTTTGTTCAGAACTGTCGAGCGCCTGCTGATAAAGTCCTTTATCGTGATGTCCGTTTCGTTGTTGTTGAACTTGCAAAGCACTGTTCTTATCGCGTGCAGGATTATTACGCTCATAGGCAGGTCGTGTGCGTTTGCAAAATCTATCAGCTTGTTTGTCGAGTCAACATCGAGCGAGTAAACGATCGTGCTGCCGGCGCTGTCTTTTGTCGGCAGAACACACCAGCGCAGGTTCTCATCGCCTTTTTCACGGCGCATAGTCTGAAGTCTGCCGGGTCCCGTGAAGTCTGTGTACATAGGCTCCGGCTTGTCAAGCTCTGCATGCCAGAAAGCCATATCTTTCTGCTGCCTCTTGCTGCCCTCGTATTCAAGGTCCTTTTTTACCGACTCAATGTACGAGGTCATTGGTGACGGATAAGGCATATTGTACATCAGATAGCAGTATATCTGCATAACGTCTTTTGTGAACGCTATGACCGATGCCGAGTCCATACAAACGTGGTGTACGTTGAGATAGTATCCGTTGTAGCCGCCGGGCAAAGAAACGATAACGATCCTTGAAAGCGGACCTCTGAACGTGTCAAAGGGCTGCGAAGTCCATTTGCTCATGACCTCGTGAGCCTTTTCCTCGTCCCACGCAGAAAAATCATAGTACTCAAAGTACTGATTCTGATAAGGCATAACGTACTGCCATATCTCATCTGTTTCGGGGTCTTTCCACAAACGCAAACGCATAGATTCGCAGCGCTCCACCGCCCTGTTGAGAGCCTCGCGCAGCGCAGCAATATTCATATCTATCTGTAGATACTGACCTGTGCCGATGTTCACCACCTCATCTGTGGGACTGAACTTGAGCGTGTACATATGTATCACCTGAGCAGGTGTCAGGGGGTAACATTCGCGCTTTATGCCGCCGATTATCTTTTCCATAGTGCACCTCTTTTGCAATATTTCCGCTCAGAAAACTGTGCGGATATTTCGTTAAACCTTTTACCAATGACATTATACCACAATAATCAAGCGGTGTCAATAACAGTGTGAGATTAAATCCGCATCAGGTGCGAAATCTCTTGCTATATGCCGAAAAATGTGCTATAATCTGATTAAGTATAGCAAATCGGGGAGAGATAAATGACAAGGATAATGTTCATCTGCCACGGCAACATCTGCCGTTCACCTATGGCAGAGTTTATAATGAAGGATCTTGTGCGTCAAAAAGGGCTTGAAAGCGAGTTTGAGATATCCTCCTGCGCAGTCAGCACCGAGGAGATCGGAAACGGCATCTACCCGCCCGCAAAAAGCGAGCTCAAACGCAGGGGCGTACCCTTTACCGAGCACCGCGCCGTGCAGCTTACCCGCGCAGACCTTGAAAAGTATGATATGTTCATCGTCATGGATAAAAGCAACCTGCGGCGCGCAAGGGATATCCTCGGAGAACAGGGCGAAAGCAAGCTGTACAAGCTCATGCAGTTCACCCATTCGGACAGGGACGTTTCAGACCCGTGGTATTCACGCAGATTCGATACCGCCTTTGACGACATAATACTCGGCTGCGAGGGACTGCTGGGCGAGCTTATGCAGGGCAGCGGACAGGTTTAATGATTTTTTAATATATCAGGTGCTAAACTGTCTGTATGGAGAAAACGCATAGCAGTTTCCGCTAATGCTTTTTTTAGGGAGATGAAAAAATGTCACAAAGCAAAACAGACCACAACAAGCAAAAGGAAAAGCTGTATAAGAAAGTCAGAAATACAAGCACATGGGGCTCGGCAGTAGTGTATCTGCTGCTTTTGGTTCTCTTTGCCGTAGCAGTCATTATTTTGGCAATATATGTTATGGAATACATCTTTGAATCCAAATTCAAGCAGGGTTGTCTTGAGCTTGAACGTACCGCACAGCTGTATGAAAAGGGCAGCGATGACAAGAGCATTATGGATTTTATCGAGTCGGGCGACAGTGAGTTTTTTGTACAGGACAGCTCGGGTAAAACGGTCTACCAAAAAGGCAAAAACACCTGCAGCAGCAACGGCGGAAAGTTTTCTATCGCCAACGGGACAGAGACCTATACCGTTTATGCAGATACCGAGCTTGATATCGTATACCCCAAAAACAAGGACGAAATGGGATTCAGACTCAATAAGTTCCTTGAGTGGTATGATTTTGACTGGGACACCGCAAAGTTTCCCGTCTGGGTGTCGGTAGATATAAACGGCGGCAGCCAAAAGCTCATAGGCAAAGCGTATTTTGTTATCACCCCGCTGGAAAAGGTGCTTGTTCTGGAGCTGCTTTTGTGCGTGGTCATAGTCGTTGTCGTCATTGGTCTTATAACGTTTATAAAGATAATAAAAAGCGCAGTCAATTACAGACGTGTCGTCAGACTGTTCTATTCCGACGAGGTCACAGGCGGACACAACTGGACTTGGTTCGTGCGCTACGGCGATGACAGACTGCAAAGCAGCCGCACCAAAAAAGACAGCTTCGCAGCAGTCAATCTCGTGTTCAGAAATTATCGGAACTACTGCCTGTGCCACTCCATACAAGAGGGCGAGCTTATGCTTGCAAGAATAAACAAAGTGCTGTCAGCCGAGCTTGAAAAGGGCGAACTGTGCGCCCACGCAACTATGTCAAATTTCGCACTCCTGCTTAAATGCAGCGACGAGCAAAGCCTTGCCGCAAGGCTTAACGGCTTTATCAAAAAGCTTCACGAAATGGACAGCGAGCATAACTTTGATTTCCAGATAGGCGCAGACATTGTAAAAGTGCAGACAAACGAAAGCGGCAAGATAGTCAGACGCAAAAACTGCAGCATAAAAAATGCGTACAACAATGCCTGTGCAGCACGTGCAACACTTGGTGAAACCGAGGAGTCCGGAGTTTGCATCTTTGACAGCAAGCTGCTGGAGGAGCAGCGCTGGCGCGATACCGTTTCGGAGCATCAGTGGACAGCCCTTAACAATGAAGAGTTTGTCGTTTATTACCAGCCAAAGTACGACCCCAGAACAAATGCCCTCAAGGGCGCAGAGGCTCTTGTCAGGTGGGATTCAAAGGAGCTTGGCTTTGTCACGCCCGGCAGAATGATACCCATATTTGAGAAAAACGGCTTCATCACCGAGATAGACCACTATATGATATCCCACGTTGCACGCGACCAGAAAGCGTGGCTCGACGCAGGGTATGAATGTGTGCCCGTGTCCGTAAACGTGTCAAGAGCGCACTTTATCGAAAGCGACCTCGCCGAGCAGATACGCGATACCGTGGACGCAGAGAATTGCCCGCACGAGCTTATCGAGATAGAGCTTACCGAGAGCGCATTCTTTGACGATAAAAAGGCAATGATAGAAACTATCAAAAGGCTTAAAAGCTACGGCTTCGCAGTCTCAATGGACGACTTCGGCGCAGGTTATTCCTCGCTCAATTCCCTCAAGGATATGCCGCTTGACGTTTTGAAACTCGACGCGGATTTCTTCCGCGGTGAAAACGCAGGCGAAAGGGGAGAGATAGTCGTCTCCGAAGCGATAAAGCTCGCAAAGAGCCTTGATATGCTCACCGTAGCCGAGGGTATCGAGGAAAAGGAGCAGGTCGATTTCCTCGCACAGCAGGGCTGCGATATGATACAGGGCTACTACTTTGCAAAGCCCATGCCCAAGGCAGAGTATACCGAGAAAATGTCCCGCGATAAAAATGGGGATAAAAATAAAACAAATAGGGAGGAATAAAATTGAAAAAGAAACTTCTGGCTGTCGCCATGGCAGCGAGTATGACCTTCGGTACAGCCGCAGCCCTGCCGCAAGCCGCCTTTACCGATACCTACCTGACCGCCTCGGCAACTTTTGAAGAAGGCGATTTCAAGTTTGAAATCAGTGCAGACTCGGAGGCGATGGTGGTCAGCTACATCGGCAGCGGCGGCGATGTAGTAATACCAAAGACGGCAGGAGGCAAGACTGTTACAAGGATATATTCAGGCACATTCTACAAGAATGAAAGTGTTACAAGCGTTACTGTCCCCGACACAATAAATCGTATCGACAGCTCTGCTTTTGACTCGTGTTATAACGTGAAAAAGATAACACTGCCGGATTCGTTGCCCCAAATCGAATACAATACCTTTAGCAGCTGTTATTCTCTTGAAAGCATCAACATACCCAAAAGCGTTACAAAAATCGGCGATTGGGCATTTCTATATTGTTATGCGCTTGATAGCGTCGCTCTTCCGACAGGTTTAAAAAGCATTGGTTACTCCTCATTTGCATTCTGTACATCACTCAAAAGCATAACTCTTCCAAGCGGGCTTGAAGAAATAGGTAATAATGCCTTTTATAGCTGCCCCGCTATGAAAAGTGTGACCATTCCCGAGGGACTGCGTGCGCTCGATGACCAGGCATTCGGATACAAATGGGACTCTATAAACAAAGAAATCGTTAAAGACGAGGATTTCCGTATCTACGGCGGCATAAACACTCTCGCAGAAGAGTACGCACAGGGCGAGGGATTTGAGTTCGTTGCCCGCGCCGCAGGCAAAAACCGCTTTGCCACAGCTGCCGAAATATCAAGAAGTATGCGCACCAAGCCAAGCGTGGTGTTCCTCGCAAACGGTATGAATTATGCCGATGCCCTCGCAGGCGTGCCTATCGCAAAATCAATGAATGCCCCTATCCTTCTCACCAATACCGATACCCTGCCCGCTGAAACTCTTGCAGAGATAAAACGCCTCGGCGCAAAGAACGTTATCCTGCTCGGCGGCAAGGACGTAATAAGCGATAAGGTCGTAGGTACACTCAAAGCAAACGGCTGCAATACGGATAGGATAGAGGGCGCAGACCGCTTTGAGACCGCAGTAAAAATAGCGAAAACTTTCAATCCGTCACCGTCAGATGTGTTCTTTGTCTACGGCTTTAATTTCGCAGATGCACTTTCAGTCGGCGCAGCAGCAGGAAAAATGGGCGCGCCGATAATCTACCTGCGTACAGACGGCACTATCGATAAAGCGACCGCCGCGTACCTTGCAGACCTCAAAAAGCAGGGCTGCGTATCAAATGCCTACGTCATCGGCGGCGAGAAAGTTATCTCGAAAGATATGATGAACAAAGCAGGCAGCGCGCTCGGTGTCACCCCGAAACGAATTTCGGGCGCTAACCGCTACGAGACCTGCATCAATGTCAATAAAACTTTTGCAAACCTGTTCAAAAGTAAAGGCGTGTCTATCGCCAAGGGTCTTGATTTCCCCGATGCCCTCGCAGGCGGAGTGCTTGCAGCTTCTTTGGAAGCCCCGATACTTCTTGCGGATAAAGCGCTGCAAAGCACGCAGAAAGAGTATTTGAAGCCGAAAAAACCAAACCTCTTTTACGTCCTCGGCGGCACGAATGCAGTTCCCGATAAGCTCGTGAATGAAGTCGCAGCCGCATCAAAATAATATCAAAAAAAGCCCTCATCACGAGGGCTTTTTTCTATGCCAAATCAGTATTTGCCGTGGTGTGCGTGTCGAGCAGCTGGGGGAAACCCTTTTGGAGAAGGGTTGTCCCCCAGACCCCTTTCCTAAACCTTTTAATGACTTTTCAGCAACGGGAGGCAAAGCTCC
>CADAEJ010000052.1 GCA_902786965.1 uncultured Ruminococcus sp. | reverse complement strand
TCCGTTGAGCATTCCTGTATGGAACGATATGTGCCTGAACTGGCGCAGCACAAGCTCAAGTCTTGTATGCTCGCAGTTTTCGGGGCATTCGTACAGCATTTCGTCTGTCAGCGATTCGATATAGTCGTATGTCTTTTTCTCGACCGCATCGAGATACTCAAGCAACTGTTCGTCCGAAAGCACAACATCTGTCGGCTTATCGGGGTTGTCCATACCTTCCTGATGGAAGCTCGGTTCTTCATAGACGCAGGGATTTATGAACCACTTGTCTGCCGAATGCAGTGCATGATATACCCAGCGCCAGCACAGCACAGCGCATCTCTGTCATAGGTCTGTATGGACGTTCTGATATTCATAAAATTCGGTATCGTCATTTCTCTGATGACCTTACATAGTGCGTCCATAGAAATTCTCCTCTTTTTTATTTCCCCTATATATTTTCTTTCTTTTATTCTTTGGCTCTTATGATGCAACGTGCTCGGAAACTACGGCAGTCTTAACGATCTGTCCCGAGATGATGTCATCAATCGAGGTGATCTCTCCGTCAACGAGCTTTACAAGCTTTGTGCCGTACAATGCAGCTTCTTCGGAGTGTGTTACCTGAACGATAGTCTTGTTATACTTCTGATTGATCTCCTTGAACAGCTCCATAAGGCTTGTGCCTGTCTTGGTGTCAAGGTTTCCGATAGGCTCGTCAAGGAAGATGATCTTAGGATCGAATACCAGCGCCCTTGCGATTGCCACTCTCTGCTGCTGACCGCCCGAAAGCTCTCTTGGAGTGAGCTTTCTCTTGTTCTCCATGCCGATGATGCGCAGGCACTCGTCAAGTCTGTCCTTGTACTCGCTTCTCTTCTTTCCTGCTATCATCAGCGGCAGAGCGATGTTATCCTCGACCGAAAGATTGGGAACAAGATTGTAGAACTGGAACACAAAGCCGACCTCCTCGTTGCGCATAGCGCAAAGCTGCTTATCCTTGAGGGTGCGCAGGTCTGTGCCGTTGATGCTTACCGTTCCCTCGCTTGGCATATCAAGTCCGCCAAGCAGGTAAAGCAGTGTTGACTTTCCGCTTCCCGAAGGTCCCATTATAGAGATGAACTCGCCCTCCCTGACTGTCAGGTCGATGTCCTTGAGAACGTGTGATGTTTCCTTGCCGTTTACGAATGATCTGTTTACCTTTACCGCCTCTATTACATTGCTCATATTTGTTACCTCTCTTTTATTCATACTTAAGTTCTGCTACTACGTTGAGCTTCTTGCTCTTTCTTACTGTTGAAAGTGTTGCGATAAGAACCACCACAAATGCAACCAGTGCATATACGGGAAGCGACTTCCAGTCAAATGCTACCGGCATTGGCAGGTCGATCGATACGAACAGCTTTTCCATAATGCCGTTTACCATCACCGTGAACGGAACAGCTATCGCAATGCTCCATATAACGCTTGTGATGCTCTCTGTAAGCACAAGACCTCTGCGCTTTGACTTGTTCATACCTACCGATGTCATTACCGCAAACTCTTTCCTTCTCTGCTGGAAGGAGATCGAGATGTTGTTGAGTATGCCTATGGCTGTGATAACAAGTGCCAGGTAGGAGAAGACAGACAGAATGTCAATGATCATCTGGTTAGATTCAACGTTCAGCTTCATCATATCATCTCTTGTGATGTATGTTGCACCCATCTCGCTGACTGCGGACTTGAAGCTCTTTTCAACAGCCGCTGCATCAGCGCCCTTTGTAAGTCTGAAGTTTATCTCGTATGCTTCCTTGATGTTGAATGACCCGGTCATATCCTCCGGCTTCATCAGTGCAACTCTGCCGTTGTTGTAAACCTTGGAGTCGAATGTGCCGATGATGTTGAAGGTATCCTTTTTGCCGTTTACCTCTATCTCAATGCTGTCGCCTGCTTTTTTCTTTATATTCTTTGCAACAACGTCGCCGATGAGTATACCCTTGTTTGTATCGTTCTTGTACTTTTCGTATGTGTCCTTGTTCTTTGCCGAGTCAAACTCGAAATACTGCATATACTGCGCATACTTATCGGGGTCTGCTGCAAACACAAAATAAATATAGTCATCTGTCTGAGTATCAGCGGCATACAGCGGTGTTATCGAATCCTTGTCGATGCCGTCTACCTTTGAAAGTCTGTCAATAAGTATATCCGTGGTAGTTGTTTCGGAGTTGCTCGGGATTATGCTTGAAACGGTGTAATCAGTGTTAAGCTCCTCATAAGCCGAAACTACCATCTCCTTCATTGAGTTTCCGACCGATACTATCGCGAATACCGCCGAAAGCGATACGATAAGCAGTGTGATGTTTCCTCTCAGAAGCTTTGATGACTTGATGTTGTTCATCGCAAGGAAAGCTGTGGTGTTTCCTCTGAATATCCTGCTCGCGATGCCCGACAGTATCTTCAGCAGCTTTCTTGAAGCCATTACTACGCCCAGGAATGCGCATATAAACAGTACCGCGCTGAAGTCCGTTGCCCACTGTGCATCGCTTGCAAAGCCTGCTATCGCAAATGCGATAAGTACCAGACCCGCGATAAACCTTACCGCACCCTTTTTGTGCTTTTGCTCAACTCTGTTCAGTATAACGTCCTTGACCTGCAGCTTGTTGATGCTTCTTGCAGGCAGCCAAGCAGACGCTACCGAAAGAACTATCGCAAACAAAACACCTATAAGAATGTGTATCGTGTTTATCTTCAGCGGCGGATAGATGCCGTAGTCTTTAAGCGGTGCAAAGCCTCTTGTTATCAGCGCAAGTCCGAACTCGCCAAGAACTGTGCCGAACAGCGCACCGATGACCGCGTACAGCCCTGCCTCCATAAGCAGTATGTGCTGCATCTTCTTTCTTGTTGCGCCCTGGCTCATAAAGGTGCCGATTATCGGGAGTCTTTCTGTGATTATCAGCTTGAACGCGCCGCAGATGATTATAACGCATACTATGCACACCAGCGCGAGCATTCCGTAAAGCCCCATTGTGATGGACTCTGTTCCTACTGTTGTATCGTCAACAAGGATAGATGCCTTGACGCTCCGGTTGTCATCGTTGAAATCCTTGACTGCGTCCTTTACAACAGCATCGCTGTCTGTAAGCTTTGCGGTCATGTAGTTGTACTTGCCGTTTGCGCCGAGCAGCTCGTTCATATAATCGTACGGAACTACTGCGGAAAAATCCTTTTTCTTGTCCGCATAGAACAGACCGTCGTTTGAGGATATACCCTTTACGGTGAAGTCTGTCTTTTTGCCGCCGATAGCTATCGCAAGCTTGTCGCCGACTTTGAGCGAATACTCATCGGCGATCCTGTCCGAGATAATAATGTTCGTTTCATTGATGTTCTCAAAGCCGCCCTTGACCATCTTCTTGTCAAAGCTCTTTTTGCCCACGAGCGAAACGTACTTTACCTCGTCATTGTCATTGATAACTCCCGTAACATCAAGCGTGCCCACGAGGTTCTCAACGCCCGTCTTTTTGATGTCCTCCTCGCTGAAGAAAGGCTCGTCCGTGTTTGACCGGATAGCGATGTCCTGCCCCTCCGCCGCGATCCTGTACGGCTGAACGAAGCTGTCAACAACAGCATCTATCATACCAAGGCTCGCAATAAGCAGCGCAGTGCTTATCATTATCGAAAAGATAAGCAAAAACAGCCTTCCCTTTCTCTCCAGCATGTTTTTGGAGATGTACTTTAAAAATACTCCCAATGTGTTCTCCTCCGTTTCCATTTTCTTTTGTTCTCCACTTCATTTCTTTGTCTTGTCCCTGCATTTTCTTTGCTCTTAATATAGCACATTATTTATTAAGAAATCCTTAAACGATGACATTGACTTTTGAAGCAGTCACACAGGTAAGACGGACTTATCTTCATTTCGTTACAAGAATTTATAATTTTTTGTGCATTTCTTTTCTCTGATTCTGATAATACCAGACCTTTCTGAAAAAAAACTTAAATCAAATCTTAAAAAAGTCTTATTTACTGATTTTTTATGTATTGACGTAAATAAACAGTTGTGCTATACTGTACTTGCATCTATAAATAGGGGGGCATAGAATGAAAAAGGCATACAAAGCTATCCTGCTGCTCGGTTTGCTGGCAGCGCTGTTTTTGACCGCCTGCCATGTGTCCAAGGACGCAGTGAGCCTCAAAAACGAAAAAAAGCTGAAAGAATATGCCCGGCAAAACTGTCCCGACTGCACATTTGTGCGGTATGAAAAAGAGCAGTACAAGCATACCGCCTATTTCAAGGACGACAAATGCGGCTTTGAGTTCCCCGTTTCCAGTGAGGTGACCACCGTACACTTTGACGGCACAGCGGCAGGCTACGAGGAAAAGACCGTAAACGGCTGGGGCTTTGCATACTACAACTATGTGCTTGACAGCGTGCAGGACGAAGCCGACAAGATATGCAAAGAATATGCGATGACCTATGAACGCGAAACATATATGCCGTCTATCCTGTTCCTCAGGCTCAAAAGCGACAAGCCCTATAACGAACTTAAAGACGGCTTGACCAAGCTCGGAGAAGTGATACGCAAAGCAGATGCACACGAAAAATTCATAGATTTTGATATGCGCGTTCAACCCGCATCTGAGCCGTACGGATCATTCTACGCCTTCTACCGCTTCAAGGACGGCAAAACAGGCGAGCGTGAGCTGTGGCAGGCATATCGCTTTATGGACTTCGCCGAAGAGCAGCTGGGCGTAAAGTGCAGCTACGAGCGCACCGAGGAAATGGAAACAAGGGATATACCCGGCATCACAAAGCTTCAGAATTACAGCGATAAAACAGGTCACATAAAGAAAAAGGTGTACTATTTCACCACCGAAAACGGCGAAAAGAAGTTTATCGCCGACTACTACGAGAAGTACAAGACCTACTATATAGGTGACGCATAATAACAAAGCATTGCGCAAAGCGAGGTGAGGTATATGCAGGTGCTAATAAAAATAATCGTCAGCGTGCTTATGCTGTACTATATCTACTGCACCTATATATCCTTCAGAGCCTTGCTCAACAAGCGCCTGCGCAAGCGTATACGCGCCGCCTGCTTTCTGCGTATACTCTCCGCGGCGGTACTGCTCGCAGGGCTTGGCATCTATGTGTTTGTCCATATCAAAGCAGAGGTCGTCAGCTATTCCTACCACAACGGCGTGATAGTCCCGCACAGCTCCTACGGAAAGTATGACTCCGTGCTGTTTGCCGTGTTTGCAGCAGCCGCAGTCCTTATGCTCGCATCTATCCCCTTTGACAGCCTGCTGCACAAGCAGACATCTGCAAAGGTGCGCAACATCGCAGTCTCGCTGATACTCACCGTTGCGACCGTTACAGTCGGTATTATAATAGTCGCGCTAAACTATCACGGCGACCTGTCCGACCACGATGCCGCCTTCTACCGCTACGATTCCCCCGACAAAAGCACGAGCATAGTTATCTGCGAGCGTGACCACGCGGGCATCGGCTACGGCGATATATATCAGATCAAAAATCAGAAGGCTGAAAAGCTGGGTACCTTCAAGACCGACAGCGGCTTGCGCAACGATGGCAAGTATAAGCTTGAATGGTCAAAGGAGCAGATAAAGGTCACATACCTTTTCAAGCCCGATCATTACAAGACCGTTGCAGGCAAATTTGTTAAGCTTTAGGAGAATATGATGAACGTTATTTTCGATATCGGTATGGTGCTGGTAGACTTTTATTTCGAGGATTTCGTGCGCAGCCTTGTTGAACAGCCCGCTGCCGAAAGGGTGCTTGACGCTATGTGGCGAAGCGGCGACTGGATAGAGCTTGATACAGGCGTGCTTTCCGATGAAGAGGTGCTGAAGCTTTTTATCGCCCGCGCACCCGAATGTGAAAAACACATACGCCTTGTGTTCGCAAAGCTCGGCGATTGCGTGAAAATGCGCGATTATGCAATGCCTCTCATACAAAGGCTCAAAGCACAGGGGCATAAGGTCTACTACCTGTCAAACTACTTTTCGTACCTTATGCACGCAGCACCCTGGGCGCTGGAGTTTATCTCATTGACAGACGGCGGAGTGTTCTCCTGCTTCGAGCACATAACAAAGCCCGACCCGGAGATATACCTGCGGCTTTGCCAAAGGTATTCGCTCGACCCCAAGCAGTGCGTGTTCATCGACGATACGCAGAAAAATGTCGATGCAGCAAAAAAACTCGGTATGAAAGGTATCCTGTGTACCACCCAGACGGGCGATGAGCTGTTTGAACAGATAACCGCGCTCCAATAAACGACAGAAAGCCGCACTAAAGCGGCTTTTTTGTATTTTCAGCGCAAATATGTAAACAAAATAGCCCGCTCGGAGCATATTTCACAAGAATTACTGTTATATTCGTATAAATTTTATGCCTTTTTTTGTTCAAATGTTCCGAACTGCCATACGCACATATGCGATAAACCGCGTATCTTCGGTGTTTTAAAGCTTTAAAGGATAAAATGATTTCATTGGCGCAACTATTGACAAAGTGTAAACATTGTGTTATAGTTGATATAGTGTGACGAAAGCTGTATGTAGGGAATTCGGCTTTCGGTCTTTCACTACCGATGTCATCGAAATCATGGGAGGAACGGATATAATGAAAGAGCTCATTATTGTTAAACCTGAAAAATGCGTGGGCTGTAATTCCTGCGTCAGAACCTGTCCTGCACCCGAGGCTAATATCACCAAGATGCTTGAGGACGGAAGATTTGTTACAACAGTAAACCCTGAACGCTGTATCGCCTGCGGTGAGTGTGTCCGCAACTGCGCTCACAATGCAAGAGATTATATTGATGATACCGAGGAGGCATTGGCAGCAGTGCGCAAGGAGAAGATGATAATCCTTGCAACGCCCGCTATCAAATCGACCTTCCCTGATAAGTGGAAGGGTATCCTCAACTGGTTCAGAAAACAGGGACAGCTTATATATGACGTATCCTTCGGTGCAGATATCTGTACATGGGCGCACCTGCGTGCTATCCAGAAAAAGACTGTCGGCAACGTCGTAACACAGCCTTGTGCGGCTATCGTAAAATATGTAGAAACATATCAGCCAAAGCTGCTGAAAAACCTCTCGCCGATACACAGTCCTATCATGTGTGCGGTGGTATATATCAAAAAGTATCTGCAAAGGCAGAATAAAATAATCGTTCTCTCGCCTTGTATCGCTAAAAAGAACGAGTTTATGGAAACCGGTCTTGTTGAGTACAACGTGACCTTCCAGAAGCTTGAGGAGTTCTTTGAAAAGAACCATATAGTTATCCCGCCTGACTATGCAGGTGAGTTCAAGTACGACTTTGAAGGCGAGCAGGGACAGGTCGGCGCTATCTACCCGCGTCCGGGCGGACTTCGTGATAACATCTGGCTGCACGATCCGGATATCAATATCACCACATCCGAGGGCGTACATAAGGTCTACCCCGAGCTTGATCTTTACGCATCACTTCCCGAGAGCAAGCACCCGACCGTATTCGACGTTCTTTCGTGCGAATTCGGCTGTAACGTGGGCGCAGGTACAGGCTCAAAGAGGACTGTTTTCGATGTAATGGAAACTATGCGTGAGGTCGAAAAGGAAGCAAAGAGCAGAAGAAAGACCTCGGGCGGTTTCTTCAGAGGCGCAGAGGATAAGCTGTTCAAGCGCTTTGACGAAGAACTGACTCCGTCAGACTTTACAAGGACCTACCTGCCTGCTATCCCAACACCTGTTCCGACAGACAAGCAGCTTGAGCCTATCTTCGAGTCTATGGGCAAGCATACCGAGCAGGACAGACATTACGACTGCCACGCCTGCGGCTATCGTTCATGCAGAGATATGGCTATCGCTATATTCAGAGGACTCAATACCTCGGATAACTGCGTGGTACACAGCAAGACCGTACTGCTTGCACGTCACTCCGCACTGACCGCACAGCACGAAAAGCTGGCAGAGCTTACAAACAAGTGCCGCGAGCTTTCCGATAAGCTGGATCAGGACGTTAACAACATCGTAGGCTCAATGGGCGAGATAAGCGCGTCCACCGATGCGACCGAGCAGCGTGCAAAAGTCGTTCACGACCTGCTGACAAATGTTATCACCTTCTGCAGCGCTAATACGAGCCTTGACAACACAGGTCTTAAAACTCTTGTCGGCATACTTGAAAAGACCGCGACAGCTTTCCACGAGCTTAACGATAACGTTGAAAGCACCAACAAGAACACCGATCTTATCAATCAGCACATCAACGATATCAAGGATCTGGTAGTAAATATCAACTCTACCCTTTCCGATGCCGTAAATTCGTAAAACCAAAAACTTCCGCCCGAGCATTTTCGGGCGGTTTTTTTGTCTGCGGTGTTGCAAAATGTATAAATATGTGTTATAATCAATAAAACAATTTCGCTTGCCGCTGATCTTGTCAGCACAAGTCTTGATAAAAATAAAAAAGGTGGGGTACATATGCCAAGCACAGGCGTACTTGTTATTCTTGCAATAATACCTGCGGTCATCATAATCGCATTCATCTACCATAAGGACAAGGCGGAAAAAGAACCGCTGGGACTGCTGGTAAGCCTTTTCATTATGGGCGCGACCATCTCGGTGATAGGCGCGATAGCAGCCCAGGGCGTTATGCTGGAAGGCTTGCAGAAGGTCATCGCCGAGGGCACCACAGGCTACAACTTCATAATGTGCTTCTTTATCGTTGCGCTCTCCGAGGAGGGCTTCAAGTTCCTCGTGCTTCGTCTGCGCACCTGGAAGCACAAGGCGTTCAACTACACATTCGACGGTATCGTTTACGCCGTTATAGTATCGCTTGGCTTCGCAACACTTGAAAATATCCTTTACCTTGTAAAAGACGGCACCTACAATCTTGCGCTTATGCGAGGGCTGCTCTCTGTTCCCGGTCACGCTATCGACGCTGTGTTTATGGGACTTTTCTACGGCAAGGCAAAATACTGTCAGTGCGCAGGCGATAACAGCGGCAAAAGCAAGAATATGTTCCTTTCGCTGTTCGTTCCGATCCTTATGCACGGATTCTACGATTTCTGCCTGTTCAACTCAAAGAATATGGAGGGGATAATAGTTCTCTTCTTCGTCTACGAGGCGGTAGTCACGGTCTCTGCGCTTGTCATAATCCATAAATCTTCCAAAAACGATACCAATATCCCGGGTACGGGTATGGGCATCCCGTTCTACCAGTTCCCTGCATATCCGTACAACTACTATCAGAACAGCTATCAGAACACCTACGCAAACGGCTACAATTACCAATACGGTGCGCAGTACCAAAGCACCGCACAAAACTACTACACACCAAACGGATATACACAGCCAAATACGCAGTATCAAAACACCGCGCAGGGCTACGGCTACGGACAGGATCAAGCCTATGGTCAGATGCAGTACCAGGGCGGCTATCAGAACAATTATCAGTATCAGAACCAGGGTCAGTACCAGTACCAGGGCAGCTATCAGCAAAACGGCTACGCGCAGCAGGGTCAGTACAATGACCCCTATGCAAACCGGCAGCAGTATCAGAACAACAATTACAACTACCCCGGCGGGCAGTAAAAAAAATCCGCAGAAGCTTATTCTGCGGATTTAATTTGTTGCAAAACTCTATGCTGAATAATATGCAGGGTTAAAGCATTAACAAAAAAACACGGTTCGTGCTAATTAGAGGGCTTTCCGATCGCCCCCTAAAACCCCTTCGGTCATAAATCTAATTTTTATATTATATCAACAGACTGTATCCACAGAAAATGCTTCTGCGGATTTTTTATTTGCTTATGAATTCTGACAGCGTGCTGATAAGCTTGTCTATGCTCACAGGCTTGCCTATGTGTTCGTTCATACCTGCCGCAAGCGCCTGCTCTCTGTCGCTTGCGAATGCGTTGGCAGTCATCGCGATGATCGGTATCTCCGCCTTTTTCCTGTCAGACAGTTTCCTGATTATCTGCGTTGCCTGATAGCCGTCCATGTTGGGCATCTGCACGTCCATAAGAATTACATCGTAATACCCAGCCTGCGCGGTCTCGAGCATAGATACGCAGATGATACCGTCCTTTGCACGCTCTACCAGCAGCCCTGCATCACCGAGCAGCTCGGCGGCTATCTCTGCGTTAAGCTCGTTGTCCTCTGCAAGCAGAACTCTCTTGCCCTTGAAAAGAGAACTGTCGTACTCTATCGGTTTTTCAATGTCCTGTTCGGGCATTTCGTCAGCTATCCTGTGCGGTATCACAACGCGCACAGTCGTACCAACACCCTTTTTGCTGTCGATCTCTATCTCGCCGTTCATCATGGTGACTATCTTTTTGACTATCCCCATTCCAAGACCTGTGCCTGCCACACCGGATGTCGTGCTGTCCTTTTCGCGCGCAAAATCGTCATAGATATGCTCAACGAACTCCTTTGACATTCCCATGCCCGTATCCGATACGATTATCTGTATCCTGCACAAGCCCTCGCGTTCATCAGGCAGCTCGCTGGAAATTATCTTTATGCTGCCGCCGCTTTTGGTGTATTTTACAGCGTTTGAGATAATGTTGAGGTATATCTCCTGTATCTTGACCCTGTCGCAGTAGAGATAATTGTGCCTTATATTTCGGTCATATGTGAGGGTGATGCCCTTTTTCTCTGCCTCTTCCTTAAAGACTATAATAGTGTTGCCGAGTATCGGGCGTATATCGCACGGCTTTTCGTTTATCTCCTCCGCGCCGCTCTCTATCCTCGCCATTTCAAGCACGTTGTTGATAAGATCCATCAGATACTTGCCCGAGGCTTTGATGTTGCCCGTGCAGCGCTCGAATTCCTTTTCGTCATTGCGGTACTTTGCAAGTATGTCCGTGTAGCCGATTATCGCATTCATCGGCGTGCGTATATCGTGGCTCATATTCAGCAGAAATGCGGATTTCGCTTCATTTGCAGCCTCTGCTGCGTGCATAGCCTCCTCAAGCTTTTCCTGCTGCTTGATCTTTTCCCTGATCGTCTTGTCAACATCGGTATAGCCGCAGACAAATTCGTGATCGCTTATCGGCACGATCTTGATCTCACCGAAACGCCCCTTGTTGCTTTTAAAAACGTGCGTGAATATCTCATCGTTTTTGAGGTACCCGAGTATCTTCTCCTCCGATGACAGATCCAGCAGTTCGGGCAGATCCTCCTCGCAGGCTATCATTCTGAAAAATCTTTCGCTGCCCTTGCTGAAAGGCAGCTTTACCGACTCCTCATCTATCGTTGCCTCAAGCGCCTCGCTGCATCGGTACATCGTGACTCTGCCCGTCTTTATATCGGCATTCATAACGACCTCGTAGTCCCTTGAAAGCGCCTGCATTACATCAAGAGTCTTTTGCAGCTTTTGCCGATATATTTCCTCCTGCTGCTTTTCCTTCAGTCTGGAAGCAGCGATATTTCCCTTTTCGTAAACAAAGAGCAGTATCAGCGCGATTATGTATATGACACCGAGCAGCGCAACAAGCTGCTGTGCCGCAATATGCAAGGCAGCCATATCTGTCGGTGTGCTCGAATCGGTTATACTTATAAGCTCGAGCCTGTCAAACGAGTGTGCAACTATCGCCGCTGCGACCACAAGGAAAATAAGCATCGTAAAAACAATGAACCTGTTGCCCAGCGTTTTGTGCCGCCTTTTGTACCTGATGACCTCATCGTACTGCTCAAGCAGCTTCTTGTTCGAGGCTATCCTGCACGAAAAGAACAAAACCGCCGCAGTTATCACCCATACGAAGATATGCCGCAGGTTCGGAGCGATAGACTCCACCAGCGCACCGCTGTCAGCCTTGGGGAAGAATACTTTCAGCGCAGATGAAACGATAAAGCTGTGAAACATCGTTGATACGACAGCTATCGCCGCCGCTGCGGGAGCGTGCCATTTTTTGTTCACGCGCCGAAACATTGCCGAGAATAAAAGTCCCGCGGCAAAGCCGAACAGCATACGCATACCCAGCGAAAGCACAAGGCTGCCGAAGACATTTCCGCTTTTCCACGGCGAAAAGGCAATATCAGCATAAGCCGTTGCCGTAACGCTTGCCTTCCACATACTCATCAGCCCGAATACCAGCCCCGTCACAGCGCCGCCGAGCGGACCGCACAGCATAGCTGCCAGTATGACAGGTATATGCACAGTCGTCACAGCGATAGGGTTTATCGAGATAAATCCGAAAATGGAGAACGAGAAAACCAGGTCAAGAGAAATGCAGAAAATGAGCAATTTTATCCTGTTGGCAGGTCTTTGAACTATCCCGTTTGCAAGGAACAGGTCATAAAACCAAGTCCTTTGCCGTGTCTTATCATTTGCAGCCATTATCTCACCTCCGCAGTATAGTCACGAAATGTTAACAGTAGTATAACACATTTCTGCAATTATTTCAACCGTTTGCGCAAAAAAAGACCTCCCGCATTTTACGGAAGGTCTTTGTGTGTTATGAAAGAATATTCTTGACTGCAATTTCGCTGATAAGTCCTGTGCCGCCGTAGACTGCACCGCTTGATGCGCCTATCGACTTTGCATAGTTCTTTGCCGCTGTAAAGTTTGTGCTTGTCGTCAGCAGCAGAGGGCATATGTATGTCATAGCCAGCGGTCCGCCGCACAAGCCGTCAGGGTAATCAAGTCCGTAAGCCAGCGTAACGGCAGGCGCCTTTGGGAAAAACTTCTTTGCAACCAGTACCGATGTTTCAAATCTGTTGCTTCCGCCTATCCTCGTGACCGACTTGAATGTCGCCTTTAACTGATTTTCGGTAGCTGCATTCACCGCATTTTTGCCGCCGATTATAGTCGCCGCAGAATTCTTCATATTTTTCAGGAACGCCTTTTGTTCAGCCGTAAGTCCTGTCGGAGCTGCCAGCAATATCGGTCTGCCTGCTGCCGATGCCGAAAGCGCGTCAGCGTAGTCCATACCCGATGCAACGAGCATATCCTGATTTGTAACGCCAGCCTCTTTGAGCACCTCGATATTGGTGAGGTATCTTGTTCTGCCCGCAAGGCGCTTTACATTCTTAAAGCCGTTTGCTTTGAGCTTTGTCTCCATAGCCTTGGGAACGACAGCTTCTCCGCCAACGATGTATATTGTCGCAGTTGATGCAGCATTTTTCTTGACATATGCCGCAGCGCTGTCCATTATCGAGGCAGCATTTGCAACAAGCAGTATCGGAGTGTTGCCGCTGTTCTTAACTTTTGCAAGGTACGCCGCCGAAAGAGCATCTGCAAAGCTTGTGCCCGATGCAATTATTACGCCCTTGAAAGCAGCGCCGCCGTTTTCCGCTTTAAGCTGGTCTGCTATCTTCATAGACGTTTCGTATCTGTTCTTTCCCGACAGACGTATCGTTGCCTTCGGAGTCTGCGAATCCTGATAAGAGTAGCCGCAGCCGGCTCTTGTGCACTTGTGCAGCGTGTAGCCTGTCTTCAGCACAGTCGGTTTAACAACTGTGTGCGTGTAGCTGTGCCCGAGTGCATTTTTGTAGGTATCCTTGTAGGTATCACCGCACGATGAGCAGGTGTGCAGCGTGTAGCCCTGCGCTGTGCAGGTAGGTGCAATTACCTTTGTGGTGTAGCTGTGCGTATGCGTGGTTTCGGGTATAGGTGCCGTCTCTTTCTTTTTGCATACCGAGCAGGTACGCTCCTTTGTACCTTTTGTGCTTTCAGTTGCGGGTTTTGTGACTTTCCATTCGCTCCAGCTGTGCTCGATCGGGTCTATATAATCCGACTGATAGCTGTAGCTGCATCTTGTACACTTGTGCAGTGTATATCCTTTTGCCGTACAGGTCGGCTTTACGACCGTAGTCGTGTAGCTGTGACCCAGCTCGTTTTTGTAGTTATCCTTATAGATGTCGCCGCAGCGAGTACACTTGTGCTCGGTGTAGCCCTTGGCTGTGCAAGTCGGTTTGACTACTGTGGTTATGTAGTTGTGACCCAGCGCCGATGTTGTGGTGGTCTTTGTTTGCTTTGCGAATGCAGAGTTTTTAAAGGTGGCGGTGTACGTCGCCGAGCCGCCTGCTGTACACGATGCAGCTGACGTTGAAACAGATGCCGTGACAGTTTCGCTCTCCTTGTGATTTGCGTTGTTTGCGCACACTCTTGTCGCCGTGCAGGTCTTGTTGTCGCTTGACCAGCTGTAAGTCGGTGTTTTCCAGCTGTGCGCATTTGCGTTGATTGCGATGGTTTCGGTCTTGGTGTTGGTGTATGACGTTCCGCC
>CADAEJ010000051.1 GCA_902786965.1 uncultured Ruminococcus sp. | reverse complement strand
TCCCTCTTTGACTATTGCAGAGCCTGATGTGAAAGGATTCTCACTGATCCCCTTGCCGGGAGCCACTGCCTCACCCTTGGAATTCTTCTTGACGGTCAGTCTTGTATCGTAAAAAATGTGGAACTTCATCATATTGACAGGTACATCTTCATTTGTTACACTGATGTACACCCGCTGCACCTTGCCCCTTGCATACTCGGGCTGAAGTCCTATCTTGTCCGTATACAGCATTATGCCGCCATTGTAACCCTTTGGATCAGTCCAATTCTTTGACTGCTTCCAGGGTGAAGGATCGTATGGGACTTCCTTGTTATCCTGTTTATTGAATGGATTTGACGGGTCATAAGGCTTGGCAGCAGTGGTCGTGGCAGTTTTTTTGGTCGTTGCAGTAGTTGTTGTAGTAGTTGATCTTGGTGACTGCTTTGTGGGTATCGTAATAATATTTGTGACCGTCTTTCTGGTAGTGCCAATGGAGCCCGTTACAAGCTCTGTTCTGGTCGAGGTGTCTGCGGCGTGCGAGCTGTCCTTGCTTCCTGTGGTCGTTTTGGTCTCGCTGCTGCTCGGATCACTGCCTTTTTCAGATGAACTGCTGTCCGGCTCGGAGCTGTCCGGCTGTGAAGATTCGCTGTCACTGCTTGATGGATCATCATTTTCCGGAGTTGAGTATACTGTTGTGGTCGTGACTTCCTGCTTTGAGCTGTCAGCGTTGCTGCTGTCCGTGCTGCCGCAGGCACAGAGAAAGAGAGATAAAGCGATCGACAGTATCAATAACTTGCGCATTTTACGAACCTCCTTCAAATCGTTTCCATTACGTTCATTTGATAAGCTGCATCATATGGTTTTGAAAAGTATATCATATTTTTTGATATAAGTCAATTGATTTACATAAAAAATTTGACTGCAATATTTCACGGCGATTCTCAAATGATACCGTGTGCTTATCGTGTAATGCTCACCCTTAGCGGCGCGGACGGGATATTTCGGGATCAGTTTCATAGTATTTCCTGCTGTAATGGAAAAACGGCAGGACAGCGTGACCGCCGCCTGCCGTTAATACTACGGATCTTCAACGTCATTTCCTTGTTGGTTACCGCCTGCCCCACTTGTGACGATAACATCTTCGGCTTCAAACTCGATGATCTCCATTTCGGGAGAGATATACTTCTTATCCATTCAAGGTTTCTCCTTTCTTTGATAATAATTACATTGGTATTGTCCTTGACTGCATTAAATGCCCGATAGTATCAGCGGTAAGCTGCCATTGGTTCAGGATCGACTTTCGTAAAAATCCCTTTACGCACAAAAGCGCACCCCACAGGACGCATTTATCCCGCAGAGCACGCTTGTATCGTTGCATTTATTTGTTAAAAGGGCGCGGTTATGCCGCTTGCTTGCTTGCTTGCTTGCTTAAATCGTAGCACCCGAACATAACGCTGTCAACCCCTTTTGAAAGATTAGCTGTAAATTTTTGGTGAACAAAACTCACACCCTTTGTCAAATAGTTTACCATATCACAGCGAGAAAGTCAATAGTTTTGCGTGAATGGTCATTTGGATTTTTCAATTAACTGCCGCGCGTATTGACGCAGGTGCGGAAAAGTGCTATACTGAAAAGGATCAAAAGGGGGTGCGCATATGCATTACAGCGTGCTTGTAATTGATGATGAAAAAGAGCTTGCAGAGTACACCGCGCGTTATTTCAATATGTCGGGAGTCAGCGCGCAGTATGTGCTTGATGCGCAGTCGGCAGTTGATTTTTTCAAACAAAACACCTGCTCGCTCATCCTGCTGGATATAAACCTCGGCAGCGATTCGGGCTTTGACCTTTGCAGGACGATACGCGAAAGCGTGAGCGTTCCGATATTCTTTATCAGCGCACGCTCGTCAGAGGACGATATGCTGCTTGCGCTTGGTATCGGCGGAGATGATTACATCTGCAAGCCGTATTCGCTTGGGGTGCTGCTTGCAAAGGTAAAGGCTGCCCTGAAAAGATACAAGGGCTCTCCTTCACAGACGAATGAAAAGCAAAGCGCGCTCGTCAGGCTCGGCAGCGTGCAGATAGATATGCAGCGCGCCCGCGTGATAAAGGACGGCAGCGAAAAGCAGCTCAAAGCGATGGAGTATAAGCTGCTCGTGTATCTGCTGAACAATAAAAACCGCATAATCTCAAAGGACGAGTTTTTTGAAAAGGTGTGGGAGACCGATTATGTGAGTGATGTCACCCTCAACGTGCATATCCGCCACCTGCGCGAGAAAATAGAGGACGATCCCGGCAAGCCCGTGATTATCAAAACGGTCTGGGGGACAGGCTTTATTCTGGAGGACAAAAATTGAAGACAAGATACCTTGTTTTTTATATACTTTTCTTCGCCGCTGCTTGTGCGGCAATGCTGTTTGCACTTTTCAGCGAAAAGCAGGAGGTGCCCGACCATACCACCGAGATAAACAGGCTGCTTATCAGCCTCAGTGACGATTGGCAAAGCGCTCAAAGCGGCGATACGCTGCGAAAAAGCGAGCAGAGCTTTGATTACTGCGTGCTTGATAAAAACGGCGATATGCTGTTCACCACCAGGCAGGATATGTCGCAAAGCGTTTCATCGGCTGTGTCGCACTACGATATTATCCGTGATATCGAGCGCGGTGGCGAGAAACTTGGCACGCTTATAGTGCATGACCCTCTTTTAGAACGCCAGCAAAAAAAGATGCACCGCCTTGCGATCTCGTGCGCCGTGATGATGGCGCTTATGCTTGCACTTTCCGTTGCGTTTTTCATGGTACTGAAAAAACGTGTGGTCGAGCCTTTCAAAAATATGAAAGGCTTTGCCGAGCGTATCGCGGCAGGCGAGCTTGATACGCCGCTTGAAATGGACAAGGACAATATTTTCGGCGCCTTTTCCGAAAGCTTTGATATTATGCGCGAGGAGCTTAAAGCCGCACGCGAACGTGAGCAGGAGGCTGTGCGCAGCCGCAAGGAAATGATCGCCTCGCTCTCGCACGATATCAAAACGCCCGTTGCCTCGATAAAGGCGATGGCTGATGTGATGGAACTGACCGCAGATACCCCCGACGAGCGCAGCACACTGCACGCGATCAACGAAAAAGCCGACAGCATAGACAGGCTCGTTTCAAACCTGTTCCACGCAACGCTTGAGGAGCTTAACCGTCTGCCCGTCAGCGCCGAGGAGCTTGGCTCTGACCTGCTCGTGCAGATCATCAAAAACGCAGACCACTTGAACAAGCTCACTGCGTTTGATATCCCCGGCTGCGTCATTATGGGCGATAAACTGCGCATCGAGCAGGTCGTGGGGAACGTCATCACCAACTCCTACAAATACGCGGGTACACCTATAAATGTGGATGCCTTCATCGAGCAGCAAAACCTCTGCGTGCAGATCTGCGACAGCGGCGGGGGAGTGCCCGAGCAGGAGATCGAGCTGCTCACAGAGAAATTCAGGCGCGGCTCAAATGCACAGGGCAAGGACGGCTCGGGTATAGGGCTGTATATATCCGATTACTTTATGAAATGTATGGGCGGCAGCCTCTCGTGCAGCAACCGTGACGGCGGATTGTGCGTCAGCCTGCGCTTCGCACTTGCCTGACAGTTAAAGAACAGTTAAAGATCTGACAAAGCTTTTAAATTTATACTGTGCTACAATAAGGTCATACAGACAGGGTGCTGTATGACCTTTTTTGTGTTAGCCGCGGGAGGAGATAATATGGAAAAACAGAACAAAAAGAAAGTCTTGATAAAAACCGAAAAGCTGTCCAAGAGCTTTTCTGTCGCAGGAAAGCAGCAGCATATCATCAAGAATCTTGACCTTGAGATCTACGAGGGCGACTTTACCGTAATAATGGGACCCTCGGGCGCAGGCAAGTCAACGCTGCTGTACGCATTATCCGGAATGGATAAGCCAAGCCTTGGCAGCATCAATTACTGCGGACAGGAAATAACAGCTATGAATGATGATGCCCTCGCCGTGTTCAGACGTTCGCACTGCGGCTTTGTATTTCAGCAGATATACCTTGTTGACAGTATGAGCATTATGGATAACGCAGTCAGCACGGGAATGCTCACAGGTCAGAAAAAGAAGGCTCTCAAGCAAAAGGCGCTCACGCTTTTTGAGCGCGTGGGCATAAGCAGCGAGCTTGCAGGTAAGTTTCCCGCGCAGGTATCGGGCGGAGAGGCGCAGCGCGCGGCAATGGTGCGTGCGCTTATCAACGACCCCGAGGTAGTTTTTGCAGATGAGCCGACAGGCGCGCTCAACAGCGCAGGCGTAAAGGCGGTGCTTGATGTGCTTACCGACATAAACCGCGGCGGACAGTCGATAGTTATGGTAACGCACGATATAAAATCCGCACGCCGCGCAGACAGGATAATCTACATTCAGGACGGCGGTATAATGGGCGAGTGTATTCTTGGCAGATACCAAAGCGGTGACAAGAAAAGGCACGAAAAGATAAGAGCATTCTTGGAGGATATGGGATGGTAAAGCTTATAAGGTCAAATCTGCACAAGGACCGTGCAGTTATGATAGTTTTTATGCTCATCATTATGATAGCATCAATGCTTATGCACACAAGCCTTTTGATAAACACATATGACGAGGTCTATGACAGCAAGGCTGAAAAGCAGGATATCCCCGATGCGATAGAGCAGGTGCGCACAGATGACGATATCAGCGGCATCATAAATGGGTGCGATAAAATTTCGCAGTATTCTGTCACGGATATGATACTGCCTGCGGAAACAGTGTTCACGGTCAATGATTCTGCCAAAGAGATAACCAACGATACCGCCTTGTTTTACGAATACGGCACACAGGGCATCGCAGGCGAACACAGCTTTGTCGAAAGAGATGAAAGCGTTTCGGGAAGAAAGCTGTATATGAACCTCGGTCTTGCCAGGAGCAACGGTATAAACATAGGTGATAGGATACATCTGAAAATGGATCATTACAACGGACTGGAATTTACCGTTGCAGGTATTTACGAGGACCTTTTCAACGGTGTGGGTATGAGCTATAACTCCGTTATGCTCGATACACAAGGCTTTGAGCAAATGAAAGCCTGCGCGCAAAAGGCTGCAGATGCAGGTAATACACCGCAGACACAAAAGCTGATCTATATGCGCTTTGTTGATGGAGCCGCGCATAAGGACGGACTCAAACAGCTCAGGGAAGCAATATCCGCAAAGGGATACTATAACTACGGATATACTATGGAGCTTGCAAGAAAAGCATATGTTGGCATCATAACTCTGCTCGTTCCGTTCCTTTCGACCTTTGCAGTGCTGATGATACTTATCTGCATCATAATGATTATTTTTGCGATAAGCAACAACATCAGCCGTGATATACGAAACATCGGCGCGCTGCGTGCAGTCGGCCATACGGCAGGGCAGGTGCGCACCTCTCTCACGCTTGAATACCTGCTTATCGGTGCGATAAGCACAGCGGCGGGCACAGCACTTTCGTATGTGTTCTTCCCGATGCTTGAAAAAGCATTCCTGCGCGGACTTACCGGCATAGTGTGCAAAACGGGCTTTCGCCCCGCGGCAACATTCGGCGTTATCGCATGCATACTGCTTGCTATCGTGCTGACAGCGTTCATAGCCTCTGCGCGCATTAAAAAGCTTCACCCCGCAACAGCACTGCGCTTCGGTCTGCAAACCAACAGCTTCAAGCGCGATCATTTTCCGCTTGCAGATACAAAAGGCGGACTTAACTTTCTGCTTGCCGCAAAAAGCGCCGTGCAGAGCATAGGGCAAAGCATCTCTGTCTTTGTTGTGATAGTGACAGTCTCATTTCTCACATTTTTCTCGCTGATGCTTTACTACAACACCAAGATCGACAGCTATAAATTCCAGCGGCTTCTTCAGGGCGATACTGCTGATGCGTATATCGAGATCACGGGTGATGAAGCAAGACGGCAGGAGATACTGAAAGAATTAAGAACCTATGACGGCGTCAGCGAGGCGTATTCGCTTTGCTTCCAGACAGCGACCATAAACGGCGAGGATGTCGATACCTATGTCAGCGCCGAGCCGCAGAGCATTTACTGCGGTGTGTACGAGGGCAAGATGTGTATGCAGGCAAACGAGACTGTTATCGGCGGAGAGCTTGCCAAAAGACTCGGAGTCGGAATAGGCGATGAGATAAAGATAAGCAATGTGGGCAGGCAGGAGAGATACCTTATCACAGGCTTTCAGCAGGCAGTGTACGGCTTGGGCGAAAGAGTCTATCTTACCGACGAGGGCGCAAGGCGCATCGGATTGGAGCCGAGCTACTCAATTATCCGCGTGCGTATGCACGAGCCAAGCGATGAAAAGGTGGATAAGCTGCTTGAAAAGGCAAAGGCATACCTTGGCAGCGAATGCGTTTCGACCGATAACTACTACCGTTATCAGCGCAGCGAGGAAAACCTCCCCGTGTTTGCATCGGGAATGATAAATGTAGTTTTCATTCTTCTCAGCCTTGTCATAGTCTTTCTTATCATACGCCTCTTGCTCAAGACCGTTTTCATCAAGCGCGAAAAAGAGTTCGGCATCAAAAAGGCGATGGGCTTTACCTCACGTCAGCTGCGGCTGCAGCTTTCGCTGTCACTTCTGCTGCCTGCGATATCTGCGGCGCTGCTTGGCTCGGTCGGAGGATACTTTCTTGTCAATCCGCTGTTCAATGCCGTGTTCAGCAGCTACGGCATCAAGAATTCCGACCTTACAGTCAAGCCGATGATGATCGCCATCACCGCCCTCTCGGTGCTTGCGCTGGTGTTTGTGCTCAGCTTTATCATGAGCCGCAAAATGAAAAAGGTCGCAGCGTATAAGCTTATCAGCGAATAAATACTCCGGGGTACTTGACTTTTGCACCGCTATGCGCTATAATCACATCAAGATGAAATGCTTCATCTGAAAAAATTTTTAAGGAGTTGTCTTTTTGACGAAAACCAATAAGGAGATAGCAGCGTAAACGGGCGGTTTGCGAATACTATCTGCACAAACCTCCCGTGATCCGTAGTCAACACATTCAGGAGGAAAAAACAATGAAAAATAATGACTATACACTGCGACTGGAAACAGAAAAGGACTATCACAAAACCGAAACTATGGCACGCGAGGCGTTCTGGAATCTGAGCGTCCCGGGCTGCAGCGAGCATCTGTTCATGCACGCACTTCGCCAGCACGAGGCATTTATACCGCAGCTTGACTTTGTAGCCGAGCTGGATGGTGAGATGATCGGCTGCGTTATGTATTCAGAGTCTTACCTTATTGACGAAAACGGCAACAAAAAGACCGTTCTCACAATGGGACCTGTCTGCGTTCACCCAAAGCATCAGCGCAAGGGGATAAGCAGAGCGCTGCTTGAGCATACTTTCGGGCTCGCGCTTGAAATGGGCTACGATACCGTTATCAATTTCGGCAACCCCGATAATTACGTTGCACGCGGCTATAAAAGCTGCCGAAAGTACAACGTCTGCTTTGAGGGAGATATCTATCCCGCGGCACTGCTTGTCAAGGAACTGAAAGAGGGCGCGCTTGACGGCAGAAAGTGGTTCTACCACCCAAACGATGCCGACGCGATATGTAACGACGAAAAGGCGGTAGACGATTATGATAAGCACTTCCCGCCAAAAGTTAAAGCCTGGCAGCCAAGCCAGGAAGAGTTTTATATCCATAGTCACTCTGTGATCAACCGCGAGTGATACGCAAAAAAAAAATCATAAAACACAAAATGCCTCCGCTTATGGAGGCATTTTTTTGTGTCTTAATCATTGTCAAAATATGTTGGCTTGTAAAGGCGGTCAAATCCCGCAAGCTTTTTCTCGGTGCTTTTGCCCGGCTGTGTCTGCTCGTACATAATGTTGCAGCTCTCTATCTTTGCATCAAGATTATCTATGTAGTGCAGCGCAAACGCCTCGGGTGTTGCAGGAGTCCTTACCGCGCCCCATTCGCCCTGCCCGTGATGTGCAAGTATACAATGGGTGAGCAGGCGCTGGCGTTCCTTGTCACAGCCCGTTATCTGCGCACACTTGTTGGAAAAGAACATTGCACCGAGGTAAAGATGTCCGTAAAGGGCAGCGAGTTCCGTCGTTTCAGCATTGCCGACCGGGTCGGTGTTGTATTCGTTTATCTTGCCAAGGTCATGCAGCGCCGTCGCGCAGACAAGTATCTCCTTGTCAAGCTCTTTGTAGACCTCGCACATTGCCACAGCAGCCTTTACCATTCTGTATGTGTGGTAGATAAGCCCGCCCTTGTAGTTGTGGTGCATATACACCGCAGCAGATGAGGTCTTGAACTTCTCCTTGTGCTCCTCAAGCAATGCGAGCGCAGGCTTTGAAAGCGGAGTTTTATCGGGCTTGGGATTTGGCAGTTCTTTGATTATCCGGCAGATCTCATCATACATTTGGTCAATATCGAGCGGCGGCAGCTTTGCAAAGTCACTCGCAGAAAGGCTTGTGTCGGCGCAGGGTCTTATATCCTTGATGGTAAAGCTCTTTGCGCCGTTGTAGATAGATACATCTATCTTTACGTCAGCAACAGTCTGCTTTGTAACACCGAGCTCATTTTCAAGCCTTGCCGCTGAAGTGCTGAACAGCTTTGCCTGCTGTGAAGTTTTTCCGTCAAGCATCGTTACAGTCAGAAAAGGTTCACCGTTTTTTGCGCTGCCCTGCGTGTAATCCGCGACATATACAGGGCGCTCAAAAGTCTGTCCTGCCTCTGCCTGCGAAAATGTTGTGTAGTCTTCAAGCATACATCTCATCCTTTCGGTTTCAGTTCAAGGTTTTTGTCCTCTTTTTTGGGGACTATTTTCAGTATCATCTGTTCTGCGCCGTTAAGCACGAATGCGATAAAGCGCAGGAATGTATCAGCCATTATGCCGAAGTTGATGCACAAAAGCAGGCTCTTTGTCGATAGCGAGGTCGTTCCGAAGAACCATCCGAACAGCGTGAACGCTACGATAAGGCTTGATGTGCAAAGCACGACTATTGCCCACTTGTAGCTGCTCATAGGCTTGCTTATCATGCGAAGTACCATTATACCGACTATCGACAGCAGTATCGTTGAGGCTGTAGCTATCTCGTTTTGCGTTACCTCAAAGATGCGCCCGAACATGACCATCGCTATGACGACAAGAACATCCGTTATACCGCCCGGCAGCGCCTTGAATATAACGTTTTTCATAAAGTGTCCGTGTATCAGATAATGGTCGGGCACCTGCGAGAGCAGGAATGCCGGTATACCTATCGTGAACGCGCTTATAAGAGTTATCTGCGGCGGCGTGAGCGGGTAGACCACGCCGAACACGAGTGTTACTATCGAAAGCAGCAGCGAGAAGATGTTCTTTACAAGGAAAAGGCTTCCCGAGCGCTCAAGGTTGTTGACGACCTGTCTGCCCTCCATAACAACATCAGTCATATGAGCAAAATCCGAGTCCAGCAGAACAAGCTGTGCCGCCTGAACAGCCGCCTCGCTTCCTGATGCCATAGCCACAGAGCAGTCTGCATCTTTAAGCGCAAGTATATCGTTAACGCCGTCACCCGTCATAGCAACGACCTTTTCCTGCGACTGCAAAGCCTTTACGAACTTGCGCTTCTGGTCGGGCGTTACTCTTCCGAAAACTGTGTAGCTCTTCATCGCATCGTAAATAGCCTCGTCGGTGGTGAGCGTCGATGCATCAACGTATTTTTCGGCATTTTGTATGCCTGCCTGCTTTGCGACCTCCGAAACGGTTATCGGGTTGTCGCCCGAGATGACCTTGACCTCAACGCCCTCGTCCGCAAAAAACTTGAAGGTCGCAGGTGCGGTCTTTCTTACAGGGTTTGTGATAAGCACAAGCGCAAGCGGCTCACATTCAGCCGTCAGCGCCTTGCCGTCAGGCTTTCCGCTGTAACGCGCAAACGCAAGCACACGGTAGCCCTTGCGGCTGTCAAATTCAATCTTTTCGCGGTAAGCTTCATACTTGTCTTTAAGTATCCACTCGGGCGCACCGAGCACATATGCAGCCTTTTCAAAGGTCACGCTGGAATACTTGAACTCGGAAGAGAAGTCGGTGTGCGAGAGTATCTTTGCACCGCTTGGCTGGGTGAAGTGATTTTTCAGCGCAGACATCGTTATGTTGTCTGCCGACTGCTCCGCAGCGAAATCGCTCAGCAGCGAGAACAGCTCCTGCTCGCCCATATCGCTCACAGGCTCTACCCCTGTTACCTGCATCGTGTTCTCGGTGATAGTACCTGTCTTGTCAACACACAGAACGTCCGTGCGTGCAAGGGTCTCGATGCACTTCATATTATGCACAAGCACCTTGTGCCGCGCAAGCCTCATCGCGCTTATCGCAAGCGTTACGCTCGCGAGCAGGAAAAGTCCCTCGGGTATCATGCCGATTATCGACGCGACCGAGGAGCGTATGCTCTGCACATAGCTCATATCCTTGACGTATCTCATATGCCAGAACTGCATAGCTCCCATCGGGATGATGATTATGCCTGCGATCCTGACGATGCGGTTGAGCGAGCGTATCATCTCGGACTGCTCGCCTGTGCGCGCTTTCTTTGCCTGAATGGTCAGCTGTGAGATGTATGACTGCGCACCCACCTTTGTGAGCCGCGCCTTGCAGCTTCCCGAAACGATAAAGCTTCCGCTCATCAGCTCCGAGCCGTTTTCTTTAACGATCTCGTCAGCCTCTCCCGTCAGCAGCGCCTCGTTGACCGAAGCCTTGCCCTCAACAACTATCGCGTCCGCGGGTATCTGGTCGCCCGCCTTGAAAATAACGATGTCATCAGCAACCAGCAGATCCGATCTGACTCGCTGCTCGGTGCCGCCGCGTATTACAAGAGTGCTCGGCGCGTTGAGCATCGTCATCTTGTCAAGCAGCTTTTTCGAGCGCGTTTCCTGCACGATACCGATAAGCGTGTTGATGATGATTACCGGCATAAACGTCAGATCCTTGTAGCAGCCGTTAAGAATAAGGACCACCGCGATAGCAGCAAATATAAAGTTAAAGTAGGTCAGTACATTGCTCGCGATTATCGCGCCGATAGATTTTGAAGGCGGCTTAACGGGCGTATTGGCAAGCCCCGCGTCGATGCGCTGGCGGACCTGCTCGTCGGTAAGTCCCATATCAGCCGACGGCTCAAGCCGTGTGACCGAGTCGGGACTGATCGTATTCTTTTTCATTTTGTCACATCCCTTATTAAATATCCTGACTTTAAGTATAACATTTTTATTAATGGAAATCAACACTTTTAGTGCAATTTCTGACAAACAGCGCCGCGGAGTTCAGTGAACTTTGCACCTTCCGCGACATTTTCTGCCTTGATTTTTGCGTGCGGCTGTGGTATACTTGTTGTGGACTATTTTTAGTGAGGTGTTTTTTTATGACAGAACTTATCGAGTATATCGGACATATCCGCAATCACGAGGCGCTTTGCGCACAGCTTGACCTGCCCGCAGGACTCTCCCGTGAGCAAAGAGAAAAGCAGATAATCACAAAGGGCTACGAAAAGTGGGGCAAAGCCCTGCCCGAGCATCTTTACGGTATGTTCGCATTTTGTATAAAGGACGGCGAAAAGCTGTACTGCGTGCGCGACCACTTCGGCACAAAGCCGTATTACTACTACCTCACCGATGACGGAAACCTGCTGTGCGGTACGAGCATCCGTGATATAATAAAGCAGCAGGGCTTTAAGAAAGAGCTTAACGCTGATATGCTGCAAATATATATGTCCCTTACCTATGTTGCAGGCGAGGATACGTTCTTTAAGGGGCTTAAAAAGCTTATGCCCGGCTGCTATCTCGAATTTGAAGGCGGAAAATTAAGCATCACAAGATACTGGACACCGCAGTTCAGCCCCGACGAGAGCAAGTCGCTTGAGGACTGGGCAGACGAGATACATACAACCGTTGCGCAGATGATGAAAGAGGTCAAGACCGATGACGAGACAGCCGAGTCGTTCCTCTCGGGCGGCGTTGATTCGTCGTATGTGCTTGCTATGAGCGATGCCAAAATGTCCGATTCCTGCGGTTATGACGACGAGCGCTTTGACGAATCGGGACTTGCAAAGCAGACGGCGGATATCCTCGGCAGAGGCAATTCCCGCTGCCTTATCACCCCGAAGGATTACTTTGACATAGTACCTTACGTTATGTACAATATGGAGCAGCCGCTTGGCGATGCTTCTGCGATAGCCTTTGCGATAGCCTGCCGCGAGACCGCAAAGCATACAAAGCTGTGCTATTCGGGCGAGGGCGCTGACGAGTTCTTCGGCGGCTACAATATGTACCGCAACGCCGAGAGATACGGCGACAACCTCAAGACCTTCTACGTCGGCAACACCAACATTATGAAAGAGGACGAGAAAAAGCGCATACTCAAAAGCTATAATGAAAACGTCCTGCCGATCAACCTTGTCAAGCACATATACGAGGAGACCGAGGGACTTGACCCGCTTACCAAGATGAGTGATGTTGATATCCAGATATGGCTTGAGGGCGATATATACCTCAACGTGCATAAAATGAGCACCGCCGCAGGTCTTGAAATAAGAATGCCGCTGACCGACAGGAGAGTGTTCGATATCGCATCGCGACTGCCCTCACGCTTCAAGGTAAATGCCGAGCAGAACAAGGTAGCCTTCAGGACAGCAGCCGCAAAGGTACTGCCCGATGAGATCGCCTTCCGCAAAAAGCTGGGATTTATCGTGCCGATAAGGATATGGCTCGCAGACGAGAACTACAACGCAGATGTGCGCAGGCTCTTTGACAGCGACATCGCTGAAAAGTTCTTCAACGTCAGCGAGATAAAGGCTATCTATGACGAGTACGTTGGCGGAAATTCTGACAACTGGAGAAAGATATGGACTATCTACACATTCCTTGTGTGGTACGAGCAGTATTTTGTAAAGAACTGATATGAGAGAAAAGGTTTTGAAATGGGCGCTTGACACCTATGGAGCGCAGCCGCAGTACCTCTGGGCAAGGTACCCCGATTACGCCGTGCTGCGCCACGAAAACAACGGCAAGTGGTTTGCGCTTGTAGGCGGCGTAAAGCGCAGCGCGCTGGGACTTGAGAGCGACGGGATCGTTGATATCGTTGATGTCAAGTGTGAGCCTGACGAGATAGATTTCCTCTCGCAGCAGCCGGGATTTTTCCACGGGTATCATATGAACAAGAACCATTGGCTGACGATCCTGCTTGACGGCAGTGTGCCGCTTGAAACAGTATGCTCGTTTATTGAGCATAGCTTTGAGCTAACCGCACCGAAGATAAAAAAGAAGAAATAAAGCAACAGCCGCGGCGTAAACAGTCGTGGCTGTTTTGTTTGACATGCGATAACCGACCCGGGAGCAGGAATTGCTTTTGGGTCATTCTTTTTACAAATACTCACAATGTTTGCTTAAAAATGTAGCAATCTCATTTGATAATTGGTGTAGATACTATTGATTTTTTTAAGAGAATATGTTATAATGTTTTATATAATTAACTTATAATTTTGTGAACTGTTTTTATGAAACGGAGAGATTTAAAATGAAAAAAACAGCAATTCTTATTCTATGTGCAGCAGCATTGTTCAGCCTTGCATCGTGCGATGACAGCAGCAAGACTTCGACATCCGGCACAAAAAGCAATTCAAGTTCTTCGGCAGCGAGCGGATCGTCCTCTGCAAGCGAATCGACCGCAGCGAGCGAATCAAGTGAAGACAGCGTGGATCTTTCGTTTGTCAAGCCGTCAAAGGCAGTAAGCCCCGATCTTTCAAAGTCTGACCCGTCCGATGACAGCATAAAATTCCTGTTTGACGACAAGGGCAGAGTGGCAAGCTACAAGTATAAGGCAGATCAGAAGGAATACATGGTGACATACACCTATAAGGACGACACCAAAAAGATCGATATTTACGGATTCAGCGGCGATATCGTCGTAGCCGAGGAGCATTTCGATATGCCCGACTTTGACGATTCTCAGGGCTTCATCGAAAAGGACGGCTTTTTCTTCAACAAATACAAATTCTGAAACTTTGAAATAAACGGTAAGGGGGTGGGACTGTGAAACAGATCCAGTTCGAGTATAAGTCCAAAGACCTGCTTTTGCACGATGTAAG
>CADAEJ010000050.1 GCA_902786965.1 uncultured Ruminococcus sp. | reverse complement strand
TTGGTGTAGCAGCGAGCCCGGTCGAGCTGCGTGTTGCGCTCTGCCGCCTACTGCACTACGGATTGAGATGGCGGCGCGAAAAAAGATAGGTGAAGGGAATGGAGGCAATTTTGCTGCGCAAAATAGAAAGGGGGAAACCGTAGGGAAGAAAAGTTCGCCCGCCTTCGCCGTAAGGCAACCCCACTTGTCTTCCCTATAGGTTTCCCCCTTAAACAGCATCAAGGAGCAAAACAATAAAATCTAATCTAAATGATAGAGAACCACAAAGAAAAAAAGCGGAGCCTTGCCGCTTTTTGTTATTACTTTTTGCTGCCGGTGATTTTACCTTTTTTCTCGGGGGCAGCGGCGGCAATTTTGCCTGCTGCCATATAGCTCCAGCCGATACCTGCGATCATAAAGAAATACGGTGATGAATAGTTCGAGCCGCTGTTAAAGAACGCTTGGACGAGGTATCCCACGAAGGCGCACAGCAATCCGACTGACACCCAGCAGACAGTTTTTTCGTCCTTGAGATGTGCTGCGGCTGCGCTGCCCATTTTCTTGAGGGTAATGAGCAGGAACACGACATACAGAGCGAGGCAGATAAGACCTCTTTGCATACCGACATCTATATACTCGTTAAAGCTGCGGTCGGTGGTACAGAGTGATTCATACATTTCGCTCCAGTTATCTGGACCTGTACCTGTTATCGGGTGGGTCTCGATGAGGTATGCGCCGTCGTTCCACAGATACGGATAGATCCACAGTCCCTCGTCATTTTCACGCGGATAGCCTACTGAGAGGCGGTAGAAGGTATCGGTATAGACGATCTCCTCGTCCTTGAACTCGGCAGCGCCCGAAAGCACGAGCGAGCACACGCACACGCCTGCTGCAAGAATTGCTGCGAGCGAGAGGGCGAGAGGTTTTTTCTGCTTAGTTTTAGCAGATGCGACAACGGCTATGACAACGGCTGTGAGTGCTGCTGCGCCGATGCCTATGATACCGACAACGGTTTTGGTAAGGACTGCTGCGGCGGTGCAGGCAAGTGCGGAAACGCCGTAGAATATCTTTTTCTTGCCCGATTTTTCAAACGCAAAGCCTGCTGCTGCAAGACCGAAGGTTATGGTCATTACGGCGGCGAGTGCAAAGGGGGTGATAAGGAATCCCGATGCGGCGTGACCTTTTTCAAAGATGCCCTGACCCTCTATGGAGAACTCGTTGCTTGCGGTGGTTTTTTCACCGAGTCTGATAAAGAGGTCTTTGAACTTATTGGGAACTACGCCGTCAAGAGCGGGGACGGCTTGCAGGATACCGACAACGGCATTGAAGAGTCCAGCGGCGATGATGAAGTCGGTAAATCTGAGTCTCCACTTATCGCCTGTTACGGACATACCTGCGGCAAAAAATCCCCAATAGGCGAGTATTGTGAGCAGACCCTCGGATCTGTCGAGGTAGCCGAAAAAGCCTGTGCTGATATCGCCCGAGGCAAACATTGACCACGCGGAGACTGCGAGCACGAGTGCTATGACTGCGAGGGAACGGTTTTTGCTGACGATTATCTCTTTTTTCATTCTGCCGACGAGGAAGAACCAAAAGCCGATAAGTCCTGCGCCGATGACGAGTATGCTTGCATAGTCTGCCAGCATTGAGTCGGCATAGTGGGTGATATTGTCCTCGTCCACATAGTCAAAGGTATGCTTGATGAACGTATAGGGGATATTTATCACAAGCAGGACAGCTATTGCGATAATGCTGTACAGACCGCAAAGCTTATACGTCTGCTCTTTGGACATATTGAGGATAAAATCCGACTTTTCGGTCGAGCCGAAAAGGTGCTTGCGCTGTTCTTTTTTTTGCTCTGACATGATATCAGACCTCCATTGCTTATGTTTGCTTATGCTAAAAAAGCGGACAATTTTTATTGCCCGCCTTTTGTTTTACTTTGCGTACTCTACTACTCTGCTCTCGCGGATGAGATTTACTTTTATCTGTCCCGGATAATCCATCTCGTCCTCAATTCTCTTTGCTATTTCGCGAGCGACAAGTACCATTTTTTCGTCATTGATCTTTTCAGGCTGTATCATTATTCTGACTTCTCTGCCCGCCTGAATTGCAAAGGATTTTTCTACGCCGTCATAGGACGTGCAGATCTCCTCAAGCTTCTGAAGCCGCTTGATATAGTTTTCATAATTTTCGCTTCTTGCTCCCGGTCTTGCCGCGGATATCGCGTCTGCCGCCTGAACAAGCGCCGCAACTACGGTGCGTGTTTCTACATCACCGTGGTGAGCCTCGATCGCATGGATAACGTCTGCGCTCTCCTTGTACTTCTTACATACATCTACGCCGATCTGAACGTGCGAGCCTTCTATCTCGTAGCTCAGAGCTTTTCCTATATCATGAAGCAATCCGGCACGTCTTGCAAGATTTGCATCGACGCCAAGCTCTGATGCCATCATTCCTGCAAGGTGTGCTACCTCGATGGAATGGTTCAGGACGTTTTGTCTGTAACTGGTCCTGAAACGAAGCCGTCCAAGGAGCTTTACCAGCTCGTGATTGAGTCCGTGGACGTTTGTTTCAAGGACTGCTCTCTCACCCTCCTGCTTGATCTTCAGCTCGACCTCGCGTCTTGCTTTGTCGACCATTTCCTCGATCCTCGTCGGGTGGATACGTCCGTCCTGTATGAGCTTTTCAAGTGCTATCCTTGCTATCTCTCGCCTTACCTGATCAAAGCATGAGATAGTGATCGCTTCAGGAGTGTCGTCAATTATAAGGTCTACGCCTGTGAGAGTTTCTATCGTTCTGATGTTTCTGCCCTCACGTCCGATAATTCTGCCCTTCATGTCGTCATTAGGAAGCGGAACTACCGATACAGCAGTTTCTGATACCTGATCTGCTGCGCATCTTGCGATGGCAAGTGACACATACTGCCTTGCCTTTGCATCGCATTCTTCCTTTACCTGAGTTTCATAATTCGATACACGGATCGCTTTCTCGTGTACCAGGTCTTCGTCAAGCTGTTTAAGGAGATAATCCTTAGCCTGATCGACAGTGAACTGTGAGATCTTTTCCAGCATATCAAGCTGTGACTTCTTGATCCTGTCTGCCTCTGCCATCTTATCATCGGCGGACTTGAGCTTTTGCTGGAGTGCTTCTTCCTTCTTTTCAAGGTTGTCCAGTTTCTTGTCTATGGACTCTTCCTTCTGCTGGATCCTTCTCTCCTGTCTGGAGACCTCGATCCTTCTTTCCTTGAGCTCTTTTTCTGTTTCCTGACGGGACTTATGTATTTCGTCCTTTGCCTCTACCAAAGCCTCTTTCTTCAGCGTTTCCGCAGTCTTCTTTGCATCGTCAACGATCCTCTCTGCCTCTTTTTCAGCCGAGCCCATCGCTGCCTCTGCGGTTTTCTTTCGGTAGTTTACACCAGACTTAAAGCAGATAACTCCGCTTATGCCTGCGCCAAGAACAAGAGCAACTACACACAACAAGATCGCTATTCCTGTACTCATTGTATAGTTTTTCCTCCTTCTTGAAGTATGGTGCTTTATAATATACATAATCATTGTATAATTATGCACGCTTACAAAGCGCCACCATATTAAATTGTAAAGATACAAGTCAGCATAATTATTTTATAGAAAAGGCAAGGCTTTGCCCGCCCAATTTAAAAAATTATAATGCATAGTAATATTGTAATACAAAATCACTGAATTGTCAAGGCATTTTTTGTCTGAACTAATGAAAAAGACAAATATTTTTTCACTTTTCTTGACATTGGCGTGCAGTAGTGGTAAAATAGTTAAGGTGAATAATTGTAAAGTGTTGACCAAGGAAGCCAAGGTGCATAAAGGGTCTCAGAGAGTTTCCCGCTACGGTGTGAGGGAAGCGCCCCGGCATCAAGGACACCGCCTTGTGAGCGCGCACTAATCTGCGCCGCGTGACCTGCGTTAGAGGGTCTTTGAGGGAAAACAGCTTGGGGCTTGTTTTCTGAAGGCAAGGTGGAACCACGCATTTACAGCGTCCTGCGAATCATTTCGCAGGATTTTTTTATTGGAGGTGAACGCATGGGAGCTAACAACATGGGTGCAAACCGAACTCACGGTGTATCAAAGGCGATAGATCAGAGAAGGACCTACTACTTTGACCCGCGCGTACTGCGCAACCGCAAGCGGCTCGCGGGGATATTCTTCACGCTGGCGATGCTCAGCCACTGCGCATCGTTCACGCTTTTGTACCTGGCGATAACGCAGAGGATCTCCTACTATCTGGGGATAATGATATTTCTGCCCGTATGGATAGTCGGCTACTGGTTCGGCACGTTCTTTTCGCAGGTGCTCGATATGAAGCTCCCTGACGGGACAAAAAAGACGATAATCAGCAAAAAGACAAAAAAGATACTCAACAGCATCGTGTTTTACATGGGCATACTGCTTGTGGCGGTGTGGGCTTACTTCTATGTGACGCACATTTTAATGGTCGAGAAGAACACACAACTTACGAATAATTAACAGGAGGTATAAAAAATGATAAAACTTACACTTAAAGACGGTTCGGTTCGCGAGATAGAAAAGGCTATGCCTGCGAGCGAAATAATCAAGGGCATCGGTATGGGACTTTACAAGGCGGCGTGCTGTGTAAAGCTCGACGGCGAGGTTTTCGATATGCGCACTGTGGTTGACCACGACTGCGTATTCGAGGTTGAGACATTTGACTCAAAGGCAGGCAAGGAGACTTTCTGGCACACGGCATCGCACCTTATGGCGCAGGCTGTGAAAAACCTCTACCCCGAGGCAAAGCTGGCGAGAGGTCCTGCTACGGAAACAGGCTACTACTATGATTTCGGCGTAGACAAGCCGTTTACGCAATCCGACCTTGACAAGATAGAGGCGGAGATGAAAAAGCTCGCCAAGGAGGGCTACGAGCTTGAGCGCTTTGAGCTGCCTGTGGACGAGGCTGTAAAGCTGATGCAGGACAGGGGCGAGGACTACAAGATAGAGCTTATCCACAAGCATGATGACAAGGGCGAGAAGCTGTCATTCTACAAGCAGGGCGATTTTGTTGACCTGTGTGCAGGTCCGCACATTATGAATGTTTCGGCTATCAAGGCGACAAAGCTGCTCTCCTGCACGGGCGCGTACTGGGGCGATGCTGCGGACAACAAGCAGCTTTGCAGAGTTTACGGCGTTTCGTTCCCCAAGGCTTCGATGCTGGAGGAGCATCTGAAGATGCTTGAGGAGGCTAAACTGCGCGACCACAACAAGCTGGGACGCGAGCTTGAATATTTCACGACTGTTGACTACATCGGACAGGGCTTGCCTATACTTCTGCCAAAGGGCACGAGAGTTATACAGCTTTTGCAGAGGTGGGTAGAGGACGTTGAGCAGGCACGCGGCTGTCAGCTGACAAAGACTCCGCTGTTTGCAAAGAGGGATCTTTACAAGATCTCGGGGCACTGGGATCACTACCGCGACGGTATGTTCATTATGGGCGACCCCGATGACGAGGAGAAGGAGTGCTTCGCGCTGCGCCCGATGACTTGTCCGTTCCAATATCAAGTCTTCCTTAACAGACAGCGCTCCTACCGCGAGCTGCCGATGCGTCTGACGGAGACATCAACGCTTTTCAGAAACGAGGACTCGGGCGAGATGCACGGTCTTATCAGGGTGCGTCAGTTCACGATCTCCGAGGGTCATTTCATCATTCGCCCCGATCAGCTGGAGGAGGAGTTCAAGTTCTGTCTTGACCTTGCAAAATACTGCCTTGACACTGTAGGACTGCTGGGCGACTGCACGTTCAGGTTCTCGCAGTGGGATCCTGCAAATCCCAAGAACAAGTACGAGGGCACGGCGCAGCAGTGGGAGTACGCACAGGCTGCGATGAAGAAGATACTTGACGATCTGGGGCTTGACTACGAGATAGGCATTGACGAGGCTGCGTTCTACGGTCCGAAGCTGGACATTCAGTACAAGAATGTTTACGGCAAGGAGGACACGCTGGTCACGATACAGATAGATATGCTGCTTGCCGAGAGATTCGGTATGTACTACGTTGACAAGGACGGTCAGAAGAAGCTGCCGTACATCATTCACAGGACCTCGCTGGGCTGCTACGAGAGAACGCTTGCGTATATGATCGAGCATTTCAACGGCGTTATGCCGCTGTGGCTCGCGCCCGAGCAGGTAAGGCTGCTGCCTATCGGCGAGGCTCACGTTGAGTACGCGCAGAAGATAGCTGACAGAATGACTGCCCGCGGTATGCGTGTTACGGTAGATGCCGACGACATCAACATCGGTACGAAGATCAAAAAGGCGCGTCTTGAAAGGCTGCCGTATATGTTCATTATCGGTGACAAGGAAGTACAGAGCAATACCCTTTCGGTGCGCTCAAGAAAGACAGGCGAGGAAAGCGGCGTTTCTGTGGACGATATGCTCGCAAGGCTGTTTGAGGAGATCGACACAAAGGCAAAGTAGACTGAATATATGGAGCAATACAACAGAAACGATGCAGAAGCTGTCAGCATCAGAAAGAAGATCGCGCAGCTGCAAACGATGAATGAAGATATCGTCATTAACGATGTCATCTCCATTGAAGATGTACGCAGATTTGAAGAGCAGCAGAATATCAAGCTGCCGCAGGACTATGTATGGTTCATCACGAACGTCGGAAACGGCGGTACATGGGACGATGGTATTCGTCCGTTTTATCCGTTGGAGGACACCTATTATTCCAGCGAGGCACTGCCCGATCACAAATGGGGTGAAGAAAGGTTTGCACTTGATGTATTGAGCCAAGGGTGCACTGACTCGATCGGTCTGTTTTTGAAGGGCGAGCATTACGGTGATATTTCCAGTGATTGTGAAGGACTGGCACACTATCACCCCCACAGGGTACACGGTTTTAAGGAATTCTATATCAAATGGCTTGACGAGGCTTTGCTCGGATATAGTTCGCTTTTTGTTCAGTACAGGCATTATGGGACGATAGAAGAAAATCTGGAAGAATACAGATCATGTCATGATATAGATCTGTTATACAGCATCATTCAAAAGATCATCAGTCCGGACGGTTTAGAGCAGTTTACGCAGGATGTTCACGATTGTTTTGTGTCAGAGAACACGAACGAAAACAAGATCGTTCTTATGCACATACTGAAAAAATTAGGCTATGACGATATGTTTTCGCTTCTGAAAGAAGTGTTCATCCCGGAAAACTATGATACCATCATATCCGATCTTTATTTCGGACTGTATTTTGCGGAAAAGTGGGATTTGGACAAAATCGTTAAGGATGCAGGAAAGTATTATCAGATGCTTGTCAGCATAATGAATCATCATGAGTATTTAAAAGAACGAAAAAATTTTGAACGCTGCTTTAAGATGACAGTCATCAATCCCAGGTTCTGGGCAGAGGATATTATAGGTGTCCTGACTTCTGACGATAAAGAAATTGTAAAGTATCTGGCAACATGGGTAGATCAGAAAGAGCTTCTTGACCGTGTAGGACAATATGTTGAGATGGCAAAGGCAAAGTATCAAGGATCATAGGATCTCTTTTCCTGCGCGCTTGCAGCAAGTGCTGATCCGTACAGGAGAAATACGACGAAGGATCTTCACGGGATAGATCTTGATCTGCTGTTTGACAATGAAAGCGAATACGGTGAAGAATACCGACAGGAAGAATTGCGTGACGAGGTCATTTACCACGTGCGCAGGCTTGACTGATAACAACAAAAGCTGTACCGATCACTTGGTACAGCTTTTTTATGTTTGCCCGATGCGGCGGGAGTTATATCGGCTCGGCGAGGCAGAGGTCGTCAGCGGCGGAGATGATGCGCACCTGCCGCGTCTGCCAGCGCCACGAGTCATCGCCGTCTGCTTTGACGGCAACGGGGGTATAATTTTTTGTATAGCCGCGATGAAAGCCGTCGCCTTTTTCCTTTTCAAACAGGACCTCGACGGTCTTGCCGATGTTTGATTTTAAAAATTCTGCACGTATTTGCGAGCAGACCGATTCAAGCTGATGGGCGCGGCGCTCTTTGACGGCTTTTGAAAGCTGTCCGCCAAACTTTTCTGCGGCAGTACCCTTGCGGACGGAATAGGGGAAGATATGCACCTTTTCAAAGGCGATGCGCTTGACAAACTCGACTGTCTGCGCGAAATCCTCGTCGGTTTCCCCTGCAAAGCCGACCATGATATCGGTGGTTATGGTGCAGTCCTTAAAGGCTTGGCGGAGCTTGGTGCAAAGCTCGGCGTACTGCTCGCAGGTATATTTGCGGTTCATTCGTTTCAGCGTTTTGTCGCAGCCGCTTTGCAGCGAGAGGTGGAACTGTGCGCAGAGCTTTTCAAGGCGGGCAAGGCGCTGTATATCCTCGTCAAGAAGCATTTCGGGCTCCATAGAGCTCAGGCGCACACGCTGTATGCCCTGCACGGCGCAGGCGTTCTCGACGGCATCGACAAGGCGGATATCCTCTGCGAAGTCTTTGCCGTAGCAGCACAGATTTATGCCTGTGAGGACTATCTCCTTATAGCCGCCGCGCGCAAGAGACGTGACCTCGCTGCGAATATCCTCAAGCGGCTTTGAACGGATATGGCCGCGCGCGTAGGGTATGACGCAATAGGTACAATACTGGTCGCAGCCGTCCTGTATTTTGACGAAAGCGCGTGTTTTTGTGCCTGATGGCAGGTTGAGCATAGGCTCGAATGCCTCTCCCCTTTTGTGCGCCCTGACGCTGACTATCTGTTTGCGCTGCGAGAGGAAATCCTCCAACAGCGCGGGTATCTCGCTTTTGGCGGTGCCTGTGACGATATCGCACCCGAGCTGCTTCGCCTGCTGCTCAAAAGCCTGCGCAAAGCAGCCTGTGAGGACGGTGACTGCGCTCGGCGAGGCTTTTTTCATCCTGCCAAGTGCCTGACGCATTTTTTTATCGGACGCGGCAGTGACGGTGCAGGTGTTGATGATGAATATGTCAGCAGACTCCATATTTTCCGCTTTTTCATAGCCTTTTTCGGTAAGGCGCTGGCGGAGGTTCTCGGTTTCGTACTGGTTGACCTTACAGCCAAAGGTGCAGTAGTATATCTTCATTATGCTCTCTCCGTAAATCGACAATCTGCACAAATCAGACACAATTTGATTGTGCAGTATGCACATATTCTTTTGATGTGTTTTGTTACCTTTGAGTATTGTACCATATTTTATTTTTTTTTGCAAATTTTCATTGACAAATCAAAAAAGTTGCGTATAATGGGAGTTGCAGGGTGAGGAAAGTCCTGCGGAAGTAAAATGAATCAAGACGAAAGTCGAAAAACGGTTAAGGAGGAATGGATCATGAAAAAGACAAATGTTATGTTGGATTCCATCTCAGCAGTCAAGAAGTTCGTTAACATCGTTTCAAAGTACGATTACGAAGTGGACCTCGCGTCCGGCAGATACGCAGTAGATGCAAAATCTATCATGGGTATCTTCAGTCTTGATCTGTCCAAGCCGATCCAGCTTACAGCTCACACAGATGATGCTGGCAAGTTCTTTGATGAGATCAAGGAATTCATCGCAGACTAAGCTGAGGTTGACCCAACAACTGTGAACGGCTGTGTTTACACGGCAAAGACTTTCGGCGGAGATGATCCGCTTGAAATGCTTGGGGCGAAAGCCCTGTTCGCACGAAAACTGCGGGCGATGATGCCCGAATGATACAAAACAGGTCTGATACGTTTGTACAGACCTGTTTTTTGTTTTATGTGCAGGCTGCACAATACAACTGCTGTAAAACGGTACAGACAACTGTGGGAAAAATCACAATTGGTTAATCGCTTTAATTAAGCGTAAACGTTTTCGACAAAGGGCTAATTGAAAAGTTGTACAAAGTCACAAACTTTTAATAAAAAGCTTGACAAATATGTGTAGCAAGTGTTACAATACAATTAACTAAATAGCGCATTAGTGGTGATAATGCGCATTTTTACAAAAAAGAGAAAGCCAAATCTGAGGCGAAGGAGGAAAACAATGAAAGCGTATATCAGAATTGATACTTTTGAAGACATTATGAGACTTAACGATGTAGCCAGAAGCTGCGACTATGATATGTATATCGAAAGCGGCGCTGTCAGAGTCAATCCTAAGTCTGTAATGGGTATCTTCAGCATCGGGACAAAGAAGGTCGTTTCACTCACTACGAAGGACAACGACAGAGATGCGTTCCTTGAGAAGTTCGGCAGCTTTATTAACGGCGGCTGACAGACAGACCGGTTTTAAGAAAAATATGAAAGTTCAGAGTTGTACCGACCTTTTGGTACAACTCTTTTTTTGCGTGCGCGAGAATGTTAAAAGGGTGTAAAATGGGCGCGGTCTTTGTTGACAAAGGGCGGGAAAATGGTGTATAATGATATTATCTATTTAAAGGAGATGTAGCTATGTCTGTTTACAGAATCTATGTTGAAAAAAAGCCCGAATTTGCGGTAGAAGCCGCATCACTTATCAGCGGCATCAAGTCGGCTCTGGGGCTTGAACAGCTCACGGGGCTGCGTGTTGTCAACCGCTATGACGCGCAGGGTCTTTCAAAGGAGGATTTCGCGCTGGCGACACCTGTGGTGTTCTCCGAGCCTGCGGTCGATGTTACATACGATCACCTGCCGCAGATCAAGGACGGCGAATTTATGTTTGCGGTGGAGTATCTGCCGGGACAGTTTGACCAGCGTGCAGATTCGTGCGCGCAGTGTATCTCTCTGCTGACGGGCGGAAAGCGCCCTGTTATCAAGTCTGCGAGAATTTACATCGTTACGGGTAATCTCTCGGACGAGCAGGTGGCGCAGATAAAGAGCTATATGATAAACCCCGTGGAGTCGCGCGAGGCAAGCTTTGACACGTTCGAGACGCTTGACATAAAGTACGATATTCCCACGAGCGTTGCAACTGTTGACGGGTTCATCTATTCGACGGACGAGGATCTCAAGGCGATGCTGGACGAGCTTGGTCTTGCTATGGACCTTGACGATATACGCTTCTGCCGCGATTACTTCCGCGACACCGAAAAGCGCAACCCGACTATCACAGAGATAAGAATGATAGACACATACTGGTCCGATCACTGCCGTCACACGACTTTTTCAACGATAATAGACAACGTAAACATTCATTCGGATTATATAGCGGACACGTTCGCAGATTATATCAACACAAGAAAGGATCTGTATGCAGGCAGGACGGACAAGCCTATCACGCTTATGGACCTTGCGTGCATCGGTGCAAAGCAGCTCAAAAAGGCAGGCTTGCTCAAGGACCTTGACGAGAGCGAGGAGATCAACGCCTGCTCGGTAAAGATAAAGGTAGACGTTGACGGCGTGCAGGAAGACTGGCTTTTGATGTTCAAAAACGAGACTCACAACCACCCGACCGAGATAGAGCCTTTCGGCGGCGCGGCTACCTGCCTTGGCGGTGCTATCAGAGATCCGCTTTCGGGACGTTCTTATGTTTATCAGGCTATGCGTGTAACGGGTGCGGGAAATCCGCTTGTGCCTGTGGAGGACACTATCGCGGGCAAGCTGCCGCAGAGAAAGATAGTTGTCGGCGCGGCTAACGGCTATTCGTCATACGGAAACCAGATAGGTCTTGCAACGGGTATGGTAAACGAGATATACCACCCGGGATATGTGGCTAAAAGAATGGAGATAGGCGCAGTTATCGGCGCGGCTCCGCAAAGCAACGTAAGACGCGAGCGCCCTGCTGCGGGAGATATAGTTATACTGCTCGGCGGCAGAACGGGACGTGACGGCTGCGGCGGTGCAACAGGCTCGTCTAAATCACACACACTGCACTCGCTGGAAAGCTGCGGCGCAGAGGTGCAAAAGGGTAACGCTCCTGAGGAAAGAAAGCTGCAAAGGCTGTTCAGGAACCCCGAGGTAACGGCGATGATAAAGCGCTGCAACGACTTCGGTGCGGGCGGTGTATCGGTTGCTATCGGCGAGCTGGCTGACGGCTTGCAGATAAATCTTGATGCTGTGACAAAGAAATATGACGGTCTTGACGGCACGGAGCTTGCTATCAGCGAATCGCAGGAAAGAATGGCTGTAGTTGTCGCTAAATCCGACCTTGAAAGGTTTATGGCAGAGGCTGACAAGGAAAACCTTGAGGCTACGCTGGTGGCTGTTGTTACAGAAAACCCGAGACTTGAAATGAACTGGAACGGCAACACTATCGTTTCGCTTTCAAGAGAGTTCCTTAACTCAAACGGTGCGGAAAAGCACACTGATATAAACATTGCAAAGCCTATTTTTGAGCCTGCTGCGCAGACAGAGGACAGCGCGGACAGGTGGGGCGCTATGATCTCAAATCTCAACATCTGCTCGCAGAAGGGTCTTGTGGAAAGGTTTGACTCGACTATCGGCGCGGGCAGCGTGCTTATGCCTTACGGCGGAAAGTATCAGGATACTCCGACGCAGGCTATGGCTGCAAAGATACCTGTGCTGCACGGACAGACAAAGACCACATCTGTTATGGCGTGGGGCTTTGACCCGTATCTTTCATCTATCAGCCCGTATCACGGTGCGATGAGCGCTGTTGTTGAGTCTATCGCAAAGGTAGTTGCAGCAGGCGGTACTTACGAAAAGTGCTGGCTGACTTTCCAGGAATACTTTGAGAGGACACAGAACAATCCTGACAGGTGGGGCAAGCCTATGGCTGCGCTGCTTGGTGCTTACAAGGCGCAGATAGCTCTTGGCTGCGGCTCTATCGGCGGTAAGGACTCGATGTCGGGTACATTTGAGGAGATAGATGTTCCGCCGACGCTGGTTTCGTTCGCGGTTTCTATGTCAACATCGGACAAGGTGGTTTCGCAGGAATTCAAGAAGGCAGGCTCAAAGGTAATACTTATCAAGCCTGAATATGATGAGAACAAGCTTATCGACTTTGACTCGCTCAAGGCGGTGTTCAAAAAGGTCGAAAAGCTTATTGACGAGGGCAAGGTGCTCTCCTGCTGGGCTGTTTCATACGGCGGTGTTTCGGAGGCTATCGCGAAGATGGCATTCGGTAACCGAATAGGCTTCAAGTTTACGGGCGAGGTAACGGCTGACGAGCTTTACAGGGCTTGCTACGGCGCATTCGTTATAGAGCTTGCACAGGACGCTGAAACCGGCGAAAGAGTTATCGGCGTAACAACGAGCGATTACAAGGTTGTGAGCGACAAGTACACTATCGAGCTTAAAGACCTGTACGAAAAGTGGGCAAGAAAGCTGGAGCCTGTTTATCCTGTTCACGTTAAGGAGCCTGACTTCAAGCCAAAGAAGTTTACTTACAAGTGCGAGAAAAAGCTCTCCCCTGCTATCAAGGCGGCAAAGCCGAGGGTGCTTATCCCTGTATTCCCCGGCACGAACTGCGAATACGACACGGCGAGAGTATTTGAGCGCGCAGGCGCACAGGTAGACACGCTGGTTATAAGAAATCTGAATATGGACGCTATAAGAGAGTCTGTGGACGCTATGGAAAGCAAGATAAAGCAGTCGCAGATAATCATGCTGCCGGGCGGTTTCAGCGGCGGTGACGAGCCTGAGGGAAGCGCGAAGTTCATCGTTTCGTTCCTGCGCAATCCAAAGCTCAAGGACGCTATACACGAGCTTTTGCAGCAGCGTGACGGTCTGATGCTGGGTATATGCAACGGCTTCCAGGCGCTTATCAAGCTGGGGCTTGTGCCTTACGGCGAGATAGTTGACATGAAGTCCGACTCCCCGACGCTGACATTCAACAAGATAGCAAGGCACCAGTCAAAGATGGTCAACACGAGGATCGCTTCAAACAAGTCGCCGTGGCTGTACGGCTGCGAGGTCGGCGACATACACAACATCGCTATATCGCACGGCGAGGGCAGATTCGTGGCGAGCGCGGAGCTTATCGACAAGCTGGCGCAGAACGGTCAGATAGCTACGCAGTACGTTGACTTTGACGGCGAGCCGACATTTGACATACAGTGCAACCCGAACACCTCGTTTGAGGCTATCGAGGGTATCACATCACCCGACGGCAGAGTGCTGGGCAAGATGGGTCACTCCGAGCGTATCGGCATTGACATCGCAAAGAACGTTTGCGGCAACAAGGATCAGAAGATCTTTGAAAGCGGCGTAGCTTACTTCAAGTAAAAACGTATTTCTTCCCCTGTGCCTGCGGTGCGGGGGATTGAAACTGATAAAAAGCGCGGCTTGCTTCGGCAGCACGCGGCGGAGGAAAAATGAAGAGTTTTCTCACCGATCATATGACGGCGGTGCTGGTGTACCTGGCGGCTGTCAACATTATTGCGTTCGCAGTGTACGGCATTGACAAGAGCCGTGCGCGCAGAAAACGCTGGCGCATACCCGAGATCACGCTGATAATGTTTGCGGCGATAGGCGGCAGCATTGGTGCGCTGGTCGGTATGTTTTTCTGGCATCACAAGACGAAAAAGCTGAAATTCCTGTTTTGTGTGCCGTGCCTGCTTTTGCTATGGATAACAGCGGGCTTTTGCATTTTTGCGCTGTGATGTGAGGATAATCGGTGAACAATTGGGGGAAACCCTTTTGGATGAAGGAGTAACCGTGGTAACGGTTACTCCGTTATCCCCCCGAGAATATCCTTTGGATATTCTCGCAAGCGACCGCAGGTCGCTTTACCCCTATTCCTAAACCTCTTAATGATTTTTCTGCAAAGGGGACTTTGTCCCTTTTGCAGAAAATGACTGAAAGTTTAAGAGAGAGTTCAGAGAACAGCACTTTTCAGAAGAATTTCACCAAGCATTCAACAATTACACTCAAACAAGCACTAAAATTACAAATACAATCACACTATATGTTATCAAGGAGGCGCAGGATAATGGATCAACTGATAGAGCTTTTAAAGGGCAATGCGAGGCTTTCAAACGCGGAGCTTGCGGTAATGCTGGGCAAGAGCGAGGAGCAGGTCGCGCAGGAGATTGCACAGCTTGAAAAGGACGGTATCATCAAGGGCTTTACGGCGATAATCGACGAGAGTGCTTATGACCCAAACAGCGTTTTTGCGCTTATTGAGCTTAAAGTTACGCCGCAGTCGCAGTCGGGCTTTGACGAGATAGCACAGCAGATATCAAGCTTCGATCAGGTCGAGGCGGTGCGCCTGATGTCAGGCACATATGATATTATCGTTGAGGTTACGGGCAAGAACATCAGGGATATCTCGCTGTTTGTTTCGCAGAGGCTCGCGGCTATTGATGCGGTGCAGGAGACGACCACGCATTTCGGTCTGCGCGTTTACAAGGACAACGGTATTATAATCGGCGGCGAAGAAAAAGACGAAAGAGGAATGTTCTGATGATAGATTACGAAAAGGCTCTGAACAAAGCTATCAAGGACATGAAGCCCTCGGGGATAAGAAAGTTCTTTGACATTGCGCAGGGCATGGAGGGCGTTATCTCGCTGGGCGTGGGCGAGCCTGATTTCAAGACACCGTGGCTGATACGCAAGGAGGCTATCGACGTACTTGAAAAGGGCAAGACCTGCTACACGGCTAACTCGGGTCTTATGGAGCTGCGAAAAGAGATATCAAAATACTTTGAGCGAACTATCGACACTCACTACGACCCCGAACACGAGATAATCGTGACGGTCGGCGGCTCGGAGGGTATCGACCTTTGCATACGCAGCATGGTCGAGCCGGGTGACGAGGTGCTGGTAGTGGAGCCCAGCTTTGTGTGCTACTGCCCTATCGTTGAGCTTTGCGGCGGCAAGGCGGTGAGCATTGAGACAAAGGCGGAGAACGAGTTCAGGCTGACTGCGGACGAGCTGCGCGAGAAGATCACGGATAAAACAAAGCTGCTGGTGCTGCCTTTCCCGAACAATCCCACGGGTGCGATAATGCGCCGTGAGGATCTGGAGAGCATTGCAGAGGTCCTGCGAGATACGAATATAATCGTTATATCAGACGAGATATACTCCGAGCTTACATACTCGGGCAGGCACGTTTCGTTTGCGCAGATAGACGGTATGCGCGAACGTACTGTTGTCATCAACGGCTTTTCAAAGAGCTTTGCTATGACGGGCTGGCGGCTCGGCTTTGTGGGCGGGCCTCACCAGATAGTTTCACAGCTGCTGAAACTGCACCAGTACGCGATAATGTGCTCGCCGACGATGAGCCAGTACGCTGCGGTGGTGGCTATGAGAAACTGCATCGGTGACATAGAAAAGATGAAAAACGAATATGATATGAGAAGGCGCTTTGTTGTTGACGCTTTCAACAAGCTCGGGCTTGACTGCTTTACGCCGCAGGGCGCGTTTTATGTGTTCCCGTGCATAAAGAGTACGGGGCTGACAAGCGCGGATTTCTGCGAGAAGCTTATTTACAGCAAGAAGGTCGCGGTCGTGCCGGGTGATGCTTTCGGTGCGTGCGGTGAGGGCTTTGTGCGCGTTTCGTACGCATACTCGATAAACCACTTGAAAGAGGCTGTAAAGCGAATCGGTGAGTTTTTAGAGGAACTGAAAAATGGCGAGATACAATAGCTGCACGGCATTTGCTTTCGGCAAGCTGAACCTGATGCTCGACATTGTGGGGATAAACGCTGACGGCTATCACGAGCTTGAGACGGTGATGCAGTCGGTGAGCCTGTTTGACACTCTGGACATACAGGTAAACGGCAGCGGAGAGAATAAGATAGTGTGCGATAAATCGTGGTTCCCGACAGACAGCTCAAACCTTATCTGGAAGGCGATAGAGGCTTTTGAAAGTTACACAGGGCTGATAACGGGCGGTATCACGGTGAATGTGGATAAGCGCCTTCCCTCAATGGCGGGAATGGCAGGCGGCAGTGCGGACTGTGCGGCGACGCTTTATGCGCTGGATACGATGTTTGAAACTGATCTCAAAAAAAAGCAGCTTTTTGAGATAGGTGCGGCGCTGGGCGCTGATGTTCCGTTTTGCATCAATGGCGGGACGCAGCTTTGCAGGGGCGTGGGCGAGATAATGACCGAACTTGCGCTGCCAAGATGTGCTTTTGTTGTGGTAAAGCCCGATGTGAGCATATCAACACCTGCGGCGTTCAAAAAATATGACAGATTGACAAATGTGCCCGAATGCGACACGAAGGCGTTTGTCAGCAGGCTGAACAAGGGCGATATAAAGGGTATGTGCGGCAAAATGTTCAACGCGCTTGAATTTGCTGCGCAGGAAGAACAGATACGCAAGGCTAAAGACGATCTGATCGGTGCGGGGGCGCTCGGCTCGCTTATGACGGGCAGCGGCTCGGCTGTTTTTGGGGTGTTCGATCATCCGCAAAAGGCAAAGGCTGCACTTGAGATAATTAAAAAAGATTATACACAGGCTTGGGTCTGCGATCCCGTGACAAGCGGTGTGCAGATCATAAGGCTCGGTTAAAGGGGTGTTTTGATTGGGTAATAAATGCAAGATCTGCGGATACAGATTCAGAAGCAAGGACGAGGCTATCTGCCCTGAATGCTTTACCGCAAGAGATGATGATATATCCTGCGAGAGATACTCCGCAAGCGAACACTCGCACGGCAGGAGCTACGGCGGAGGTCTGCACGAAACGGGCGAATCGTTCGTACAGAAGGAAATGCGCGAGGAGCGCCGCAACAGCTTCGCAAGAGAGAATTTCGGTGCGAGGGCGAACGCAGGGCTTGACCTGTCCGATGACGGCTCAAGGTTCGATCAGCAGTCACGGTTTGTGCGCAACGACTACAACTACGGCAGCGCAAATCAGTATCAGCAGACGATGCCGCAGCAGTCCGCTTATCAGCGGTACATCGCTCAGCAGCAGCGCAAAGCAGGCACTGCATCAGGTTATTCAAGTCAGACAAGCGGCTTTACACCTGCGGGACAGATACTTGCACAGAGAAATCCTATGCGGTCAAGTCCGCAGGCATACACACCGATAAACACGCAGAGAAAGAAAAGCAGCGCAGGCGCGGTGACTTTTCTTGTGATGTTTGTTTTTATCGCTGTGGCTGCGATCACTATTTCAAATATCCGCGACAGGCAGGAGGAGAGGGAACGAGAGTCGTACAACTACACCTACACCTACACAACGCGCGAGAAGACGACCAAGAAGCTCAACAACGAGGACAAGGCGAAAAACAATGTTTTCAGCGCGAAGGTGATGTCGTATTCGTTTTTTGATGTGGATGAATCAAACATCTCCGCGAAGGAGTGGTCTGACCTTACTTCGAGGGCGACCACAAGCTCGAAGGATGAATCGCCGTGGAAGGTCGCTACGTTTACGGTGCGCATAAGCTGCGGTGAGGGCTTTACGGAGGAGAACAAGAAAAATCTGCGGATGGTGTCATCTTACCTTTACTGCTTCAATGACAACAACACAACGTCTGTACAGACAAGCTCCAGCTCGGTGCTGGCAAACCAGAAGATAGAGTTTAAGGACGGCAGCTACTACACTGATGTGACGGTGCGTTTGCTTATGGAAAAGAACGCAAAATTCGGCACATTCAGCTTTTATCTGTCGGGGACGAAGGTATCGGACAGGTACGCGTTCAATTTGAAGTTCGGATAAAAAACGGGCAGGGATATGCGTCCCTGCCTTATTTGTGAGGTGGAAAAATGGCGGCGGATATTATGCAAAGCTGCACGCTGTGCCCGCGCAGGTGCGGCATTGACAGAACGCGCAGCAAGGGCTTTTGCGGCGAGGGTGATGTGGTGCGCATCGCACGCGCTGAAAAGCATATGTGGGAGGAGCCGTGCATCAGCGGCGACAAAGGCTCGGGGACGGTGTTTTTCTCGGGGTGCTGCCTGCGGTGCTGTTTCTGCCAGAACTTTGAGATATCCGCGCAGGGAAAGGGCTTTGAGCTTACGGTCAGCGAGCTTGCGCAGACGTTTTTGCGTATGCAGGATATGGGCGCACACAATGTGAACCTTGTCAGCCCGACGCACTTTGTACCGCAGATAGTCAAGGCGCTTGACCTGCTCGGCGGGCAGCTGAGGATACCCGTTGTGTACAACTGCGGCGGATACGAAAACGTACAGACGCTTAAAATGCTTGGCGGTCGGGTGAAGATATTTCTGCCTGACGTAAAATACTTTGACAGCGAGCTTTCGCGGAGGTACTCTGCGGCGGCGGACTACTTTACTGCGGCGATGGCGGCTTTGCAGGAAATGATAGAGATAGCGGGAAAGCCGGAATTTGACGAACACGGGATAATGCAAAGCGGCGTTATCGTGCGCCATCTCGTGCTGCCAAATCACCGCCACGACTCGATACGGCTTGTAAACGAGCTCGCGCAGCGCTTTGGCACGGACAAGTTCCTTATCAGTCTGATGAGCCAGTTTGTGCCGATGTACAAGGCTTTTGAACACAAGGAGCTTTCGCGGCGCACCTCGACATTTGAATACAACAGCGTTGCTGACGAGGTAAGACGGCTCGGCTTTGAGGGGTACTTTCAGCAAAGAGATTCGGCAAGCGAGGGGTTTGTTCCTGCATTTTATGACAAAAAGTACTTCTGATTTTGTTGAATTTTGTGACAACTTAACAAAATCGGTTGGGTAATGTAACCAAACTGTTATCAAATCCCATTGACACGGACTTGAAAAGAGTGTATAATCTTATCATAGGGACATATATTGTTTCTGCATACGTTTCAACATATCAACATAAGACGAATGGAGATTGCCTATGTCAAAAGCTATGGGGTCAAGATACAGCGTTGAGGACTCAAGGCAGATGCGCGAGTATTTTGATTTCGTAAAAGACCTGCTGGACAGCGATGTGGTGAACGAGATGAAAAAGTACCGTCATCATTACAGCACTACCTGTTTTCAGCACAGTCTGAACGTTTCCTATTACAACTACCTTGTTTGCAAAAAGCTCGGGCTTGACGCACGTTCTGCCGCAAGGGCGGGACTGCTGCACGATCTGTTTTTATATGACTGGCGCACGATCGAACGCAAAAAGGGCGAAAAGCCTCACGGTATGCGTCATCCGCAGATCGCTCTTGAAAATGCAAAGGCACATTTTGAGGTCGATAAGCGCGAGGAGGATATGATCGTCAAGCATATGTGGCCGCTGACGGTAAAGCTGCCAAAGTACGCTGAAAGCTACGTTATCGTGGCTATTGACAAATACTCTGCGGCGGTGGAGATAAGTATGCACCTCGGGCGGCTGATGAAAAACAAGGCGAGGAAAATAAGACAGAAAAAAGCAAGCTAACAAATGAAAAAGAGCAGAGGTTTCACACTTCTGCTCTTTTTTGCGCTCTTAATGCTTTGAAAAAGTCGGAGAGTATCTGTGCGCACTCGCTTTCGAGCACGCCGCCTTTAAGCTCGGGCTTGTGGTTATACGGCAGCGAGAACAGGTCTACCACGGAACCGCAGGAGCCTGCTTTTGCGTCATACGCGCCGAACACCACGCGCTCGATGCGGGAATTTATCATCGCGCCTGCACACATTGGGCAGGGCTCCAAGGTCACGAACAGCTCGCAGTCGATAAGCCGCCAGCCGCCCAGCTTTCTGCTTGCCTCGTCAATGGCGACGATCTCGGCGTGGGTAAGCGGTGAACGTCCGTACTCGCGGCGGTTGAATCCCCTGCCGACTATCTCGCCGGTGCTTTTTTTCACGACTACCGCGCCCACGGGGACTTCCCCCTGCTGCGCTGCGATGCGCGCAAGTTCAAGCGCTTTTTTCATATATATCTCGTCGTGCATCATATGAATCTCACCATAAGCACTACCATTCCAAGCACTGCGACAAGCCACAGCGTTATGGAGGTATTGGTCACAAAGAGGCGCAGCTTCGCGCCGTTGTCAATCTCGGAGGAGTCGTTGCGCATACGGAAATCGAGCTTGCCGTTGCACATAAGTCTTGCAAAGACGAATGCCGCGACCGTTGCGATAAAGGCGTAGATGCACACTATCACGACACGACCGTTGCTGTAATTATCAAGTATGACGCAGCTGACGGCATAGCTTGAGATAGACTCGACTATGCGCATGATCACTGCGGTTTTTATCGAACCTGTTTTGAGGGTGAACAGTCCAAGGACTGCTGAGAGCAGCGATGCGTAGCAGATGGACGAAACATCGTAATATGTGAATGAGAAGGTGATGACCGACACCAGCAGCGCGTAGGTATCGCCGAACTGCCGAAACAGCTGCAATATCGCGCCGCGGAAGAGGAATTCCGAAAAGATGCTGACGAGCACACAGTTGAAAAAGACATATATCGCATCGGAGAAAACGCTGTCGGGGTTATGGAATCCCAGCGTGAACACGCAGTCAACATTCATCCAGCCGAAGATGATATTGATAAGGTAGCTGCCCACTTTCCCCATCACCATTATGACAAGTATAAGGTAGATACCGCTTTTGGACACTTTTGCGTCCTTGGGCAGAGGTATTGCGACCTTGCGCGGTATTTTGGAAAAATGCACGAATATCCACAAGCCCGCGATATACTTAAAGGTCGTTGCTGCGCCGAAAAGTGCGGCATTCAGTGGGCTTAAAAACGTTGTGACGTTCTCGATCTCCGAATAGCGCACGTCAAATATGGACGAATCGTTATACAGCTTATAGAACACAAAAGATATCACTGCATCTATAAACAGCATTACAAGCAGTGATGCACCGAGCAGTCCCAGGCACTTTGTCAGGGCGGCCTTTTCGGCGGCATCGGCTTTTTTCCGGTAATAGCCCTCGCCGTCAACGTAGGTATGCTCGCGCACGTCGTGGACAAAGCTATAGCCGTAGGGGTTATCACTGCGGGTACGCCACTCAGAGAACTCCTTATGGTAGTCATCAAACTGGTTTGGGTATGTTTTTTCTTTGGCGATATCTATAAGGTACTTTTTATTATCCTCCAAGCGCTCACCTCCCTGTTACTATACAAGTATAGCACATTTTTCAGCGAATTAAAACCCCCTGCACGAAATTTTATTAAAGATACTACAATAAATCAGAATTTATCGGCGCTTTGCGCCGATAAGCAATGAATAGTGAAGAGTGAAAAGTGAATAGTGAATAGTAGCGGTGTTCGCTTCGCTCACATGATTTTTAAGGAGTATCCGAAGGATACTCTCTTGAGCGACCGAAAGGTCGGTCAGCGCCGAAGGCGATACCTTAACTATAAACTTTTCACTATTCGTTATTCACTATTCACTGTTAGCGTCAAAGACGCTAAATTCCGATTTATCGCAGGAACAATATAAAAAAACAGCTCACCGAAGAATCGGTGGGCTGTGATAGAAATTACATCATTTCGTTTCTGTTTTTGATAGCCTCGTTGAGCGTTTCCTTATCGGCATACTCGAGGCTTCCGCCGACAGGCAAGCCGAAGGCAAGCCTGGTTACCTTTACGCCAAGCGGCTTTAACAGCTTTGAGATATACATTGCGGTGCTTTCGCCCTCAACTGTGGGGTTTGTAGCCATTATGACCTCGGTTATCCCCTCGGGCTGGATACGCTTCAACAATTCGTTTATCTTCAGATCCTGCGGTCCGATATTCTCCATTGGTGAGAGAAGTCCGTGCAGGACGTGATAGACTCCGTTGAACTCGCGTGAGCCTTCAAAGGCAGATATATCCTTCGGGCTTTCGACCACGCACACGAGCGAATGATCCCTTTTGCCGTTTGCGCAAACGGGGCAAAGCTCTTTATCGGTGAAATTCTGGCAGCGCCTGCAAAGATGCACTCGGCTATGGATACTTGCTATAGCGTCAGCAAACGCCTGTGCCTCCTGCTGCGGCATTGCCATAACGTGATAGGCAAGCCTTTGCGCTGATTTCATGCCGATACCGGGGAGCTTTGCGAACTGCTCGGTGAGCAGCACCAGCGGCAGCGCACTTGATTCGGACATATCAGAAAAGTCCCGGGAATGAAACGCCGCCTGTGAGTGCCTTCATTTCCTCGTCACTTGTCTTATCAAGAGTTTCAACAGCCTGGTTGAACGCGCTCATGATGAGGTCCTGCAGCATTTCTACGTCCTCGGGGTCAACGACCTCGGGCTTGATATCGAGCTTGAGGACATTTCTCTTGCCGTTGATAACGACCTGGACTACTCCGCCGCCTGCGGTACCTGTGAACTCTCTCTGCTCAAGGTCAGCCTGAAGATCGGTGATCTTATCCTGCATCTGCTGTGCCTGCTTGAGCATCTGATTCATATTATTTGACGGACCCTTGCCCATACCCTGTGGTAATCTTGCTTTCATTGTAAAAACTCCTTAATTATCTTTTTTTATTTCAACCTCAATACCGTTTTCCCGAGCCTTTGCGATAAGCTGATTGGTTGGGTCAGCCTCGTCGCCGGGGGTAGCTTTATTAGCTGATTTTACCTTGATATTGAAGGTTTTTCCGTATGTTTGCGAGAGCACCTCGTTGATTATCGAGGCGTCCTGTGATGCTTTGAATTTTTTCAGGTAGATATCGCTTTGCACGATAAGGAAAAGGTTATTGCCCTTGACGAACGCAACTGAATCACGCAGGAACACGCCTACCGCGGGAACTTTCGCGCGGATCTTATCGACGATATCGTTCCAGTTTTTGATATGTCCGTCATTATCGGCATTGAGCTTTTGCAGCTCGGGGTCATACTCTTTCTTCGGTGCTGCGGTATTTATCTGATCGCCCTGCGAAGCGCTTTGCAGCGGCACGCCTTTTGCGATTTTTTCCTCGAGGCTTGCGATACGCTTGAGCAGCGCGGCAGTTTCCTGCGTATCGGGCTGCTGTATCTCGGTGGTGACAGGTGCGGCGATCGCACTTGGGTTACAAAGCTTAACGAGCGTCATTTCAAGCTCGATACGCTTTGAGCTGCACCGTGCAAATCTCTCGCTGCACTGCTGCAGCACGGTTATGCCGCCAAGCACGTCCTGCATAGACATACGCTGTGCGACGGCTTTGAGCCTTTCCAGCTCGTCGGGCAGGCAGATGACGATATCGCTGACGTCGTCAACGGTTTTAACGAGCATAACGTTGCGCATCTGCACAAGCAATTCATTTGCGAGGACTTTGAGGTCCTTGGACATACTGTACAGCCTGTCCACCGTTTTGAATGCGGCGCCTGCGTCCTTATCGGCGATATTGTCAAGGATATCGAACAGATAATCTCTGCCCGCTATGCCCGATGCGCTTGACACGACATCGAGGGTGATATTATCGTCAAAGGCTACGCACTGGTCAAGCAGCGAAAGCGCGTCACGCATACCGCCGTCTGAAAGCCTTGCTATCATTTCGGCGGCAGCTTTTTCGAGCTTAAAGCCCTCCTGCTGCGCGATGAACGTCAATCTGCTGACGATATCCTCGGTGCGTATCCTATGAAAATCAAAATGCTGACATCTGGAAACTATGGTCGCGGGGACCTTATGTATCTCGGTAGTTGCCAGGATGAACTTGACGTGCGGCGGCGGCTCCTCCATAGTTTTGAGCAGCGCATTGAACGCGCCCGGAGAGAGCATATGCACCTCGTCGATGATATAGACCTTATACTTACACATTTCGGGCGTATACACGACACCCTCGCGCAGCTCTCTGATATCGTCCACCCTTGAATTTGACGCGGCATCTATCTCGATGATATCCGCAAGGGTACCGTTATCGGCTGCTTTGCATATCTTACAGTCAAGACAGGGCTCGCCGTCGTGCAGACTTTCGCAGTTTACAGCCTTTGCGAAAATTCTCGCGCAGGTGGTCTTACCCGTGCCCCTTGACCCTGTGAACAGGTACGCATGGGCGGTCTTACCCGTTTTTATCTGATTTTTCAGTGTTTGGGTGATGTGCGGCTGCGAAACGACATCGTCAAATGACATTGGGCGCCATTTACGATATAAAGCCTGATACATTTTGCAGTCACTCTCCTTAAAAAATCAATCCGACATATAGGCATGCAGGCGAAACTGTGTCACACGAAACAGATTGCTTAATGCTGCTCGGTTCCCCGCCTGACATGGTTCACAACGCTTCATTGCACAGGACCCGCACACCTATATCTCGGATCGATGAGGAACATCAATTCGGTCGGTGATATTCATTATCAAAACCTTTAATATTATAACACATTCCCGCGCGAATTGCAAGTGTTTTATAAAATTTTTTAAGGACGGCTCACATTTTGTGCAAGCCGCCCTTTTTGAATGCATACTACTGGTTGCAGATGATGAAATCCACCACGCCGAACGGGAACTGCACGGGGATACAGAAACCCGATTTGCTGAACTGCATCTCGGTGCTTTTGAACACTTCCTGCGGGCTCATTGTAAGCTCAACGCCGTACTCGTTGGACTCATTCACAGCAAACAGTCCGTCGACAACGTTAAGGAACTCGCCTATTGTTGCGTCAACAAAGTCGTCTATCTCGGTAAAGCTCTCCTTGGAGAATCTCTCTGCAAGCCCCTTATACGCATCGTCATCGGCTGCTATGCAGGCAAGCGAGTTGTAGTTGCCCGAAAACTCCTGCTTAACGAGGTTTTTGACGGAATAATCCCTGACCATATGGGATTTAAGCGGTGTAAAGTCATCACCGATAAATCTGATGACGTTTTTGAACAGAAGCGTCACATAGTCGGTATAGATCCTTGCATTTTCAGCGCTGTCAAAGTGATAGAAGTCATTGATGACCCTTGTCAGCACCTCATTCTGATTATCGCTGATATCCTCATCGGAGAACTGTGTTTCCTCTTTATAGGCATTTATCGCGCTTTCAAACTGTGCATTTGTCAGCACGCCGTTATTCACGAGGGTCTGACCGAGCAGGAGGTAATCTGTCGGCTGCTGCGAGAGCAGTCTTTCAACATCGTCGGCTGTGACATAGCCAAGCTCAACTGCAAGGTCGCCAAAGCGCTTATCTACGCTCTGCTGCGTGATATTGACATGCTCGACCTGCTGGGCGGTCATAAGACCTGCATTGATCGCAAGCACGCCAAGTCGCATTCGGGTATTTTTCTTATCCTCGATCGCGGCCGTCAGGTCATCAGGCTTGACGAGGCCTTTATTGAGGAGGTATCCGCCAAAAAACTGGGCAAACATTTACAAAACTCCTTTCGCAGCGTTTTCAAGGATCTTCTTTGCATCCTCATCGGTGATAGGCTTTTGCAGGAAGTCGGCTGCGCCTGCTTTGAGCGCGTCCTTGAGGTGTCCCTGCGTGCCGACAGACGATGCCATAACGATCTTCGCCTCGGGGTGCTTTGCTATGATAGCTTTGAGCGCGTCGATGCCTGTTACCTTGGGCATGATGATATCCATAAACACGACATCGGGCATACACTCGTCATACTTCTCGATAGCTTCTGCGCCGTCGGCTGCCTCAAACACTTTGCCTACGCCCATTGCGGCGATAGACATATTAAGTTTCTTTCGTGCGAACATTGAGTCGTCACATATCAAAACGGTAAGATCCTGTAATGTCATTGCTTTTGCCTCCTGAAATACAATATTTAAGACTACAATTGAATTATAGCACAAAAACAAACAAAAATCAAGAGATTTTAAAAGTATTTTTATGTGAAATGCCACAAATAATCAGGCTGATTTTTTAAGACTTGTTACCTTGACATTTGCGGTGCGGTATGGTATAATATATTGTAATCGCGTTTCTGATGTTGCGCGGGACATACGGGGGAATGGCGGAATTGGCAGACGCAACGGACTCAAAATCCGTCGGTAGCGATATCGTGTGGGTTCAAGTCCCATTTCCCCCATCAAAAAAGTACTTGACCGCAGGTCAAGTACTTTTTTGATGTATTATTCACTATTCACTTATCATTTTGACAGGCATTGCGGCTCGCGTAACTGAAAAGCAAAGTATGCCTTGCAATGCTTTACTTGTATTCATTTGACAACATACAAATTCTGTTGTATAATGTAAAAAACTGATTTTGGAAGTGAATACAATGTCTAAAAAGGGCAAGATAATAATAGCGGCAGCCGCGGCGGTACTCGTTATCGCGGCGGTGATAATAATACTTGTTGTTTCGGGCAGGTCGGACAGCGAAAGCGGCTCGTCATCGGCGGCGGAAAGCAGCTCGGAGACCGAGACCGAGACCACCACGACCTCGCAAACCACCACAACAACGAGCGCGACAACAACAACCACAAGCGAAACGACCACCACTACCGAGCAGACGACCACAACGACCACCACAAGCGCGACAACCACACAGCAAACCACCATGCCCGCGCCCGTGCCGACAGCTGTACAGCCCACGCAGAAATTGACCCAAAAGCAGACGCAGCGCACCACCACACAGGCTGCACCAAAGCCAACCAGCAACAATGACAACGGCGGTGGCGGTGGCACAGTTACTCAACCTGGTGACGATGAAGAACTGCCACCTCCAGGAAATGATGTTTTATAATTAAAGATACTTTCAAGCACCTATCAATTTTTTGGTAGGTGCTTTTTTGTTACCACTCGATCTCGTCGATATCAACGGGGTTTGCGTTAAGCTCGGTAGCCTCTATTTTGCCCGACTTGACGGAGATAGTTCTATCGGCTATGGGTTTTATTGCGGAGTTATGGGTGATAATCACTACGGTCACGCCGAAATCACGGCTGAGCGTTTGCAGGAGCTTGAGTATGGATTTGCCTGTTACATAGTCCAGCGCGCCTGTGGGTTCATCGCACAACAGGAGCTTTGGTTTTTTTGCTATCGCGCGGGCTATTGACACTCTTTGCTGTTCGCCGCCCGAGAGCTGCGAGGGGAAGTTGTTCATACGCTGTGCAAGACCGACGGCGGTGAGGGCTTCCTCGGCGGACATAACGTCGTCGCAGATCTGCGTTGCAAGCTCGACATTTTCCTTGGCGGTGAGGTTATTTATCAGGTTATAGAACTGGAACACGAAGCCGACATCATTGCGGCGGAAGGTGGTCAGCTGTTTTTTGGCAAAGCCTGCGATATTCTGCCCGTCGATGATGATACTGCCGCTTGTGCAGGTATCCATACCGCCGAGCAGGTTGAGGATAGTTGTTTTGCCTGCGCCCGATGCGCCGACGATGACGCAAAGCTCGCCTTTTTCGATAGTGAAATTGACATTATCGTTGGCGCGGATAGTGGTCTCGCCCATTTTGTATTCTTTTACGACGTCTTTAAATTCGATGTAGCTCATGATCTCTCCTGTTTTCTCAATTTACGTTTTCTGATATCGTTAGCGGCAATTGTGGCATACAGCGGCAAAGCAATGGCAAGCACTATTGTGAAATTTCGGTTTATGATGAAGTGCCAGCGTGACTGGTGAATAATGTGGAATGACCAGAACGACCAGAACACCGCCCAGCACAGTTTGAGCATATCACACAGGGATCTTATCAGAATGCGTATGCCCTCGGTTTCGTTCTCTTTATGCTTGCCGCCGACCTTTTTTATTTTGCTTGCGGCAAAGGAGAGCAGGCTGAATATGACAAACAGGCCGTACCCTGCAAAGAATGGGTAGAACGCCATTATTTTGTTCTCGCTGTAAATATCGAAATTGCCGTCCATGCCGTAGTGCATACCGAATTTCTTCGGGAGGCCCGGCAGCGTGCAGACAGTCCAGACGAGGAATACTGTCAGCAGGACAAGCGCGATCGCGTTTGAGGCAATATGAAATCTTTTGAAAAGCTTCATTGTTATCCTCCGCTTTTAGTTTCTCTTTACACATTATAACCCACGGCGAGCATATTTGTCAACACAAAAAAGGGAGCTGTCCTTTCGGACAACTCCCTTGGATTGCATATCAGGCTTTAGTCAAGCGAGAATTACTTGTTGATCTTAGTAACAACGCCTGAACCAACTGTTCTACCACCCTCACGGATAGCGAATCTCAGACCCTCTTCGATAGCGATTGGAGTGATGAGCTCAACGTCCATCTCTACGTTATCGCCAGGCATGCACATTTCCTTATCAGCAGGAAGGGTGATAACGCCTGTAACGTCTGTTGTTCTGAAATAGAAC